>NZ_JBIVNJ010000055.1:0-33496 GCF_044753585.1 Streptomyces sp. NPDC088354 | reverse complement strand
TCCTGGCCCGGAACAGCACCCCGTTGATGACCTTCCGGTGCTCGCTCCACCGACCGCCACGCGCACCACCACGAGGCAGGAGCGGCTCAAGCCGCTCCCACTCCGCATTCGTCAGATCTCCACGGCCAACCATGCTGAACAGCGTCAACCCACACGCATGATCACGTCAGGAGATCCGAGAAACAGCACCTAGTACTCCAGCAGGACTTCGACGTTTTTCCTGATCAGAAGGCTGCGCGGTGAGTGTAGTGGGCTGGTGCCCGTTAGGGGCGGTCTTCCTGGGACCGCCCCTCGATCGTGTGCAGCCGGCGTTGGTAATGACAGCGGCGAGGGCAGCCTCCCGCCGTGATCAACGAGCCTGCAGCCGAGATCTGGGACCGCGAACTCGAAGAACTCTTCCTCCGTGTCGGCCACCGCTTCAGCCGCGTGGAGCCACGCCGACGAATGCGCGACTACGTCCGCGGCCTACTCGGCCCAGTCGGCCGCAAGAACGGCTGGCAACTGGCCGAATACGCAGGTCATACCACCCCTGACGGGCTGCAGCACCTGCTCGCCGGATCCCGCTGGGAAGCGGACGAGATCCGCGACGAGCTCCAGCACTACGTCGCCGAACGCCTCGGCGAGGACGACGGAGTCCTGATCATCGACGACACCGGTTTCGTCAAGAAGGGCACCACCTCCGCCGGCGTGCAACGCCAGTACTCCGGCACCGCCGGCCGCACCGAGAACTGCCAGATCGGGGTCTTCGCCGCCTACGCCTCCGCCCGGGGCCGTGCCCTGGTCGACCGGGAGCTCTACCTGCCCAAGTCCTGGACCCAGGACCGGGACCGCTGCCGCGCGGCGAAGATCCCCGACGACCGGGACTTCCACACCAAGGGCGACCTGGCCAAGGTCATGGTGCTGCGGGCACTCGCCTCCGAGCTGCCCATCGCCTGGGTCACCGCGGACTCGGCCTACGGACAGGAAGGCCGCTTCCGGCGCCTGCTCGAACAGTCCGGCGTCGGCTACGTACTGGCGGTGCCCAAGTCCCAGTTCAGCGTGGGCTGTCCACGCATCGACTGGCTGTTCGCCCAGGCCCCGGCCGAGGCCTGGGAACGGATCTCGTGCGGGGACGGCGCCAAGGGGCCGCGCGTCTACGACTGGGCGGCCATCCAACTGCCCGCCGTTGTCGAGTACGACTACCAGGACGGGACCCCGGTCCGCCGGCGATGGGCACTGGCCCGCCGCAGCCTGACCAAGCCCGACGAGATCGCCTACTACCTCGCCTACTCACAACTCGACACGAACGTCGCGCAGTTGGTGCGGATCGCCGGGACGCGCTGGGCGATCGAGGAGTGCTTCCAGGCCGCGAAGAACGAGTGCGGCCTGGACCAGTACGAGGTCCGCCGCTACACCGGCTGGATGCGGCACATCACCCTGGCCATGCTCGCCCACACCTTCCTGGCCGCGATGGCGGCAGCCGCGGCATCAAAGGGGGCTGCAGAAACGGTTCCCGCACCCTGGTCGACCTCACCGTGGCAGAGATCCGGCGACTCCTGGCGGGCGGCCGTTCCCACGGCCCGTGTCCGCCACGGTGCTCGCCCCGCGCTCACGCCTTGAACTGGTCCACCTGGCGCCGACAACGCCAGGCCGTCGCCCGCCGCTGTCATTACCAACGCCGACTGCACACGATCGAGGGGCGGTCCCAGGAAGACCGCCCCTGACGGGCACCAGCCCACTACACTCACCGCGCAGCCTTCTGATCAGGAAAAACGTCGAAGTCCTGCTGGAGTACTAGTACTCCAGCCGTAGATCGTGATCTGCCGATCGGGGCTGGTCCCAGGGCCTCCGAACGTGTGAGGGTGCCCGGTTTCGGGCCGGGTGCTTTAGCGCAGCGAGTGACGCTGGTAGCGCGATTCGGGTGGCCCGAAGGTCAGCTCATTCTCGTCGAGGGCGTTGGCGATGGTCAGTTGGCTGTGAGGAAAGCGGAAGCTGACGGCGACTGTTCCCTGGGCCATGTCGCTCCCGGTCCACTCCAGGAGTTCTACGTCCTGAAGGATCTGGCCCTGGAGGGTGTGCAGTTCGGCGCGCATGTCGTGGCACCACTGGAGATCGAAGTCGGGCCACAGGACCGGTTGGTGGGGGTCCACTGTGTTCCAGGTGATCGAGAGGTCGTCGAACTTTTGGTGGTTGATCTCCACCTGTTCTCCGGTGAAGTCGAGCAGGACGGGGCAGTCGGAGAACCACTCGTTGTCCTGAACGTCCCAGACCAGCCAGACATGGGTCAACGGACGGCCGATGAGCGCACGCAGTTGCTGGCCGTGGCCTGCCACGACCGCGGAGCGACCGTTCAGCCAATCAGGCCGGTAAGTTTCGATCCCGAAGTTGAACACGCCAGGATCCTCTCAGAACCAGACATCACGCGCCGTTGCCGAGGCTCTGGGGCTGGTCCGGGAATGGGTGCGGCCACCGGTGATCATCAGTGTGTGAAGACAGAAGATCAGACGGTGGCCGCAGGTCACAGCATAGATCCTGCCCGGTGGCAGGACAGGTTCGAGGTCCTGATGGGCCGCATCGCGGGGCGGTTCGCCCGGGTGGAACCGCGACGCCGGGCGAGGGCGCTGGTGCTCGGTTTGCTGTCGGACCTGCCACGCAAGAATTGCTGGACGCTCGCCGAGCACGCCGGGGACACGACCCCGGACGGCATGCAGCACCTGCTGTCCAGGGCCAGGTGGGACGCCGACGCGGTCCGCGATGACATCCGCGGCTACGTCGTCGAGCAACTGCACCACCACGACGCGGTACTGGTCGTCGATGAGACCGGCGACCTGAAGAAGGGCACCGCCACGGTGGGCGTGCAGCGTCAATACACCGGCACCGCCGGACGCATCGAGAACAGTCAGGTGGCCGTCTACCTCGCCTACTCGACCCCGAGGGGGCACGCGGCGATCGACCGGGAACTGTACGTTCCGCGTTCCTGGACCCAGGACACGGCCCGCTGCCGTGCGGCCGGGATTCCTGACACCGTCAGCTTCGCCACGAAACCCGCGCTCGCCGCACGCATGATCGGCCGTGCGCTGGACGCCGGCGTCCCCGCGTCCTGGGTAGCCGGTGACGAGGTCTACGGAGGCAACCCCCATCTACGGACCGCGCTGGAGGGACGGCAGGTCGGCTATGTCCTCGCCGTCGCCTGCGACCACCAGATCACTACCCGCGCGGGCAAGTTCCGTGCCGACGTCCTGGTCAAGAAGCTGCCGAAGCGAGCCTGGCAGAAGCGCTCCGTCGGCGCCGGAGCGAAAGGGCACCGCTTCTACGACTGGGCCCTGGCCGACATCGCCGACGACCGGCCCGGCCACCGCCATCTACTCGTCCGCCGCAACCGGCGCACCGGAGAACTCGCCTTCTACCGCTGCTACTCGGCGGCAAGAGTGCCGCTGTCCACCCTTGTGAAAGTGGCAGGACGCAGATGGACAGTCGAGGAGACCTTCCAGTCCAGCAAGGGCCTGGCCGGGCTCGACGAACACCAGGTCAGACGCTGGACGTCCTGGCACCGCTGGGTCACCCTCGCGATGCTCGCCCACGCCTTCCTTGCCGCAGCCACCGCCGACGAACGTGGGCAGGAGCCACCTCCGGACGACCTGATCCCGCTGACCTGCAACGAGATCCAGCACCTGTTGACCACACTCGTCGCCCAGACCGTCCACACAGTCGTCCACAGGCTCCGTTGGTCCGAGTGGCGACGACGCCACCAGGCCCGGGCCCGCGCCTGCCACTACCAGCGGTGGACCGCCCAACAACCATGAAGATCACGATCTACGGCTGGAGTACTAGCATCTCTTTCTAGGTCTGGCCATCCTACAGCCGCCTGTATTACACCCGATGTTCCAGCACAAACAGGCGTCGGTTCCAGATTTGAGGCTGCCTCCGTAACCGTTCCTTCCTGGTGCACGACGAACTGGAAGGGAACTCGCACTGAAATGTGCATAATCGAGAATGCTTCTCTTACCTGGGTGGACACGAAAACTGGACAGGAAACTGGAACAGCACAGTTCAGAATTACCCAAGACATACAGCTCAACAACAAGGGTGTCACGTTTGCCGAAAATTTTGACCTGCAAGTCACGAACGTGGTCGGAACGCTTCCCGGGGCAACCCTCAACCTGGCTGTGACTTGCGGCGGAACGTGTTCTGCTACCTCACACTTCCCCAACGGTACTGCCATTGTGGCTGGGTCCGGGGTCACGAGCGCGATCTCGTACACCGACTCTACTACGACCGTGAACAGAACCTTCAGCATCTACACTCTCAGCTGGGGACCGGGGACAATCACGCCGGTAACCTGGGGCTCTCCCGCTTACCGATGTGACAATTTGATTTCCGGCTACTCCGCGGGCTGCGTAATTCCCGATGCGTTGCCAGTGCTGACCACGATGGCTGGGCTACCCGCCATCGCCGCTAATATTTCTGCTATCCAGCAGGCCGGACCTCATCACTACGGTAGGCAGGCTGACGGACTTCCTCTTTCTCGCAACACGTCTCTGCAAAATGCAAACCGCAATATATCCTGCCCCGACAGCCGACCGCGACCTACTGGGCAAAGTTGCGACGAGTACCCGTTCGCGTCTACGGATCAAGGAGCCTCTCAAACCACGCAGCCGGACTGGGGCTGGGCTTGGGTTCCAGTCACCGAACAGGATTCGCAGGGTGGCCTTCTCGCCTCGTTTTACGGGACCAACCGGGTTCTTGATGGTAGTGGTGGCACGGGAGACAAATACTGGGTAGCAGTCTAGAATCGGCGAATGCCATACGCGAAAGCAGATATCCACGTATCACATGCTCAGTACTGGCTCGCGGAGCTCGGTACGCTGGACGCAATCAGGCCAGAGATGTATCAGCACTTCAATGGGCTGGTTTCAGCTCATGAATATCTTGCCATCGTCATGACCGGAACTGAATTCGGTGTGGTTTCCCTGAGTGTCGACTGGCGTGAAACGGAACCGCTACTGGATTTCGGTTGGGATGAGATCGTGGAGGTGAGCATGCTATTTGAAGACGAGCCCGGTGCGCTTTTTGGCCCCCGGGATCAGGATGCGCACGCATTTCCACAGATCAGCCCAGGCTCTTACCGAGTTAGGTTTCACGCACGTGGGCGTGACCGAGCGTGTGCGGCAAGGACTGTTCTAGAAAGTCCCCTGGAGGAGCATCTCGTAGTTGCGTGGCCGGCCCCGTCGGCTCCAGAAGTAGTCCACAAGCTGACTGACTCATACGGCGCGGAAATCCGCTGACGCTCGGAGGGGGGCTTGTTGGTGTACCGGATGACGTCTGAGCTGCGATGTTGCTGATTGGCTGAGAGGGAAGGTTGGCTGTTTGCACGGGCAGTTCAGGGTGTGTGAGCTGGGTTTGTGTGGTCTGTGTTGAGGGGTGCCTGGCTCGTAGTAGGTGGTGGTAGGGCGTAAAGGCTCGTTACGTATTTGTGCAGGTCAGAGCCATTTTGCCTGTTCGCTGGGTGGGGGCAGCGCGTTTGGGGAGGTGGGCGAGACAGATCGTCGGGGGGACCTTCTCGTGATGGGTTCGCCGTCGTGGATGGCGGTGGTTGCGGCTTGGCGGATGAGGCGGTGAGGGCTCTGTGTCGGGGAGTGACTGCGCGCTTTCAGGACGTGGTCGGCGGCGAGAAGAAGATCGTCTGGTTGGTGTTGAGCTGGTTTCGTGCGCCGTTTTTGTCCGTGGACCACAATGCGGCCAGGCGTGGTAGCAGGTCGGGGAGGTCGGATGGGCGGCTCGGTTTGTTGTTGTGGCGGGTGAACGGGCCGTCGGTTTCCAGGAGTACGCGATCGGGCGGGATCTCTCGTAGCAGTCGTTGGGCTCGTGCGGAGGCGATCATGGCGGGGTTGACCGAGAACCACAGGCCGGCGTTCACGGCCTGATCCAGCAGTCGTAGCGGTCCGGTGTACCAGTGCAGGATCGCGCGTGAGGCGCCGGCCTGTGCCAGTCGCTCGATGGTCTCGAGTTCGGCGCCGCGGCTGTGGATCGTCAGGGGGAGTGCGGTCGCGCGCGGGTCGGACAGGATCGCTTCGAAGATGCGGAGTTGGGCGCGTCGGGATGGCCGGCCGGCGGGGGAGAGGTCCAGGCCGATCTCGCCGATCCAGGGGGCGTCGGGCAGGAGGCGCAGGAATCGGGCGAGGTCGGCGGGGGTGAACGAGGCAGCGTGCAGGGGGTGCATGCCGAGGGCGGGCACGATGCCTGGGCGGCGGCCGAGGCGTGTGCGCAGCATCCGGTACTGGCCTGGGTCTTCGGACACGGCGACGATGGTGACTCCGGCGGTGGCTGCCTCGGCCATGACATCGGTCGGCCGGTCGTAGCCGGTCAGGTGGCAGTGCGTGTCCCAGAGGGCGCTCACGCGGTTTTCTCCAACTGTTCGGCGAGGGCCCCGGTCGCCCCGGTGGTGAGCCATGACCGTACTTCGGTGCTGCCGCGTCGCCACACGTCCAGGAACGCTCGTCGTTCGCCGGCGGGCAGCGGCCCGTTGCGCAGGACGTCCCGGTCCGGGCGTCCCGGCCGGGTGCCGATGACGACGGCGCGCAGGTCGGCGCTGCGATCGGAGTCCGTATCGAGCAGGGCGGGATCGCTCAATGCATCCCACGAATAGTCGTCCGCGCTGTCCCATCCGGCGCGGGCCATGGATGACCTGCGGATCAGGCAGGGGAAGCAGTAGCCGCAGTTGCCCTGAGGTCGGCGGGCGTAGCGGGCGACTTCCGGGTGGGAGCAGGAGACGCTCAGGAGGGACAGGTCGCGCAGCAGTTCCGGGTTGCGGCTGGACTCCAGCATCTCGCCCTTGGTCATCAGCCGGTAGGGGTTGACCAGCGGGTTGTCGATGCCGACGGCCCGGGCGGTCTGTTGGAGCAGCGACAGGAAGTAGGGGTGGGTGGTGCGGGTGCTGAAACTGCCCGAACGGGCGGGCGTGAGTGGGACGTTGACCCCGATGTAGCCGTTCTCGGGCAGGTAGACGGGGACGGCGGGGCCGATGGACGACGCCAGGGCCAGCGCGGAGGTCAGGAAGAGCAGTGACCGCGAGCGGCTGGTGGTCTCACGCTCGGGAGGCAGCGGCTGATCCTGGGCGAGGTGGTGCGGAGCCGGCCTCAGGAACAGGGGCTGGCGGCGAACCCTGCGCCCGTAGCGCGCTCGGAGTCGTTGGAACAGCCGGGCCTGTGCGTTGGGTGTCTGCCCGCCCTCGTAGTGGGACAGCAGAAGCAGGCGCCGTTCGGAGTCCTCCTCGAGGAGGTCGATGACCCCGCACAGTGAGTCCAGCCCGCCGGAGAACAGGCATACGGCGTCCGCCTGCGGCGACTCGCGCTCCACCGGACTGTGCGGTGCGTCCGTTCGCGTCCCGGAGCGGGGGTGAGCGCGGATGTCCCACCGGTCGCCGGTCAGGAAGCCCAGTGTCCGCTCGGCCTCTTCGCTTGGCCAGGTGTCGGGGGAGTGGACGGGCAGGCGCAGGCCGATGTCCCGGGTCCACGCGTCGACGGTCTCGCGCCGAGGGGTGACGCGGTCGGCGCAGTAGGCGGCGATGCCCATCAGGAGGAGGTCGGCCGCCGGCGGCGGGGGAGCGACGTTGGAGAAGAAGGTGGCGTTCGCCTGCACGGTAGCCGCGGCGGAGCCGGGGGCGAAGTCCAGGAGCGTCTCACCGGGCGCCGGGGCGATTGCGGACGGCAGAAGGCGTACGCGGAACACGCTCATGCCAGGCTCTCCAAGGTGGCGTAGGCGACCTGCATGGCCTGGTCGGCGATGTCACGGCCCTGCGGGCCGTTCCAGTCGACGGACAGGGGGTCGGACGGCAGGTTGATGACGACGCAGTCCTCGATGACCTGACGCATCTGCCGGTCCGCGCGGAGCGCGGCTGCCGGGTCGGTGATGCGCCCGAGCCGTTCGGCGATCACCGGGATGCGGTTGTAGAGGTAGTTCGTCAGGAACAGGTGCAGCAACCGTTCGATATCGTCGCGAGTTGCCCGGGCCTGCTCCAGTTCCTCCCACGTGTCGGCCTCGCCGAACAGTTCTTCCAGTACGTCGCACATCGCGTCGCGGGCCGCTGCGGCGTCCAGGCCGCTGCCGTCACCGGACAGCGTGGTGACCAGCTCGTCGACGATCTCGAACCGGTCGCGACCCACCAGGTCGCCGAGCGACGCCTCGCGCAGCGCCTCGCCCAGCCCGTTCGTGCCGATGCCGGCGAGCAGACCACCAAGCCGTTGGACGCTGGTGCGGCCGGCCGCGGCACCCGCGGCCGCGGCAGCTGCTCCGCCGAGGACCGGGACGTGCCGGGCCAGCAGCAACCTGGCAGATCCGGAGCCTGCGCCACCTTGCCCGGTGCCGCGGAAGTACGAGGTGGCGGCGTATTTGAGGTCGGTCCACGCGCCGCCGGTACCGCTGGTGCGGTCGGTCGAGGTCCCCACCTACGCCGACCGCCCTCTGCCAGCAGCGCGCAGCCTGGCGACGACGGGGCTGATGCCGTGGCCGCTGTTCTGCCAGCCGTCCAGAAGGGCCGCGACCTCCTGTCGGTCCCCGGGAAGCCGACGCACGGCGGACGACAGCTTCGCCCGAGGGATCCCGTCCAACGGAATACTGCCCAGCGTGTGGCACACCGCGGCCACCGTGTCCGGTACCCTCTCGGCGATCTCCACTGCGCTGTCCCATGCGCCGCTGTCCGGGTCGCGCAGTACACGCGCGAGCAACTGGTCCATCAACAACGGCAGGTTCTCGGCCTGCACCGATTCGCCAACGGACCGAGCAGCGGAGCGTCGAGCGCCGACGACGTCGGACTGCAGTCGGACCAGCAGATCCTGCAGCGCTGCCGGGAGCCGAGCCGCACCGACGGTGACGGTCAGCTTCGCGCGTGCGTAGGTGAAGTACGGGCCCAGGTCGGTTCGACCCAGCGCAGGCTCCAGCCGTAGCCATCGGGCGATGTGCGGCTGGTCGGCCCAGGACACGACCTCCGGATCCGGAAGCTCGCTCTCCTCGGCCGGCGCGGTCTCCTCCGCGCGGTCGCTGGCTCCACCCGATTCAGAGGAAGCGCGCCGCCGCCCCCGCCCGGGCGCCGCGGGCCGAGGGAAGGCCGCGGCGAATGCGCGCTGCTCCGCCGCCTCCAGCTCGGCAACCGTGCCACCCTCGCCCCGCACCTGCCAATCGAACAGGCGCTGGAAGTCGGTCAGGTGCAGCTCCTCCAGGACCATGAGCTTGGCCAGCACGGCTGAGTCCAGGTCTGTTCCCCGGCGCTGCGCGCTGCCCTGACGCATGATCACCGAGTTCATGAAACGCTTCAGCTGGCGCGGGTTGCCGCGCAGGGCGGTACCGAGGATCGGCGCGATGGAGCCTGCCCAGCCCATGTCGGCAAACAGGGACGACGGCATGCGCTCGCGGCCCAGGCTGTCCACGGCCAGCCCTTGGTTGAGCGAGACGGCCAGGGCGCTGCGCATCCTGCGCTGCGTCACGTCGTTCAGGACGGTCGCGAACTCATCATTTCCGAGGTGTAGTTGGGCGAGAAGGAGCTGCATGTAGGTCTCCGCCTCCGGGGCGGAGAGTGCGGGGATCGTGATTTTGACCTGCAGCATCTTTTCCAGGTACTCGGCGCCCAGACCGGACGCGCCGGGCCGGTCCGTGTTGGGATAGAACCTGTCGATCGCCGCCTCGACCACTTGAGGGTGCGCGGCGATGACGTAGGCGCTCTTCTTCGTGTGCAGGAAGATCCGGATGCCCTCGAAGGTGTCGACAATCGTGCCCGGCAGGCAGCGGTCGAGGTCGTCGACGAGGACGACGACTGCTGTCACATCTTCCAGCTTTTCCACGAGCGCCTCGAAGCGGGACCGGAAAGATGCGACATCGGCCAGGACGTCGCCGTCGGTCGCCGGAGCGGCAGCCGCCGCGGACGTTGCCTCCGCACGGTCGAGGGCCGCGCTTCCCATGACGGCTGTCTGCTGGGCGACGGCTTGGGCAAGGGGAGCCAGATCCGGTTGGTAATGGGTCGCGGCCAATTGGGCGGCGGGCCCCACGCCCGCGAGGGCGGTCCGTCCGGCGAAAACCGCCGGACGCCGAAGCCGGTTGAGGCACCTTCGCAGGAACCCGATCTCCTCTGCTGCCGGGACGTTGGACGCAGCCTCGTCCTGAAGCCGTTTCAGGACAGCGTCCATCAAGGCGATCTTGATGTCGTCATAGCCCTCGAACTGCCACGGGCTAAACGGCACCACCACGTAGTGCCCACCGTCCCCAGGCCGCTCCGCTTCGATGCGATCCGCCACGATCTTGAGAAGGCTGCTCTTGCCCGATCCCCATTCACCCAGCAGGCCCACCGTCAAAGGCAGCAACCGAGGCCGCGTCAGCGCCACCATCAACTCGTCCACGAGAAAGTCGAAACCGAGGAGATCCACATCGGCTTCGTTGTCCGACCACATGCCGCGCTACCTCAACTCCCGACCGCTCCCGGCCCTGGGCACGCCACTGTGCCAGGGGCCCGAGCGAGACCCATGGTGTCGAGCATACGAGCCCCCACCGACACTCCCTTCACGGAACGCGCATTTCCTCTCAGGGCACGCCACGGGGCAGGGCTGTTTGTGTTGGCGGCTGATGGGGCTATTTGCGCTGGTGGTGGTGGGTTTCGGCGAGGTGGTCGAGGCGGATGGTTTCGAGTGTGGCCTTGGTGATTTTTTCGGTGCCGTCGTGGATGGCGGTGATGGCTGCTTGGCGGATGAGTCTGGTGAGGCTGCCGATACGGCCGGCGGTGCGTTGGTGGAGGTAGGGGGTGTGGCGGGGGAGGGTGCCGGGTTTGTGTTGTTGTAGGTCGAGGTTGTTTTCGATGTCGGTGATGACGTCGGTGAAGGGGTGGCGGGTGCCGTGGCGGGCGGGGAGGGGGCCGCAGTTGATGAGGGTGGCGCGTCCGGCGAGTTGGGCGCCTCTCACGCCGGTGAATAGGGGTGTGTCGGTGACGTTGATGCCGGCGTAGACGAAGGTGGCGGGAAGGCGTTCGGTGAGGTCTTTGAGGAGGTCGGCTGTTTGGGCGCCGGTGGTGGTGCGGGGGTTGAGGCGGTGGATTTCGTCGATGAGGACGAGTTGGATGCCGGCGGTGATGTAGGTGTGGCAGACGGCGTCGGTGATCTGGGTTTGGGTCATGCGGGTGGTGACGGGGATGCCGAGGTAGCGGGCGAATTCGGTGATGAGGGTTTTCGCGGTGGCGCTGGGCGGGACGAGGACGTACGCGACGGGTACCGAGGTGTGGGCTGATGCGGGCGGGGCGGGGGTTTTGCGGGTGTGCGCGAGGTGGCAGGCGCGGCCGACGTGGAGGAGGGCGGTGGTTTTACCGGCTGCGGCGGGTCCGGTGACGATCAGGGAGGGGCGTGCGGTGGCCTGTTGGTGGCGGCCGAGGATCATCAGGGTGCGGGTCTGGGTGGCGAGTTCGGTGATGGCGGGGGTGCGGATGGTGACGAACGCGGAGTGGTAGGCGAGGCGTTCTTCGGTACTGCGGGGTGGCTGGCCGGGCTGGGGCGGGGCGGGCGGGTCGGTGGTGGCAAAGTGGTGCCAGCCCTGCCAGGTGGTCAGGGGCCAGGACGCCTCGGCCGGACCGTGGCCCGCGCCGGGCATCGTGCCGCCAGGTGCGCTGCCCGGGCGGTTCGGGCACGGGTTGGGCGTGGTGGGGCGTGGGTGGGTGTTCACCACTTGTCGGCTTCCTCGTGGGCGTCGTAGAGGCCGAATCCGGTGGCCGCGGCGGGGCCTGGATCGGTGTCGGGAAGGTCGTCGAGGTCGTCGATGCTGTCGTCCGTATCCCACTGCGCCGGGTCGTCGGCGCCTTGGGCGCGTTCGTGTTCCGGGTGGCGGGCCGGGGGGATCGGGGCGGTGGGGGTGCGGGCGATGAGCGCTTGTTCGGTTTTGGTGGCGTGGCCGCTGTGGACGCGGCGCATGAGCTGGTCGAGGGCGTCGGCGAGGTCGGCTTCGTGGCGTGCGGTATCGCCGTGGTGGTTGCTGTGCAGGGTGGCGGTTCTGATGTGGTGCCAGGTGCGGTCGTTGAACGGCCGGTGGACGTGGTCGCGGTGGATCCAGCCGATCTCGGTGAGGTGGCCGTCGGGCAGGCGGACCCAGATCTGGCGGACGTCGTGGGGGTTGTAGTGGATCTCCCATTTCCCGCCCCGGCCGGCGTGGGGGGAGGGCTGGCCGCGGTAGGGGGCCAGCAGGTCGTGGTCGTAGGTGCGGTGGTGGATGCGGATGCCGACGGCGGTGATGGCCTGCCAGCGCACGGGCAGTAGCTCGAGGTAGTCGTTTCGGGTGAGGGGGACGGGGACGTAGCCGGCGACGGCGACCAGCGCGGCCCACATCTCGTTGGGTGTGAGTGCCTTCTTGGGCATCATCGGGTGGCGCAGGCCCCCGTGGGGGCGGTGGTGGTAATGCACCAGCCATTCGTCGAGGAGGTCCTGCAGGTGCGGGACGCTGTAGCAGGCCTCGAGTGCGGTGTCGGGGCCGCGGCGGGTGACGTCGGATCCGGTGTAGCCGGGCAGGTGCTGGCAGAACAGCGCGTTGATGGTGCCGAACGCGCGCTCGACGATGCCTTTGGCGGTAGGGGCGTGGGGCGGGGCGGGCTGGACGCTGATGCCGAGGGTCTCGCAGGCGGCGGTGAAGGCCCGGGAGATGAAGACCTTGCCCGGTCGATGACGATCGTCTCGGGCAGGACGACCGGCCGGGCCGCCGCGCCGGCCAGGCGCTCGTCCAGCGTGACCAGCTGCTGGTGGGGCAGTGTGCGGGCGTGGTCCATGCGCAGGATGTTCGGCCAGGTGGGGCGGGCGGGGTGCGGGACGGCCATCTCCGCCAGGAGCAGGGCCGCGTCGACGGCTTTGGTCGCGCTGGGGCACAGGACGGCGGCGAGGATGGCGCGGGTGGCGACGTCGACGGCGATGGTGAGTTCGGGCCGGGCCAGGGTGCCGTCGTCGAAGAGGGCCAGGACGTCCAGGCGGGTGGTGTCGACCTGGACCTGCTCGCCGGGCCGCAGCGCCATCGTGGGGGTGAAGGCGCGCCCGTCGAAGCTGGCGGGGGTGGGCCGGACGGGCCCGGCGGGCAGTTCGCCGGGGCGGGCGAGAGCGGCCACGAGCCGGTACAGCGTGGCCTGCGACGGCGCCGGCACCGAGCCGGGGCCGTGCCGGTCGGTGAGGATCTGGTTGATCAGCGGGAACAGGCCGTTGATGGTGCCCTTGGAGCGGCCTCGCCGGCGGCGCAGCGCCTCGCGGACGGCGGCGACGACGCGTTCGTCGGCCCGCCCGGTGGCGGTGGAGGCACGGGTGGTGCGGTGGTCGAGGAGCCCCCACAGGCCCTGCTTGCGGTAGTCGAGCCGCATGCGCTGCACCGTGGTGCGCGAGACCCGGCCGAAGCCGAGCGCGGTCAGCTCCTCGGCTTTGGCCTGCTCCCGCTGGGCCAGCGTGTGCTGCTCGGGGTCGTACTGCGGCCGTACGGTTCCATGGCTGCCGGGGCCGCCGGGCAGGCCGCATTCGACTTCGCGCACGTGCCGCTGCCAGGCCAGTGCCTTTTCGCGGGCCGCGGCGGGTGCGGACTCGAATAGCCCCCACTGCGGGGCCGCCTGGGGAACGTCGGCCCCGATGACGGTGAAGCCGGGGTCGGCGAACAGGTGCCCGGCGAGCACGGCCTGCCCGCCGCTGTCCGGGCCGATGAGGTGGATACTCTGTCCCGACAGGGCGACCACCTGCCACTTCACGCCGCGGAAGCACACATGGGCACCGACTTTCACAGCCGGCCGGGCATTACGCCGCGCGGTCACCCGGCGACATCCTTCGTGCTCGGGTCGGGCCAGGCTTGCGGGCCGACCATGGCGCGTTCGTGCAGTGGCCTCTGCAGGCTTGTCGTCAGCTGTCCGTGCCACAGGGCGTGGAAGACGGCGGGCAGGACCTCGATCGGGTCACCGGCCGCTTCGGCACCTTCGAGCAGCGGCCGGGGCCGCGCGAACACCTCGAGGACCGCGGGGATCAGGCCAGGGCGGCCGGCGTTGCGGGGGTGGCGGTAGCCGGCCAGCCATTTCAGGTTGGCGGCCAGCATCTCCTCCAGAGGCGTAAGCCGCTGATAGGTCCAGCCGATGTCCGCGCACGCTTCCTCCACTGCCTGTGCGGCGGCCAGGGCGCGTTCGCCGCCGGCGTCGGGGTGGCTGGGGCAGTCGGCGAGCAGCGCGGTGCCGTCGGTGTAGCGGGCGAAGAGCTGCGGCACCCAGGAGCGGACCTGTCCGCCAGCGGTGCGCCACAGCAGCCGCACCGGCCGCCCCGCCAGACCTGTCACGTCCGGGTCGCGGTCCAGGACCATCAGCTGGGTGCGCATCGCGTTCGATCCGGCCGCCACGTGCCGTCCGGTCGTGGCCGACCACCACAGCCCCGGTCCCCACCGCCGCCCCGGCACGACCGGGAACGCGGAGACAGGCGGCAGATCCTCGAAGGCCACCACCAAAGCGGCGTCCGCCCACCGCTGCTGGACCGTGCGCCCGACAGGGTCGAGGAAGACCGCCTCGAACCCCGCGGCGCGATCCACCGTCACCCGTTTCGCCCGGCCCCCAGGCCGGGCTGCACCCGCGTTGATCACCTGCTCCAGCCAAGCCGTAACCGCGCGCACCCACCGCGGTTTCGAGGATTCCCGCCACGAACGGGTACCACCTGCGCTAACCGGTTGACTGCCGCTCCGGGACGGTCTGTCAGCCGTCGTCTTCCTGACTGGCCGCCAGCATGTCCCTCAAAGCGCCGGCAGGCATCCCCGCCCACTGGGCGACCTCTTCCAGCGGAATCCCGGAGTTCGCCGCGGCCAGGGCGGTTCGCCGCCAGGCATGGTCGAGCAGGGCGGCACTGTGACCCAGCCCGCGCAACAGCCGCCGGGCGACATCGGCCGCCGGCCCGGTCTGCACCCCGCGCAGCTGCAGCAGCTGCTCCTCGGCGCTCGCGATGGTGCTGGTGATCAGCGCCCGCTCCTCGGCGGGCACCGCCGCGCGCCACATCCTCCCTGAGCCGGGCGCCTTCTCCTCCTTGCCCAGCACCCGCAGCTGACCGGCCATCGTGACGCTCTGGTGCTCCTGGCGCAGCCACCACGGGTCGTTGCCGTATCCGGGCGGCCCGCCCGCACCGCGGCGCAGACGGATCACCGCGCCCATCCAGGACGTCAGCGGCCCGCCGAAGTCGGTCGCGGCCAGCGGCCCCAGCCACGGCCGACCCACCCGCTCCCCGAGCCGGCGGCAGAACGCCCCGTCCGCGGGCAGCGGCCGCTCACCCCCACTGTCGACCCACGCGAGCTGGGCCATGGCCGGGTCCAGCAGCGCGTCGGCTACAGCCACCACCTCGGGGAAGACGACCGCGTCCCGCCCCACGATCCGCCACCACTCCAAGTCGCCCCCGGCGCCGCCGCCCGCGACCAGGTGCAGCCGCCACGGCCAGACCTCCTCCAGATCCCAGTGCAAGGCCTGCTCCCACCACCGGGCCACCACCGCATGCGCCAGCGCGAACACCCTCCCCGGCTCCACCCCGGCCCCAACCGCACGCCGCGCCACCCCGCCCCACCGCCGCCGCGCCGCGACCACCTCCGGCAGCTCCCGCAGATCCAGGAACTCCAGCCCCTCCCTACCACCGGCCGACAGGTCCGCATCGGCGTCCAGGAGCCACCGACCGTGCCGGGCACACACCCGTTCCCACCGCGGCGCGTACCGCACCACCCGCACCCCCGCCGTCCCGGTACGCCGCGCCGCACACAGACCGCACCCCAACGCCACCGGCCCTGCCACCGCGCCCCCGACACGCCACAGCGCCCGCCCCGAACCCGCTCCCGGCCCAGCTTCCGATGCGGCGAGTTTGGGATCTTCCCACCCGAAAGCCAGCAGCGCCCGCGCCAGGACCTCCTCGCCGACCCCGCACAGCTCCGCCAGCACCCGCCGCCCAACCGGGTCCAGGAGTACCTCCGCGTCCGCCCGCAGCCCGCGGCCCTCGTGCCGGGGACGGTGGTTGCCCCACTGCCAACACCCCAGGAGCGCGCCCGCGTCCAGCCCGTAGCGGGCAGCGACCCGGCCGATCAGCGACCACGTCGTCTCCCCGGCCAACGGAGCGACCCGGAACACGCCGTGTCGTCCGGCCGGCCTGCTGGTATGTCGAGCGTCGGCGGGAGTGCCGCTTTGCCCGTATGGGGAAGGCTGGCGGGGGAGCGCGACGGCGTCGGCGATGTCGGTCACCTGACCAGTGAAGCGGCCCGGGCCGGCGGGTATCGGCGAAACCACGCATCGTCGCTCGTCCCCTTACATGCCGCCCTGTCGTACGCGTGAGCGGTGAGCGTGGTCGTGACACCTGGGAATGTGTAGCTGGTTAGGCGGGGGACAGGACCGTTGGCAGCGGGACGCGGATGCGGTAACGGCGTGTCTTGGGCGGCGGCGTCAGCGTTTGGCTGTGACGGCTGCCCGTGCGGTTGCGGCGTGGTGTTGTGCTCTGGTGCGGGCGAGGTGAGCCCGGTCGGAGACCGTACTGCCGAACGTGGTCCAGCCGTACAACGCTGCCAGCACTCCGGCGCTGACCGCGGCGACGGTGGCGATCCGTGCTGTCCCGCTGGAGATGGCGGCGGGCACTGACGCGATACGCCGCCACCGGGTGGCGTCGCGTATTGCTGTTTGTGCTGCTCGTTCCGACCAGAGTTCGAAGACCTGGGCGACTCTGGCGAGCAGGGATGCCAGGCACGCGAGAGCCACTGCGGTGCTCAGCAGGCCGACGCCGATGCGTGCGGCAACCCCTGGTGGCGGCTCGCCTTCCGAGAAGGGCTCGCCGAGGAGGCAGAACCAGACGGCCAAGGCGGCGCTGCCGGCGATCCAGCACGCCATGAAGATGAGCGAGAAGACCGCCTCGTAGTCATCGTCATCATCGGCCTGCTCATGGTCCTCATGGGTTCTCTGCCCCTGGCCGGGGGTGTTTTGGGCGTTGCGCCTATGGGTGCCGTGGTTGATAAAGAAGTTCCATATTCCGCCGTGGACGTCCCGGCCGACGAAGGTTCCGGGGCCGTGGTTGTGCTGTTCGCGCCGGGCATGGGCGTTGTGGCCGTCGGACATTGGAGGGCCCGTTGTGGTTCGTGGTGATGCTGCCGTGGACGTCTCCGCCGATGAATGTTCCCGGACCGGTGTTGTGCTGATGCCAGGTCTGTGTGGCGTTGATGCGTGGCGGCGCTGTGAGGCTGGTGGCGTCCAGGACGGCTTCGGGATGGGCGGCGAGGTACGAGGCGATCCGCATGGCCCACAGGCGGGTGATCTGTTCGACGGGCGTGCCGTCGGCCAGGCTTGCCGTGTCGCTGTCGACAGCGTCGAGGGCTTCGGACTGCTCGGCGGCGGTGCCCCGGCGGAACAGCGTTGCCACGCGGTCGCGGATGGCCAGGGCGCCGCTGGTGGCCGTGGCGGCGGCGATGGTTCCGGCGGCACCTGTTGCGATGGCCATCACTTCGGTCTCGGACACGCGGCAATTCCCCCTGGGCTTCTTGGTCTTGGTGCGGTGCCTGAGGCAGAACCTACCGCCCGCATACGACATTCACGGGCATATTGATGAGCAAGCGGCGCTGCCCTGCATCTTCGTGCTGGGACAGCCAGAGGCGACGGCTGCACTACCGGCTCACTCACCCGGACAGTTTCTTCCGATCCACGGCTGACGAGGAGACCGGTAGCCGGAGGGGGAGTGGCACCCCGTGTCGGCACGGGTCGTGCGCGCGTTCGGCCCGGTGTTGGAGCGGGGTGGCGGTGCGTGCTCCTCGTCGTGCGCGCATCGGCGTGAAGAGGAGCGCTGTGAGCCGGAAGGTGGGGCCCGTTTCAACAAGCCCAGCCGATTGCCCTGATTGACCTGTTTGTGGTCTGGTGGTGGAGGCTGATCGCCGTCAGGATGCCCGCCTCACGTGTGAAGCCGGGGGGCGGAATGGGGATTGTGTGGGGTGCGCGGGTTGGGGAGAGAACGCGTACGGGGGAGTGGCCGGCGGTGCCCGTCCAGACGCCGGTCCCGGCCCCGGTCTCGGGTACCGGCCGTCCGGCGGAGGTCGACCCCACGTCCTGTGAGGTGACCAGGCTGCTGTGCCAGGCGGTCTATGTGCGTCCTGACCGGGTGGGGGACCTGAGAGCGTGGTGGCGCAAGACGCGTGGGAAGGGCGGTGCTCCAGGCAAGCTGCGCCGCAGTACCCGCAGGCCTGTCTATCTCGAGGGCAGCGACGACTGTCCCCCGCTGGGCGAGCCGATGGGGCAGTGGGTGATCGACCACGTGCTGCACGGGCCACCGATGGCTGTGCCGTCGTACGGTTTCGACCTGGTCCCGGTAGGCGCGCACAGCCTTCGTGCACGACGGCGCCGGTGGACTCGACAGGCGTGCGTCCTGCTGGCGGTCGCCTGGGTCTCCTATCTGGCGTCGTGGGCTGCGGCGGTCTGGGCGGCCGCCCTCATCGCAGCCCTGCTGATGCGATGGTCGGCGTCTCGGGCGGCCCGGAAGAAGGACGAAGGCAAGCGCCCGTCGAGGTTGGCTCGTTCACCGCGCCTGGCCTACACCGCCCTCGGCGTGCCCTGGCTGCTCGCGCTCCTGCCATCGGGCCCTCTCTCTGGTGATGGTCTGCCGGCGCTGCGGCTCCGACTGGTCTTGTTGCCCTTTGTGGCGCTGCTCGCGGCCGCCGTGGTCTTTGCCGGCGACCGGCTTGCCGCCCGGACGGCACTGGCCGCACTGGTGCGCGACGGCGTCTCGGCCGATCGCCTCCCGTGGACCGGTCCCAGGGCCGGGCGGCGACTGTCGGATATCGGCCGGCACCAGACCTGGCAAGCACTGCCCTACGACACCGCGGAGCACTTCATCGGCGCCGGCCGCGACGCCTGGTGGCCCGCGCACATCAACATCCGCCTCAAGCCCAAGGACCCCGAGAACTCGGTCAGGCACTTCGGAGAGATGGAACTCCTTGACCGGGTGGGCACTGCACTGGACGAACTCGGCCGCGGCGCACGGGAGATCACCCAGCCGCTGCCCGGCTTCTCCATGGAACGCGTCGTCGGCCTTCCCGCGGACATGTGGCTCCATCGCACCCGCCAAGCGAAACGGGAACTGCCCGACCTACGCGGGCTGGGAAGAAAATCGCCCTCCAGCGTCCCGGACCGGCTGTACCTGAGGGCACAGTGCATCACCTGGGACGGCCAAGTCGTGGTCAGCGTGTTCGTGCACGCCGCCCTCGAGGCCGGCGAGCTCCGCCTGACCGTCCGGCCGCACGTGATGACGCCCCTCTACAACGAACTACGAGTGACCGCAGCACCCGCGAACAAACGCCGGATGCGACTGGCCGGATGGCTCGCGACCCAGTCACTGCTGGATGCCGCCGCCGGACCCACAGCCCTGTGGCAGCGCACGGCGCGGACCGGCAAGCCCAGCGAAGGCCGCGCCGAGGAGAAGGACCCCGTCAGCCTCCGCGACCGCTACTCCACCGAGGAAGTCACCGACATGCACCAAAGCGACGACGCCAAACGGCATGTCGTACTGATGCAGTCCTGCGTCTTCCGAGCCGTTGCCGACTACCTCAGGCAGCAGGGCGTCGACACGACCGCGTATGAGCAGCAGGTCGCCGTCGTGATCAACAACATCCTCGTCTACGGCGACAACAACGCCCCCATCCAGAACGTCGCGGGCACCGGCATCAGCGGCGTCGGCCAGGACCAGACAAACCACGGAGGCCAATAATGACCATAGGCAGGCGTCACCCCGAACCGGCACCAGGCAGCGGCTCAGGCGTCAGCATCGGCGGCAACAACACCGCGCCCATCCAAAACGTCACCGGCGACCACATCTCCCACATCCGCCAGTCCGCATCCACCCAGAGCACCACCGACATCGAAACCGTCCGCAGCCTGCTCGCCAGCTTCCGCTCAGATGTAGAACGACACGCTGCGACCCTGCCCCACGCCGAAGCGCTCCGCGCGATGGCCGACACCGTGGATTCCTCGCTTGCCACCCCTTCAGTGCAGCAGCCCACCGTACTGCGTCAGATCGCGCAGACCCTCCCCGCGCTGGTCGTCGGAACCGTAGTCCAGCAAGGTGGCGAGGCGCTTGCTCAGGCCGTCGGCGCCCTGTTGAGCTGAGATGGATTCATCCCGATCGGCGGGTGTAGACCAGCAGGCGACGTAGTATGTTCGAATGTCAGGCTGGTACCGGGAGAGTGGTTGTCTGTGCTGCCCGAATTCAGACGCGGCAGAAGCGGCTCCTTCGGCACGATCCGTTATTCGGATTGCGACATGTACCGCCTCACGGCGTGCTCTAACACGGTGCGGAATGACCGATTTTGCGGGGCCGTTTCCGTCACCGTGATCGGCTTCCGGCTCCTCGGCCACTGGCAGTAGATGATTGTAGGCAGGCCCGAGGAACCAGGAGCGTGTGCCGAGGTGCCCCCTGAACGAGGCGTCGTCGAACGGCGTGTCGGCGGATCAGCTGCGAGGTCGGTGCCGCGCGCACGAAATGCTGCGCGGATGTCAGTGGTGGTGGTGACACTAGATCCATGACCTTTGACCGTGCCGATTCGGTGCCGCCGCTGTTGGTCCCATCCGGATCGGCGATCCACCCGATGGTGCTGGACCGGCCGATGCTGTTGCCTGTCCTCGATGCCAATGCGCTGCTGGTTGAGGCTTGCTCGGTGGCCAAGCGAGGTGGCCAGCAGAACAGAATTTCCGCGTTGGCCGTCACTCGCCGTGCGGCCCCTTATGTTGCCGCGCACGTGCTTGGCGAGGTCGACGAACACCTTCCTCGCATGGCCGACTTCTTTCAGGTGCCGGAAACTCGAGCACGCCAGGTCCTCGCCCAGCAGATCCTGCCCTCCATCCGCGTGGTTGACCTGGAGATCCGCGACCACCTCTCCCCGCAGACCCGGCACATCCTGCACGTCGATCCGGAAATGCCGCTGAAGTACCGTGGTGACCCGGACGACGCACCCACGATGGCGCTCGCAGAGTTCCTGGCTCCCTGCGTCATCATCACCCAGGACAGCGTCTTCTCCCGCTTCGGGTTCGCCATCATCGAATGGATCCCCGTCACCCAAAACCTGTTGCGCCTCGCCGGCCTGGAGGCCACCGCCGCGAACGCACTGTTCGTCATCGACCTGGCACTACGGGCGTCCGGCGCAGGCGCGCACCGCTTGGCCGTCCTTGCCACCCGTTACCCCGTGCCTGCCTTGGCCGCGGCGGCTGGGCTGCTCTGGTGGTGCTACCGCAACGGCTCTCTGGGCCGCGATACCTGGCAGCGGCGCGTGTCCAGGGCAGGGGACGCTGGTAAGGATCTGTTGGAACTGGTCAGCGCCGCGAAGGCCGAGCACCAGACCCTCACCGACTCGCTTCTGGTGGTGGAGTCCCCAGCCTTCCCCACTACCGAGCAGTTGGCTGCCCGGCACCTCGCTCGCTGCGGTCGACCTCTGACTCCAGGCGAATTGCGCGACGCGCTTGCCGTACGAGGCCACGCAGTTTCAGCTGCGCAGTTGAAGCGGGACATGGTCGTCCACCGCGCCTTCGTTCGTGCCCCCGGCGATCTGTGGACCCTGGGCCGCCCGGCGCAAGGACAAGCGAGATGACTACGGAGCAATGCGTCAGGCGCCGACCCTGTCCTGCTGGCCCCGCTCGACGCATTCGTGTTGGTGCCCCCGTGGGTCTCGCCTGTCCCTGAGCCGTGTCCCGCTTAGGCTCAACTGGCTCAGTAACCTCGTCGTGGCGCCCGGAAGTTGGTGAGCAGACGAGCAGCGAGTTCCTCGGCGATGTCGTCTCGGTTTGCAGCCAGGTCTGTCATGGTGACGGTTTCGTCTGGATGCACCCGTAGATGGTCGCCCTTCATCCAGGGTTGGACACTATTACGTGGCATGCGGCTGACCTTGTCTTCGCTCACCATTGTGGCGGGATCGATGCCGATCCCCAGAGCGATGTCCCCTGGGTCGGGTACAGGAAACTGGGCAAGTAGAGTCAGCATGCCGGAGATTTGCCGGGGCAGCTCGTCCGGGTCCAGGACCCCGCCCATGCTGTCGTGCGGGAGTGGCTGCCAGGCAGAGCGTTGTCCCGTGCGCCAGACCGTGAGTCCGGAGGAGGACTGATGGGTTCCCGATGCGATTGCCATGGCGTGCTGACCGTCAGCAGTCGATGTGATGTGTTCGGCAAGGCTGAAGAACTTGTTTTCTCGACCGATTCGGATGAGTTGCTCGTGGAGCTGCGCCAGCTTCCGGACTTCGATTCGGTTGGTCGACGGAACCGGAACGAGGTGAAGTTCCAGAGCGGATGGGCCGCCTCTGAAGGATGAACCGGCTTGTCGGCGCCAGTTCACTTCGACTGCCTCGGCCAACGGTTTCCACTTCAGATCCCGCTCTTGAGTGTCGGTGTGCTCTCGGTTGGTCCAGGGAATGTCGGCGGTCGCGCCGACGGGCAGACGCCCCGAGGAGCTAACTGTGGTGGGAGGAGTCAGTGCTGTGATTACCGCGATGGCTGCCGCGGCAGCGTGGGCAGCCGCCGCGGGCTGGCTTCCGTTGGCGTCAGCTGCGTGTTTGTTGCCGTCTGCCTTGTCACTGATACCGCGGATCGTGAGGACCGGCAGCTGTCCAGCAAGGTGGGCGGCTCGTGCGAAGCCGGCGCTCTCCATCTCGATTGCCACAGCGTCGTTGTAATTCTGACGGAGTTGCAGCGACAAGGGGCTATCCCGAGCGTTCAGTACGACGTCGCCGGCAGCGACGGGCTTGAAGTGGACACGGGGCGTTGGTTGAGGACGTCGGCCCCGGATGTGCACGATCCAGTCGTCGGAGCGTAGGGCCTGGCGTGCAGCCTGTTCAAGCCAGTGGGAGGATTCCCAGACACTTGGGCGGGCATAGAACCCGCTCGTATCTACCTTTCCGCCCTGATAGGCGTAAATCTTGGTCGCGGCCACGACATCACCGATGTTGATGTCATCCTTAAGGCTTCCTGCGACGCCAATGAATAGCAACGCGGCTGGCTTCAGCCAGGAGCTGATTCGCTCGGTGAGAACACCAGCGCCGGTGTTGCCCTCCCCGAGTTCAGCGAGTGCGACCCGCCAGGGAGTTCCTGGCAGAGAGCCTTCGTCGACCCGGGTTCCCGTCTCATGTACATGAGTTTCCAGATTGGTCAGATGGGCGAGTACCGCCTGATACTCCAGTGGGAGTGCTGTCAGAACGACTAGGCGGTGGCTGGGGTGGATCACAGGCTCGGTTCCTTGTCGTACCGGTGGAGATAGAGCTTGGCTATCGGCTCATGGCTGCGTACTTATGTCTCCTGCCGAGCCTATCGCCGTGCACCGACACCCCGGTCCAAGCGGCTAGCTGGCAGGTTCTCCGTCCATCTGGGAGGTAGACAGCCCTTCCAACCCCCTTGGGTAGTCCGGCAAGATTGGCGATCGGCGCCCTTCACTCTGAGCAACCGGGGGAACAGACATGACAGCGATCGGGGATGTCACCGTAGGCAGGCTGCTCCTGGCTGAGTACGACAGGGTGAAGGAGGAACAGAAGACGCGCATAGGCTTCCGAGACAATCTGCTCTACGTCACTCTCGCTGCGATGGTGACAGTGCTGATTGGCACGGCTCAGACGCGCCATGTAGTACTGCTGCTGGTACTTCCCGCCACCACCGCTGTACTCGGATGGACGTACCTGGCGAACGATCAGAAGATCAGTGCAATTGGCCACTACGTCCGCACCGACCTCGGACCCCGGCTGAGTGCACTCGCAGGGGAGCAAGAGAGCCTCTTCGGGTGGGAGGCAGCGCACCGACGTGATGCACGTCGAACACAACGCAAGATCATCCAGTGTGCAGTGGACCTCGCCACCTTTGCCGGCGTCCCCGTAGGTGCCCTTGCCGCCTACTGGGCCTACGGTACGGGGACGCTCGTGCCTATGACCGTTTCGATCTTGGAGAGCGTGGCAGTCTGCGTCTTGGCTGTGCAGATAATCCTCTATGCCGAGACTCGAGCGTAGACCCCGATACTCCAGGTCTCGGGGCACGCCTGGGTTGCAGTTGCTGCGCTACCCAGCTCGTTGCCTTTGCCGTCTTGGGCGTGGGCGCCGGCCGGCCTAGGCAGGAAGTCACATCACGCTCAAGCCACCCCCAGTTCGGCGAGCGCGGCGCTGCTGCGGGTGCAGCCGGTCATCTCGGGTCTTGGTGCACGCAACCGTCCTAGCCTTTCGCCAGCGTGGGGCGTAGCAATGGAGGCGGGCGGCGAGTCGGCAGCGGCGGGGCGGCCTCCCGTGCGGGCGCGCGGGTTTCGTGCAGGTGCTGCCAGACCTGCTGGTCGTCGGCAATGACGGCGTCGAGCCCGAACGGGTCCCGGCGGGGGCATGCTGCTCGACCGGCCCGTCGCCAGTGATCGCATGGAAGCCCATGTACCTAGAGATCGTCTCCAGGCGCCGGACAGCCGCGGTGCGCAGCACAGACAGCTGGCGGTGGGTAAGGAAATGCCTTCGCGCCAGTACGGTAATTGCCGCGCCGAGCACCATCGCGATGGCGGTAATTGGGCGCGTGACGCGTCCGAGGTCCGCATCCCACCAGCACCGTGACCGTTGCGGATAGCGCCACAGTGGCCATCTGCAGCGCAAACGCCTTGCGCTTGTCCGACGCTGCGCCGGCGCCCGAAGAAGTCGAGCTGCCGGTCGACCTCCCCGCGCGGATACTGCCACCAGGCTGCCTCGGTGGGCAGGTACACGGGCAAGTACCCAGGTGGCATCAGCTGTCCGCCACGGTACGAGAGTCCGTAACAGCAGTGTCCAGAAGAACTGGACATAGTGTTACGGTGGTTGGGTGACGTCGACTGCCGACCAACTCAAGGCCCTGCTGGGCGACACGGAGTTCCGCGCGCTGCAGGCGCTGGCTGGCTCCAGCGCTCCGGTGAGCGGGCGGGCGCTGGCGCGTGCGCTGAACGTCTCGCCGACGACGGCGCTGTCCACGCTGCAGATGCTGAACAAGGCTGGGTTTGTCGTCTCCAGCCTCGATGGCCGCTCCCGGCTGTGGAGTATCGAGATGAGCAACCCGATGATGCACAACTGGCTCCACGAGGCAGATGCGGCCTCCTCGCGTGATGAGCGTGAACACCGAGTGCGGCCCCGCATGACAACGGTGATCTTCACCGCGCTACAGCTGGAGTACGAGGCGGTGGCCGCGCACCTGCCCGACCGGCGGCCCGGGCGTGTGCGCACGACCCGTTTCGAGGTGGCGGCCTTCGCAGGTGAGCGCGCGGACTGGACTGTGCACATCGCTGAGTTGGGCATAGGCAACAACCGGACCGCGATCGAGACCGCCGTGGCGATCGCGGAACTCCGTCCCGACCTGATGCTGTTCGTCGGAGTCGCCGCCTCGGTCAAGCCTGATGACCTGGTCCTCGGCGACGTCGTCGTTGCCGAGAGGGTCTATGACCTGCACGCCGGCAAGGACGCGTGGGACGAAGCCGAAGGGCCCGTCCACCTGACGCGGGCGCTGTCCTTCCCGGCCGCCGACGGGGTGATGAGCCTGGCCAAGACAGTACGCCGCAGCAACTGGCAGGCCGAGTTGCCCGTAGGCCAGGCACTCAACTCTCTCGGGACCGTTCCCCGTGTCGAGATCAAGCCCATTGCTGCGGGCTCGGTCGTCCACGCAGACCGTCGCTCAGCGTTGATGGACAAGGTACGTCGGGTTTTCAATGACGTGGCCGCGCTGGACATGGAATCGCTCGGTCTGTACGAGGCCGCCAGCAAAGCCCAGCAGCCTGCGTTGACCATTCGCGGGATCTCCGACTGCGTTCAGGACAAGACGCCCGACGCCGACCGTCAGTGGCAGCCGAAAGCCGCCCAACACGCTGCCGCCTTCGCGTTCGCTGTCTTGCGGTACGCCGAGCCGGAAGATCTGCCCAGGCCGGGCACCGCGACCGCCCCGGCCGACGACGCACCACCAACCACCGGCACGTCACCTGTTCAACTACTGCTGCGCCTGGCACCTCCAGTAGCGCTCGCCTACGAGTGGGCCGTACCGCAGGCCGGTCCACGTGCGACCGCGGTCCTCAACGACCTGGCTGAGCTGGGCAGCCAGCCCGCCACCTGGCTGAGCCGCTTCAGGCACCGGCCGCCGAAGGACTTCCGCAGCCCCGACAGCGGTCCGCTGTGGGTGCTGGTCGCCGAATTCGCTGCCGCACATGAGCACCCGGCCGCGCCCTGGTTCTTCGAGCAAGCCGCGCAACACTGCCACGACGACGACGTGCTGGCGGCCTACCTGTACTGCAAGGCCGCAGTGGCAGCTGCCCGAGGCAGCGATGAGGACACCAGCGCACGGATGCTGACCGCCGCCGAAACAGTCGCTCCTGCCGGTCACCGGCTGTGGGCGCTGTACGGGGCCGGCCTCGGCCCTGACATGGCCGCGGTAGTCCCGGCGCTGCTGGCCGTGGAGGAGCAACTCGAACTACGTTTGCCCAGGCCGGTTTTGGCCGGCCTCGGCGCCCAGTCGGAAGCGGCCGGCCCAGACGAGGCGTTTCTGGCGTTCGTGGAGGAGTTTGCCGACTGCCATCCGGCCTTTTTCGAATCCATGAGACTGACGGTCACCCTCGCCGCGGCCGTTGTCCTCCGGGAGACCCCGGGGCAGATCGGCGCCGCCCAGATCCTCTTGGAGCACGTCGCCGCCCAATTCTCGGCCTATCGCAGCAGTCCCGCCAGCGCGTCGGCGATCGCGGCACTCACCGGCCCCAGGACCTCACACGTAGAGCTGGAGCTGGCCAGGACACTGTGCGTCAAGGCAGCCGACTCCGCCGGCGGCGTCTCGGGCCTGGACCGGGATGCCGCGCTGAGCCGTGCTGAGGATCTGGCATTGCTTGCACGCGGCCGCCGGCAAGACTGGGGCGGCCCCACTGCCGACGCGCTCGTGCTCGCTGCCCAGGCGCGGGCGATGAGAGGCGACACCCACGGAGCCCTGGCCATGCTCCTGCCACCGCCTGCAGGAACCGCGGAGGCCACCGAGGCCGTGTCGGCGACGGTGATTCCCACCGCGGCGGGACTGGCGGCGCAAACAGGGAAAACCGACCTGGCGCTCGAATTGGCGAGCAAGATCGATAATCCCGTGGACCGAAGGCTGGCGACTGCCCTGGCGCTCGTCCCACGCGAAGACACCCACCCAGAAGCCGCCGCCGAATTCCGGGCAGCTTTGGCCGAGATGTCCTCCCACGGCGACAGTGGCCAAGAGCTTCGCGCTCTGCTTGGCTTGTCGATGGTTGCGACCTTGAAAGAGGACGAACTGTCCCGCCTCCAGGATCTCGATCCGGAGAGCGCCGACATGGTCCGCGCCAAAACGCTCCTGTCCGTCGGTAAAATTTCCCAAGCGCAGATCCTCGCCCGCCGCTACCCCGACTCCGACGCAGCACTGCAGATCCGTGTCGACGCGCTGCTGCATCAGGGCAAGACTACGGAAGCCGTCAGCGCCCTGGAACGCTTCTCCGCGCAGCACGCCCACGACGAGCGCCACCTCCTCCAAGCCGCGATCCTGGCACTGCGCAGCGGATCCACCCACGATGCGGAACGTCTGGCGCGCGCAGTGGCCTCCAGCACCGACCCCTCGCGCTGGCGCACCGCCCGGGAAATCCTCATTGCGGCCGCGTCACGCCGCGAGGACTGGCACACCGTCTTGGAGCAGGCCCGCCGACTCATCGACACCGCCGACATCGCCGAAGCAGACCCGAACCGGGAAGAGAGCCTGACCAAGTACCGGTGGGAGCAGGTGCACGCCCTACATCAACTTCGCAGGATGGACGACGCCTACGCGATCATCCGAGCCGAACCGCGGCTGGAACCGGTCGACCACAGCCAAGCACGACTGGTGGCCTCGGTGCTGCGCTCGATCGCGCCGACGGTCACTCCGACGGGCCCGGCCGATCCCGGCGCGATCACGCAGAAGGAGATCCTGACCGCTGTCACCGAGGTCGCGCAGGCGTTTCCCGACGATGAGGAACTGGTTGCCACCGCGGTGATGACTGGCTTCGTAATGCCCTCCGGGCAGGACACCGACTACCTTCTGCTGTCCAAGGCACGCCAACTGCAGCAGCAGTTCTTCGAGCACTTCCCTCACAGCAATCTGATCCAGCAGGTCCCCTTCGAGGAATCGGATCCGGTCCACGGTCTGCGCGAGTTCCTGCGTGCCCGCCTGGCACCGTCCTCCGACGCCGTGCACCAGATGCAGCAGGCGGCCTCCCACGGTCAGTTCCCGATCAGCGCCTGCGCCGCCGCACTCGGCCGCGGGTATGCCGACATGCTGATCCGCAACAGCATCGGCGCCTACGTGATCCGCTATCCGGACGACAGCATCTACGCCCAGGAGAACGCCGCGGCGCGCGATGCGCTGAACACTGCGGTCGTCGCGGACACCTCCGCGCTCTTCCTGGCCTCCCACGTGCTGCCATCCACAACGCAACTGTTGTCCTACTTCGAGCAACTCCTGGTCGCAGCTTCCCAACGCGACGACATTCTGCAGGCCAAGGCCTCGCTCGGCATGCGCAACTCCGGTTGGCTCGGTTGGGATGCCCGCACGCAGCAGCCGGTATTCACCGAGTACTCCCAGGACGTCATCCAGTCCTGGAGCGATCAGGCCCATGCACTGGCCGCTCTGGTCGAGTCCTGCGACATCATGCCCGACGCTCCGGCCGACCACGATGATCCCAGACACAAAGTATGGAGCGCCCCTATCCGACTCGCCCGGGAGCTCGGGGTCAGCCTGCTCGCCGACGACGCGGCCCTGCGCGCCCTGGCCCGCAGCCAGGGAGTGACCGCGTTCGGCAGCCTGCACGTGCTGGAAGCGCTGGTCGAGGACGGGATGCTGCCGGCTGACGCCGTTGAGCAGTCCTACCAGCGTCTGATGAAACTTCCCGTCGCCGAACTTCCCGTGGCCGACCGCCTGATCCAGATCGCCCGCAACGATCAGTGGAACCCCCATGGGTGCGCCGCGTTCCTCCTTACCCGCCCCTCGACCTGGCAACCCCTGGCCGACGGATGGCGCAGCTACACCTCTTTGATCAGAACACTCCCCGACAAGAACCCCGAGGCAGCCGCGAAATGGTGTCTGACCGCACTGCGGGGCTTGTGCCTGGTCGCCACGCCACCCACGGTCCCCGCGGTCGCCGGCATGATCGTCGCCTGGACGATGTTCGAACTGGCTGACGGGTCGGTTCTCCCGCTGCTCCTGGACGAAGCACAGGAGACGGTGCGGGGCTTTGCTCCGGACGCCGACCTCCTGCAGGAAGTCGTCCGACAACTGGTAATGACCATACGGCGCATCGCCCCCCCGCAGACGGTGGGCACCATCGTCGTTCCCCTGCTCGCCAGCCTGAAGGGCGAAGCGCACACGAAAGCCCTCAAGATCTTCTTCACTATGCCGTGACCTCCAGCGACGGGCTGTGCCGTGCCTGTGGTGACCACCCGCGCCTTGCTGACTGGGCGGGGGGCTATCCACAGCGGAGCCGGCTTCGGCAAGACTCTGGCCGTCAACTAATGTCCCGTCCGGCTCGCGTGACATGCCCCGGTCCGGCGCACTCGGTCAGCTGGTCGTACGTCGCCATCGAATGATCCTCTTCCGTCGGCTGCGGTCCTGTCCGTATCGAGCCGGCCTGAGGTCAAGGGCCCGGCAGCCTGGCTCCAACGAGACCTGAATCGCACCGGGGACAAGTATCCGTTGCTTGGTGCGGGATTCTAGGATGGAGACCTCAAGCGGCTGGCGGATGCCAAGGACGCTAGCTGCAACGAGTGGGCCACTCGAGACCGGTGGGGTCCTGACCACCCCGGATTGACACGGCGGCCCCATTCTTTGCCGCACAGGTCACGCGGCCCCGATCCACCGACTCCGTTGGCTGTGCTTTCGCGCTGCCACGGCGCGGTCTGCAACACCTCCGAGGTGGCCAGTTCCTGTTGCAGCGCGAAGTTCTCGCGCTGCTCGCTGTCGGGCTCGGGGAGGACCTCGCGGCGGATCCCTGGGCGTCTCGGAGACACCTCCGCAGGGCCTCTCAAGGTCTTGCGCCGGGCTCGGGCCTTCCGGCCGGCCGTCGGTTCACGGCGGCACGCCGCGGCCGGACGTTGGTCGGTGCAGCCAGACGGCGCCTGGGACGCCTCCAGAGCGTCTGCGTCGTCCCTACTCACGCGGGGGTGCCTCAATGGACCAGTTCTTCGAAATTGACGGGGAGACGTCGCCGCCCGCGCGGGGTACTTCGTTGATCTGCAAACCGGGCTGCCCCCCAACTCGTTGTCCCCGTCGGCGTGGGGGTACCTCCCAGAACGAGGCGGACATACTGAGCTCTTTCAGCCTGTCCCCGGCAGAGTGAAGCCGAATCTGCTGTTGACGGCTGCTCGGACCAACGCGAACGTCCTCAGTGGCGCTGACTGCCCCATCGCGCCTGTCACCCGATCGGTGGCCACTTTGGAAGAGCTCACTGGTTTCTGGTCAGGTGATTCGAGCAGACCGACCGCCAGGGCGCTGGCGGTGCGTGAGCCCGTGGCGGGGCTGACAGTCATGTCTGGGACACTTCATCCGCTTGTCCTGGAAGTCGCCCAGAACTTTGCCTGGACGGGCCCAGCCGGGGTTTGTTCTGTGGCTGCCGCGTCGTCGGACCCAAGTGTCATGCACGGCGTCGTGGCGCCTCGTTTTATGGGGAGGCCGACTCGCTGCACCTGGCGAGAGTTGACCCCGTTACCCATCTTCGTCAATCGGTAGGGTCTTTGTCAGCCGATTTGCCCGCTGCCGTGAGAGCCTCGTCGATGGCGTCGGTAACCTCGCTCAGCCGCTGGAAGACCCGGACCGGCCGCTTCAGGCGCTTGATGCCCTGTTTCAGAGCGTTGCCCATGGCGCGCTCGCAGACCACGAAGTCCGCGTAGCCGGCGCCGCAGGACAGGTAAATCATGTCCGTAAGATCGTTGGTGTTCCAGGTGGTGCCCTTGTTGAGGTGACGCTCGTGGAGCATCTCGCGCAGCAGACCGAGCGCGGGCGCCACGGTCAGCTCCTCGATGGCCCGCTTGGTTAGCCAGTCGGAGAAGCTCTCTGGTGCCAGGTGTGCGGCCTGGGCTTCGACCGCGATGTCCATCCGGATGTCGTTCAGGAAGAGAACGTCGATGCTCTTGCGTTTTTGCTGTGTGTCGCGGCTTTCGCTGTCCAGCCAGTCGCTGAACTTCTGGTTAGCCTCGACCCACCCGGCCACCGATCCGGGTGATACACGTTCGATGTCAAGCATGGTGTCGATTAGTGCGGTGGCTGAGGTCAATGCCGCGGTTTGGAAGGCCATGACTGGAGGCAGGTCCGCGGACGGCTGGGAGCAGGTCCAGCCGCGGGCGGCTCCGTGGATGACATCCGGGGCGAGTGTAAACACCGCCTCCACCGGTACCTCGGTGCCTGCTGCCGTATGGCGGGCGAGAGCGGCGCGCAGTTCGTCGCGGCGTACCTGTAGAGGGTCGCGCATCTGCCAGCCGCGGCTGAGTTGAAGGATCGTCAGGCCGAGCTGGTAGCGCCTGGCGGCGTCGGACCACTTGGTGGTTTCGGCGTAGTGCGCGGCCGACGCGGGCAGTATGATCTTTCGCTCCTTTACCCACTGGGCAAGGCGCTGTGCCGCCGCTTGCTCCACTGGTGTGGTGTGGCCGATGCCTGTGAGGGCGTTGGCGACGTCCCGCCACTTGTTCTGGTCCAGGTAAACAGCTAGGCGCCCGGCACGCCGGTCCGCACCGGCACAGGTGGGAAGTTCGAAGAGCACGTCGTCGCCGGTGGTCGTTGTCGCGAGGAGGGCGTCGCCAGCCAGTGGATAGGCGAATCGAGACACCACGCTGGTGTCCTCGAATGGATTGGGTGTCAGCGGGAAGCGCGCTTCCTTGCCGTCGGAACGTGAGAGAACCACCGACGTCGATGCTCGGTCGATGGTGACCAGAACAATGGACGGCTCGGGTTGCGGATTCACCCAAGCATTATGCACCGGCGACCTGACAGGTGGAGGGGGTCTGCGACGGCGTCGCGGTGATCGGGTCTGGGGCCGCTGGCACCTGCTGCCGTGGCGGTTCGGGGTGGACCGCATCTACACCTGGCAGGTTTGCATGGAGAGAGTAAAGCTCCCGCCTCATCCCCAGTAGCACTACGCCCACTCGACTCCGAGGTCGGCGAGGGCGGCCCGCTGTTCCGGGGTGAGCTTGCCCCGCCGCTGCTTGGTGTTCGAAATCCACACTCCCAGCTTGACGAGCACCGGCTCCGCCTCGTTTTCGACGGTGATCGATTCACTATGTCCTCTGGGTACGGGCCGCCCCGCGCCTTCCCGTTCGATCCATTGCGCGAGGGCCGTCAGGCCTCGCTGGAACGCCTGCTGCGCCTTGCTCGATCCCTGTGCCGTGCCCTTCGACGCCGCGCCTTCGCCCTCGCTCGGCGGGGTGGGTCGGATGCCGAGTGCGGTGAGCCGTTGCTGTTGTTCGGTGCTGAGCTGCGCCCAGTCCCGCGATTGACGGGCGATGAATGCCCCAAGATCGTCCCCGTTGAAGGTGACGCCGGGTTCGATGCCGGCCACGGAGTGGTCGGGCTCGGTTTCGGCGAGATCGCGGAGGACGGCGTAGTGGCGTTGCCAGTCCAGGGGCCAGGGGCAGTCCCAGTCGGGGTCGATGGCGGCCAGCTGCTCCGCGCGTGCCGCTGCGCGTTCGAGGTCTTTGCCGAGGCCGTCTTTGCGTCGGAGGTTGGCCAGGTGCTGCCCTACCGGTACCGGCTTGCCGTCTCCATTGTCGAGGGCTTCGCCCCACACGGCGTCCTGCCTGGGAGCCAAATGTCCGTGGGTTCGGTGGAAGGAGCGGAACGCGGCGAGTTTGGTCTCCCAGGCTTGGTCGCCGGGTTCCCAGACCATGCCCGCTTCCGGCTCGTCCAGCAGCTTCCTACGCCGCTCCTCGAACTCCCCGGCCCGCAGGGCGCGGCGTTGCTGGTTGACCCACCTGCCCAGCGGAAACCGCACCACGCCCAGGTCGACCTCGGTGTCATACGGCACGGCGTACAGGCCGGTGATGCCCTTCTCCTCGCGCCAGTGTCGGAGGGCTTGGTAGCCCTCGAGCCAGACCAGGGATTCGGGGCGGTAGACGCGCGTGCGGAGGAATGCGGCGATGGTGGCGGGATCGCGGGGGGTGGCAAAGTTCAGCAGCGCCGACTCCGCCCCCGTCTCCGTCCGACCCTCCGCAGCGCCCTGGTCCTCGCCTGCCGTGCTGCCCCCGGCGTTGATGATGCGGCCTTCGGCGTCGCGCCGGAAGTGGACTGTGCGTGGTCCGCTGGTGCGGGCGCGGTTGGCGAGCTGCTCGACGAGGTGCTCCGAGTGTGAGCGCAGGCCTTGCAGGACGGAGACCAGGGGTGCATACGAGGCGGAGGCGATCATGTCAGTGGGGTCTTCGCCGGGCTGCAGGAAGACGGGGACGATGATTCTGGCGACCTTGGTGCTGCCGTCGGGGTTGGGTCGGAGGGCGCGGCCGATGTTCTGGACGATTTCGACTTGGGAGCCGCGGGTGTCGGCGAAGCAGA
>NZ_JBIVNJ010000054.1:0-36244 GCF_044753585.1 Streptomyces sp. NPDC088354 | reverse complement strand
GCGGGGTTGCTGGTGCGTGAGCCGGGGCGGCGGTTGTCGGCGGTGGAGGCGGAGCGGATGCTGCGGGCGGTGGCCGCCGAGTCGGCCACGGCCGGCGTGCCCCGCGAAGCCCTGGGACACCCGCAGCCGCTGACCGCCCCGGTCCTCGTGCCGCGCGCTCGCGGCCGCCGGGCGCCGCTGTGGGCCGCCGGTGGCGTCCTGGTGGCGGCTCTCGCCGGGGGCGGGTTCTACGCCGCCCCGCACTTCGGCGGTGTCGGTGACGCCGGCGCCGGCTCGCCCGGACCGTCGTCGCCGTCCCCGTTGTCGTCTTCGCCGTCACCGTCGGTGCCACCGAGCACGCCGTCCACCTCCGCGCCTGCTTCGCCGTCCCCCTCGTACAGCCCGCCTCCCGTCCCGGACGGCTACCACCTGGCCGAGGAGCCGGACCGCGGCTTCGCCATCCCCGTGCCGGACGGCTGGACGCGGCAGGTGAGCGATGCGGGCCGGCAGTTCGTGTACGTCGACCCGACGGGGCTGGTCGGACTGCGCATCGGCACGCTGGACTTCGCGGGGCCCAGCCCCCTGCAGCACTTCAAGGACTTGGAGGCGCAGACGGTCCCGAACCTGGACGGCTACGAGCAGCTGCGCATGCAGAGCACGCAATGGCGCGGACGGCCCGCCGCCATATGGGAGTTCACCTTCCGGGGCAAGGTACGTCCGTTCCGCGCGATCGACCTCGGATTCGGGCAGCCCGGAGAGCAGGAGTTCACGGTCTACCTCTCCGCCCCGGCCGACCAGTGGGCCTCGCGCCGGGCGGTCTTCGAGCACGCGGTGGACGGGCTCCGGCTGACCGGACCGACCGACTGACGCCGCGCGGGCCGCGGGCCCCGGGCTCAGGCCTCGGCGGGCTCGGACTCGACCTCACGCCGTGCGGGGCTGCCGGCTTCGGGCGTCTCCGGCGCCTCCGTCTCGGGTACCTCGGGCGCCTGCACGGCGGGGCGGTCCGGCCGCCGTTCCCGGCGGACGTCCCCGATGGTGAGGGCCACGACGGCAGCGGAGCCGACGAACTCCAGCAGGTGCTGGGACGTGTCCACGAGGGTCGGCGACATCGTGGCGGCCGTGTACGCCCACAGATCGGTGAACGCCGACGGCATCATGAACAGCGACAGCCCGCTGGAGAATCCCGTCGCGACCGGGCGGCGCCTGGCGGCCAGCAGCATGCCGGCCCCGCACAGCACGGTCAGGCAGGCCCACTGGTACGGGGCGGACACACCGAGGACCGCGCGCCCGGTGCCCCTGCCGACGAGCAGGTCGCCGAGCACGCCGGGGCCCACCTGGAAGGCCGTCACCGTGTTCCGGCCGATGTAGAAGATGTTGAGCACCGCCAGCAACAGCCCCGAAGTGGCCGCCGTGACCTTCACGGGGCGGATCCCGCCGCCGGATGCCGCGTCCGCGGCGGCGGCCTCGTACTCCATGTGCCGGGCCAGGAGCAGGAGTGCGCCGAGGACGAGGGCGACCACCACGGCGAGGAGGGCGCTGCCGCCGACGGCGTTCACCGAGGGGCCCGTGAGCGGGCCGAACCACGGGTCGGCGGGCGAGTCGAGCAGGAAGTACCAGACCGCGGGCAGACGGAAGCCGAGTGTCACGGCACAGGCCGTCACCAGGAGCCCGCCGGCGCCCCGGGTCCCCAGGAACGCACCCGCCGCGGCGGCGAGTTGCAGTGCCGCCAGGCCCAGGTCGAGGGAGGACGTCGCCGACAGGCCGGGGACGTACCCGGTCGTCCACATCGTCCACGCGCCCGGCAGGCCGCGCACGACGAGGTCGTACAGGAGCCAGAACGCCGTCTGGACGAACAACGCGAGGCTGAGCACGGCCATGACGACGCGCAACTGATGGATCGACACACCTGGCTGGTTCATGGCGCGCGCTGTCCTCTTCTCCGTCTTCCACGGCTTCTGCGTCAAACGGCGGTCGATGCGACGCGGGGCCGATGACGGAGCAGATCATAAACCTGTTTTCACGCGGCGCGGAGACCGAACAGGGCGGGCAGGAAAGGAAGCTGACAAAGTATCAGGCATAAGGGACATGATTCGCCCGGATTGGCGTGCGTATTCCATTCCCGGGCGCGGATATTCTATTCGGCCGGTTGTCGGGCCGGTTGTCGGGCCGGTTGTCGGGCCGGATGTCCGGACGAGCGGATCGGCGGGCACTGTCCGGGCGGCATTCATGGGATGCGGGTGCCCTCCTCGTCCGCCGGGAACGGAACTCTGGCACGGCCGTACTATTTTGTGGGGCGGATGGTCGGCAATAATGCGGACGAGCAGCCTTCGACTCGGCCGCGGTGCGTCGTGCGTGCCGTGTCTCGCCGCGGGGACAATCCGGTGGCGAGCGGCCTCACGGGCAATGACGCCCGCTTGATGTGTCGGTTCCCCTGCGGGGAGAGGTCTCGAATCCGGCAGCCGACCGCAATGGATCAAGGAATTGCATTCACGTTCGATGACTGAGTCACGCATGGCCCGCGCAAGGGTGACAACCTTGTCGCGAACGTCCGGGCACGCCGTCGCCCCGGCGCCGGCGATGCGCGCGCGGCGGGAGCGCTCCGGATGGACCGGCACCGGCGGGCGGGCACGGTGATCTCCGCGCAGAGTCCCGAGGGTGCGGTCCATTACCGGGCCGACATGGTCCTGACCGCCGAGGAGGCGCGGGTCTCCGAGCGGCACTTCATGAACTGGGAGCGCGGTCCGTTCTCCCATCTCATCCGCCTCGCCGTGCCGGACTTCGCCGTTCCCCGCGGTTTTCGCTTCGTCGCGAACGGTCATCTCATCGACGGACTGCTGTCCGCGGAGGTGTACTGCGACACGCTGACCGGGGTGTCCGGGAACCATCTCGACCAGGATCCGATCGTCGCCGACCTGGTGACCTCGGGCTGGATCGAGTTCCTGGAGGGCAAGGAAAAGCACTCCGTCAAACCCGGGCAGATATGCGTCCGTGACACGAAGGCATCCTGGGAGTTCTCCTGTGCGCCGGCGACGACCGCGCACGTGATTTCCATCCCGCGACATCTCGTGCTGCCGCACATCGGGTCGGGCAGAACCCTGGGACGGGCCCACATATCGGATGTCGACGTCCCCGAAGTCCGTTTCTTCGTCAATTTCCTGGAAGTGATCAAGAAGAGCAGCAGCGAACTGGAGGGGTCGGCCTCCGCGCGGACCATGGCCCGGGACGCCTGCGCGACGCTGTTCTCGCACATCATCTCGGAGCGCCCCGGTTCGGCGCTGAGCGATCATCCCCGGGCCGTGGTCGCGGCCGCCAAGAACGTCATCGAGGAGAACCTCGAAAGCGGCGACCTGTCCCCGCCGATGGTCGCCAAGAGCGTCGGGGTGTCCCTGCGCACGCTGCACCGCTGCTTTTCCGCGTCCGACGACTCGGTCATGGCTTTCGCCCGGCGGCGGCGCCTGCAGAAGGCGCACGACGAACTCATGACCCTGGGCAGCGCGGCCGGGATGTCCGAGATCGCGGCACGCTGGCACTTCTCGGACGCCAGTCACTTCATCCGGCACTTCAAATCCGCCTACGGGGCCACGCCCGCCGCCTACTTGAGGGAGCGCAGGCAGTAGGTTCCCGTTGCCGAGGTGGCGCCCACGCCCACGTCCGCGTCCACGTCCGCGGGTGCCGGGACCCGGCGCTCCGGCCCGACGAGCGCGTCCCGTTCCGCCCCGGGCGAGGGTGCCGTGCCCGGCGCCGTGTTGCCTACTGTGGACATGGCGGGGCGGCCCGGGTGGGTCGCCGCCGGGCGGAAGGGGCGCGGGGATGGGCATCGGGCTGGAGAAGGTGGAGGCCGCGGCACCGGGGCTGGTGGGGCTCTTCAAGGGCGCGCGGGTGTCGCTGGAGAAGGCCGGGGTCGTGGGGGAGCGGGCGGCGGTCTACCTGGTGCTGGACCGGTCCGGGAGCATGCGGCGGCACTACCGGGAGGGGACGGTGCAGCGGCTGGCCGAACAGGTGCTGGGGCTGGCGGCGAACCTGGACGACGACGGGGTCGTGCCCGTCGTCTTCTTCTCCACGGAGGTCGACGGAATCGCGGAAATCGGGCTCGAGGACTACACGGGCCGGGTGAACGCGCTGCACGAGGGCTACGGCCACATGGGGCGCACCAACTACCACCTGGCCATGCGGGCCGTGGTCGACCACTACGAGGCGTCGGGCGCGCGGCAGCCCGCGCTGGTGGTGTTCCAGACGGACGGGGGCCCGTCGTCGCGGACCGCGGCCGAGCGCGTGCTGTGCGAAGCGGCGCGGTTGCCGCTGTTCTGGCAGTTCGTGGGCTTCGGGGAGCCGGCGGGCAAGGAGTTCGACTTCCTGCGCAAGCTCGACGAACTGCCCGTGCCGGCCAGGCGTCCGGTGGGCAATGCCGGTTTCTGGGCCGCGGGTTCGGAGCCGGGTGCCGTGCCGGAGGGGACGTTGTACGAGGCGCTGGTGGCCGAGTTCCCCCAGTGGCTGGCGGCGGCGCGTGCGGCGGGGATCGTGGCCGGCTGATGGCCTTCAGCGGGGAACGGGCGGCGACCCGGAGCCGGGTGGACGGGCAACTGGCCGGCGGCGAGCGGGTGGTGGCCGTCGAGCGGCTGCGCGGGGGCTGGACCTCGCCGATGCGTCTGCTGCGCACGACGGCCGAACGGCACCTGGTGCTGCGGTCGTTCGTCACGCCCTTCTACCGACGCCACGCCGAAGGACTGCTGGACCGCGAGGCGGCCGTGCTGACGCTGCTCGCGGGGAGGAGGCGTGCCGGCGGCCCGGCTGGTGGCCGTGGACCCGACGGCGCGGCACTGCGACGCCCCCTCGCTGCTGATGACCCGGCGGCCGGGCACCGTGTGCCTGGACGAGCGCGGCGCGGCGCGGCGTGCGGACCTGCTGGCACGCCAACTGGCGGCCGTCCATGCCGTACGACCGCCGGAGTCCGGCCGGCCGCGCCCCTACCAGGCGTGGACCTCCCCGGAGCGGGTGGGCGTCCCGGAGGGGACGCCGGTGCCGCGGGTGTGGGAGCGCTCCGTGGCGGCGATCCGCCGCGCACCCCCCCCGTACCAGGGGTGCTTCCTGCACCGGGACTTCCACCCGGGGAACGTGCTCTTCGCGGACGGCGCCGTCAGCGGCGTCGTGGACTGGGTGGAGACGTCCTGGGGGCCGGCCGACCTGGACGTGGCGCACTGCGCGACCGCGCTCGCGCTGCTGCACGGCCCGCAGGAGGGCATGGCCTTCGCCGACCGCTACGCCGCGGCGGGCGGCAGGCCGCTCGCGGACGGCGCCGCGCACCTGTACTGGCGGCTGCTGGACGCGCCGGCCTTCGCGCCCGACGCCGAGAAGGTCGCGGTGCCGTGGCGGGAGCTCGGGCGGACCGATCTGACGCCGGGACTGCCGGCGCGGCGGCTGGAGGCCTCCGTGGACGCGGTTCTCGAACGGTACGCGTGATCCGGGCCCGCCCCGCCGGTGCGGATCAGCGCAGGGGATTGCGGAGCCGGGCCCACTGGTCGCCATGCGCGGCCTGCTGGAGGCGCATCAAGGTCAGCGCCTTGACGGGCAGTTCGGCGGCGAACAGGGCCGTGCGGTCGGCGCGGGTGTCCGGGGTGTCCGGGAGGGCGTCGCAGGCGCGTACCGCCTCCGCGGCGACGGCGGCCCACAGGCGGGCCTCGGCGGGGCGGTCCGCCTCGCCGAGCGCGGAGACCAGGCTGCCGAAGGTGGTGGCCACCAGGGATCCGTACACCTTGGCGTGCAGGACGGCCGGGTCGTCGCTCAGCCCGCGGCCCAGGGGCGGCGTCGCGAAGCCGTTGCGGGCCAGCCGGGCCGGGCTGATCCGTACGTCGGCCAGGTCGCGGTAGACCAGCCGCAGCGGCCGGGCCCTCCGGTCCAGGACGACCAGCAGGTTCTGGCCGTGCGCCTCCAGCGCGACGCCCCAGGACAGCAGCCGCAGCACCGGCGGCAGCGCGAGCCGCGCGAACGCGGTCAGCCAGGCGGCGCCGTCCTGACCGGGAGCCGCCGCGGACAGCAGGGAGCGGACGAGCGGCTGGCCGCCGTCCGCGGGACGCCCGATGAGCGCGGCCACCGGCAGCACGGTCTCGCCGGCGGCGGGGTCGGCGAAGGCCTCCGGGGACTCCCGTACCAGCGCGGCCACGTCGGGGGTCGCGGTGCCGTCGAGCACCGCCGAGGCCGCCGCCAGGTTGCGGGTCACGCGCAGCGCGCCGCCGTCCAGCCGGCGCGTCAGCGTGTCCAGCAGCTCCGACAGCCGGGCGCTGTCCGCCACCGACTGGGCGGAGATGTCCCGGACCGCGGAGGTCATCCGCATGCTGAGCGCCGTCTTCAGGTGCGGTCCGCCGTCGAGCGGCGCGAAGGTGCGCACGGACATCAGCGGTCGCGCGGCGATCGCCGCGGTGGTGTGGGGGCGCACACAGAGGCCCGGCAGGACGTGCCGGGTCTGCCAGGGGTGCACGGGCAGCAGCAGCCGGTCGCCGTCCCGCAGCCGGTCCGGCCAGTCGCCCGACACCAGCGCCCCGGCGGCGGGTACGGCGACGAGGTCGAGGGCCACGACCGGGCGGTGCTCGGGGCCGTACGCCAGTTGTTCGGCCGGCGAGAAGCCGGGGCGGCTGCGGCAGCAGGGGTGGTACGGGTGCCCGTCGACCACGCCCTGCTCGAAGCCGGTCAACCCGGTCGAGCTGGTCGACCCGGTCGACCCGTTCCGGCCGGTCGGGGCGGCGTCGGGGCCGCCGGCCCGGGGCGCGCCCGCCCGTGAGAGGGCCAGCGAGGCGACGCTGTCCTCCAGCTCGTCCCGCAGCGGCCCGGAGCCGGGCAGTCCCAGCGCCTCCAGCAGGGCCGCCGGGTGGTCGAACGGGCGACCGTCCAGGCGCAGCACCAACTCCTCCTGTGCGAGGCCGAGATCGTGCGGCAGGCGCTCCGGCCCGGTCAGCGGCCGGCCGTCGTCCAGGCGCACCCGCCCCGGCCCTTCGACGGTCAGGCCCGGCAGCGGCTCCAGCAGCAGGGCGCGCCACAGGCGGCCGAGGACGGCGGCGCGGGCTCCGGGCAACGAGGCGGCCCAGGCATCGGCCAGGCCGGGACGCAGGGCGGTCAGCCCGGTGGCGAACGCGGCCTCCGTGGGGCGCCGCGTCGCGGTCGTCGAATCGGGGTGCATGATGGGTCCCTAGCCTACGCAGGAGGACGCCGCACCGTGGAACGAGCAGCGGGAGCACCGGCGGGGACCGGTCGCCGGGCCGACGGACTGGCCGCCACGGCCCTGCTGAACTGCCTCGTCCGCGAAGTCGCGGAACCCGCCGGGCGGGACGTCCTGCGGCTCCCCGCGACGGGCCGGCTCCTGCGGGTGCGCCCCGGCCGCCACCCTTCCCGCCCCGAACTGCTCGGCGCGGACGGCGACTGGCACCCCCTGGCCTTCGACGGGCTCGTCGACCTCACCGCCGGGGAACTGACGGCCCGTACCGGCACCGCCAACGCCACACTGCCGGCGGAGATCCGCGACAGCCGCGACGTGCTGGCCGCGCTGCTGGCGGCCCGGGAGGACGCGCCGCCGCCCGCCGATCCGTACCTGCGCTCCGAGCAGGCCCTCGTCGCGGGGCACCGGTACCACCCCGCGCCCAAGGCCCGCGGCGGCGGCGCCCCGGCGAGCTGGCTGCCGTACGCGCCCGAGGCGCACACCGCCTTCCCGCTGACGCTGCTCGCCGTGCGCGCCGACCTGCTGGCGGGGCAGGGCGACACCTCCGCCGTCGACCGCCTCCACGACGACGTGCCCGACGGCTACCGGCTGCTGCCCGCGCACCCGTGGCAGCTGGAACTCCTCGGGGACCTGCCCGCCCTGCACGACGGGCGCCTGCTGCGGCTCGGCCGCACGGCCGTCCCCGCCGTGCCCACGGCGTCGCTGCGCACGGTGTACCTGCCCGACGCCGACCTCTTCCTCAAGTTCAGCCTGGACGTGCGGATCACCAACGACATCCGCCGGCTGTGGCGGCACGACCTGCGCTGGCTCGGCCCGGTGGACCAGGTCCTGCGGACCGTCACCGGCGCCGGGATCCTCTCCGACCGCGGCCACCGCACCGCCGACCTCGGCGGCCGGGACACGTACGAGGCCTTGGCGGTCCTGGTCCGCGACGGCCTCGGCGGCCACGTCCGGCCCGGCCTCACCCCGCTGCTGGCGGCGGCGGTCGCCGAGGGCGGCTTCGAGGGCGACCCCCTGGCGGCCGCGCGCCGCGACGAGCGCACCGCCCTCGCCTGGTGGCAGGCCTACCTGGAGAGCGTGGTGCCGCCCGTGCTCGCGGCCTGGTTCGGGCACGGCGTGGTGCTGGAGGCCCACCTGCAGAACGTCGTGATCGCCGTGGACGGCGACGGCCTGCCCGCGCAGGCGGTCTTCCGCGACCACGAGGGCGTCAAGCTCGACGAGGAACGCCACCGTGAACTGCTGCGCCGCCACGCGCACGGCGACGAACCGACGCCCGGCGTCAGCCCCGCGTACGGCTGGGAGCGGCTGGTCTACTGCCTGGTCACCAACAACCTGCTGGAGATCGCGGGAGCCCTCGCCGACGGCCGCCCCGCGCTCGCCCCCGTGCTGTGGGCCCGGGCCCGCGACCTCCTCGCCGACTGGGCCCGCGGCCACGGCGACCCGGCCCCGGTGCGGGACCTGCTCACCGCGCCGCACGTCCCGGCGAAGACCAACCTCCTGCTGCGCTGGACGGCCGCGGACGGCGCCGCCGCGCGCTACGTGCCGCTGGCCAACCCCCTGCTGCCCGAGAACGCGGGTGTGCCCGGCGCGCTCGCGCGGTGACCGTCCCCGCAGGTGCCGGGGCGGCACGAAAGGGCGTTCCGGCGCCCGGGGTTCAGCGCTCCTCGCCGGCCTGGTCGGGGACCAGGCGTTCCAGGACGTTCTGGAACTCCTCGCCGACGGTGATGAGCAGCCCGTCGCCGTCCTTCTCGCTGAGCTGGGTGAGGACGCCGCCGCGCCACCAGTAGACGTAGGGGCTGATCGGGCCGACCGCCTCCTCGTGGCCGGCGGCCGCGAAGCCCGCCATGCCGTTGAGGGCCGGGATGACCGCGCTGTCCCGGATGGCGTGGAAGGCCAGCTGGTGACGGAACGGCATGGCGACGAGGGCGCCGTCGGCGGTCAGCGGCGCTCCGGTGACGCGTTCGACGAGCTCGTCGAGGGCGAGGACCCGGGCGGCGGTGAAGAAAGAGTCGCCGACGACGACGTCGAAGCGCACATCGGCGTGGCGGACGACCTCGTGCCGCTCCACGGGGAGGTCGCGGAGGTTGAGCAGCGCCCGGCCGCGCAGCTCCCGGATGTCGCCCAGCGGCGCCAGCGCGTGGTCGGCGAGCGTCATGACGCTCTCGGGGAGGTCGAGCGCGAGCACTTCCAGCAGCCCGGGGGCGGCGATCCGGGCGTACCGGAAGGTCTCGGGGTCGATCATGTCCGGGGTGACCAGCCGCGGGTAGAGCCGCTCGCGGATCTCCTCGGGCGGCATCGTCTCCAGCGGGGACGGGCCGTCGAGGGTCCGCAGCACGGCGCCGACGTGCTCCCTGGCCAGCTGCGGCCACACCCGCGGCCCGCGCCGGTCGTTGTGGCACAGCGCCGCCAGGTTGCCGGTGCCGAACTTGCGGCCGGAGCTGTCGGTCACCAGGTCCGCGAAGACGGTGACCTCCAGGCCGAGTTCGGCGAAGGCCTCACGCACATGGGCGCGAAAGCGCGCGCCCTCGTCCACGGAGAAGAAGGCGTACTCGGGGTCGCGAGGCGCGTCCCGCTGGTCGCGCTTCGGCCCGCGCCGGAAAATCCCCACCTCTGCAACTCCCTGGACCTGGACTCGACGGGCAAGGCGCGATCCTATCGGCCGGTCGCGCCTTCCCGATGGCGAAGCGTCCTCCGCGCAGAGGACGGGGGCGGGTCTACTGGTCCCGGTACGCCTCCAGCAGGCGCAGCCAGATCTCGCTGACGGTCGGGAACGACGGGACGGCGTGCCACAGCCGCTCCACGGGCACCTGGCCGGCCACCGCGATGGTGGCCGAGTGCAGCAGCTCGCCCACGCCCGGCCCGACGAAGGTGACGCCGATCAGGTGGCCCCGGTCGAGGTCCACGACGGCGCGGGCGTGGCCGCGGTAGTCCTCGGCGTGCAGGTAGGCGCCCGAGACGTTGCCGATCTCGTAGTCGACCACCTTGACGCGGCGGCCCGCGCGCTCGGCCTCCTCGGCGGTGACGCCGACCGCGGCGGCCTCGGGCTCGCTGAAGACCACCTGGGGGACGGCCTCGTGGTCGGCGGTGGCCGCGTGCGCGCCCCAGGGGTCGGTGTCGAGCGGCTCGCCCTTGGCACGGGCGGCGATGGCCGCGCCGGCGATGCGGGCCTGGTACTTGCCCTGGTGGGTGAGCAGGGCGCGGTGGTTGGTGTCGCCCGCGCAGTACAGCCAGCCGCCGTCCACGCCGCGGACCTGGCAGGTGTCGTCCACCTCCAGCCAGGAACCGGGGGTCAGGCCGACCGTCTCCAGGCCGAGGTCGTCGGTGTGCGGCACGCGGCCGGTGGCGCAGAGGATCTCGTCGGCGGTGAGTTCGGAGCCGTCGGACAGCGTCGCGGTCACCGGTCCCGAGTCCCCGTCGCGTCGCACGGCGGTGACGGACACCCCGGTCCGCAGGTCGACGCCGGCCGTCCGCAGCCCCTCCGCGACGAGCTCACGGGCGAAGGGCTCCCAGCGCGGCAGTACGTCGGAACCGCGCACGAGCACGGTCACCCGCGAGCCGAGCGACTGCCAGGCGGTCGCCATCTCCACCGCCACGACGCCGCCGCCGACCACCAGCAGACGCCCCGGCACCTCGTGGGCGCTGGTCGCCTCGCGGCTGGTCCAGGGGCGCGCCTCGGCGAGGCCGGGCAGGTCGGGCAGGAGCGCGCGGGTGCCGGTGCACACCGCGACCGCGTGGCGGGCGGTCAGCACCCGCTCGCCACCCTCCGGGGTGCGTACGACGACGCGGCGCGGCCCGTCGAGCCGGCCGAGGCCGCGCACCAGGTCGACGCCGACCGAATCCAGCCAGCTGATCTGCCCGTCGTCCTTCCAGCCCGCGGTGGCCCAGTCGCGCCGGGCCAGTACGGCGGCCGTGTCCAGCCGCCCGCCGGCGGCCTCACGCGCGCCGGGGACCGCGCGGGCGGCCCCCAGGGCGGCCTGCGGGCGCAGCAGGGCCTTACTGGGGATGCACGCCCAGTACGAGCACTCGCCGCCCACCAGTTCGGCCTCGACGATCACGGTGCTCAGCCCGGCCGCCTGGGTGCGGTCGGCGACGTTCTCGCCGGTCGGTCCCGCTCCGATGACGATGACGTCGTACGTGTCCGTGCTGCTGTCTGCGCTGGTCCGCGCCGCGGTGGTCATGGTCCCACCGTAGGCAACACCGGGCCGTCGCACAGCCGGAACGGGCAGCATCGTGCGGCGTGGGGTAGGGACCGCCCCGCGCGGCCCGGCGGCGCCGTCCCGCCGTGACGGGTGCTTTCCCGCCGCGGGGACGGCCGGCCGGGCGGGCGCGGCAGGCTGCGCCGTACGGGCGTCCGGTGGGGACACGGGGACGGGGGGACGCCGGGGGTGACGGTCACGCGGGCAGCTGCTGCTCGGTCCAGATGACCTTGCCCTGCTCGGTGTAGCGGGTGCCCCACCGGCGGCAGAGCTGGGCGACCATGAAGATGCCGCGGCCGCCCTCGTCGGTGGTGGCGGCGCGGCGCAGCCTGGGGGAGGTGCCGCTGGCGTCGGCGACCTCGAAGACCAGGGCCCGGTCGCGGACGAGCCGGGCCTGGACCGGCCCCTGGGCGTGCCGGATGGCGTTGGTGATCAGCTCACTGGCGATCAGTTCGGTGGTGAAGGTGAGTTCGTCCAGGTCCCAGGAGCGCAGCCGACGGGTGATCGCACAGCGCAGCGCCGAGACGGCGGCCGGGTCGTCGGGCACGTCCCAGCAGGCGACCTGGCCGCCGTCGAGCGCGCGGGTACGGGCCACCAGCAGCACGATGTCGTCGGCCGTGGGCACCGGGCGCAGCGCGGACTCCACGGCCGCGCACAGCTCCTCCGGCGTCCCGTCCCTGGGCGCGCCGGCCAGCGCCCGCCCGAGTCTGCGCATACCGGCCTCGGGGTCGGCATGGCCGCCCTCGATGAGGCCGTCGGTATAGAGGACCAGGCCGGTGCCCTCGGGGAGGTCGAACTCGGTCGTCTCGAAGGGGACTTGCCCGAGTCCGAGGGGCGGTCCCGCGGGCAGTTCGGGGAAGCGCACGTCGCCGTCCGGGCCGAGCAGCGCGGGCGGCAGGTGTCCGGCGCGGGCGAGCTGGCAGCGCCGGGCGACGGGGTCGTACACCACGTACAGGCAGGTCGCGCCGGCCAGTCCGGTGTGCGCGCCGCCCTCCTCGTCGAGCCGCACGGCCAGGTCGTCGAGGCGGCCGAGCAGTTCGTCGGGGGGCAGGTCGAGGGCGGAGAAGTTGTGGACGGCGGTGCGCAGCCGGCCCATCGCGGCGGCGGCGTGGATGCCGTGGCCGACGACGTCGCCGACGACGAGGGCGACCCGCGCGCCGGAGAGCGGGATGACGTCGAACCAGTCGCCGCCGACGCGGCCCGGGGCGGGCAGATAGCGGTGGGCGACGTCCACGGCGTGCTGCGCGGGAAGGCCGTGCGGGAGCAGGCTGCGCTGGAGTTCCAGGGCGAGGTGGTGCTCGCGGGTGAACAGCCGGGCGTTGTCGATGCAGACGGCGGCGCGGGCGGCCAGTTCGCGGGCGAGGGTGAGGTCGTCCTCCGCGAAGGGCGCGCTGTCGGCGGCCCGGTGGAAGGTGGCCACGCCGAGCGGGGTGTCCCGGGCGCGCAGCGGTACGGCGATGAGCGCGTCCCCGGCCCGCACCGGGCCGTCGCCCGCCAGGGCCCGCGCCTGCGGGCCGTCCGGCGCGGCCGGGTAGGGCTCCGCGCCCGGGCCGGGCACGGCGGGCGGTCCCGTCGCGCCCGTCCCGGCGTCCGCCACGCGGCACAGGACCGGTGCGGTGGTGTCGGCGGTGTCCGGGGTGCCGCCCCGGACGACGGGGGCGAGCAGGTCCACGGTGACCCGGTCGGCGAAGCGCGGGACGGCGGCCTCGCACAGTTCGGCGGCGGTGCGGGCGACGTCGAGGGTGGTGCCGATGCGCAGGGCTGCGTCGCTGAGCAGTTCCAGCCGCAGCCGGGCGGCGACGGCGAGCCGGCCGACCCCCGCGTCGCCGACGAGCAGCGGCCTGCGGACGGCCCGCGGTCCGGCGTCGTCGGGAAGGCTCACCTCGACCACCGCGCCCTGCGCGAGCGGCCGGCACAGCAGTACGGCCGTGCGCCCCCGGGAGAGCGGCAGTTCGACGGCGTCGCGCCGTCCGGCGGCGATGAGGCCGGTGGCGGTCTCGGCGAGGGCGGCCTCGTCGCCGGCGGTGAGTCCGGCCGGGGGACCGACGGGCTGGATGCGGCCGTCGCCGTCGAGCCGCAGCGAGACCGGGCTCGGGTTGCGGCGTTCCGCCGCCAAGTACGAGTGCAGCATCGCGCGTTCGCGGCGGCCGGAGTCCTCCAGCAGCCGGTGCTCGATGGCGAGGGCGGAGCCGCGGGCGAGTTGCGGCATGAGGGGATGGGCCTCGTCCTGGAGGCTGGTGAGGTCCAGCACCCCTTCGATGCGGCCGCTCACGGGGTGCCGCAGGGGCACGCCGAAACAGGTGAAGCGGCGCAGGGCGGCGCAGTAGTGCTCCTCACCGCTGACCCGGACCGGGCGCCGGGCGGCGAGCGTGGTGCCGATGCCGTTGGTACCGGCGCCGAGTTCGTGGTAGCCGAAGCCGGGGGCGAGGCCGACGTCGTCGAGGGCGGGCAGCAGCGGCGGCCGGGCGGCCCTGCGGTCCAGCACGAGCCCGCTGCCGTCGGTGAGGAGGACGGCCGTCCCGGACCCGGCGAGGGCGTCGGCGAGCCGGTCGAGGACCGGCCGGGCGGCCCTGGCGAGCGGGCCGGCGAGGTCGATGTCCCGGGTGTACGGGACGTCGAGGTGTTCGGGGTCGAGGCCGGCGGCCTGGCAGCGTTCCCATGACGCGAGGATCGGCACCCGTACGGATTCCTCCACCTGGCTCACTCCTTGACGTCCGCGTCCTCTTGCCGAACGTAGGACCGGCGGCGACCGGCCGGGGCCGGGACCGTGAAATCCCTGCGTACAGCCACTCTTGTGGGTGACGGTCCGTTTGACACGGGCAACACGCCGGAGGAACGGCCGGGGATCACGTCGCGAAGCGGCGGCCGGTGGTGGAGACTTGGACGCGCCGCAGGCCGGCGCCCCCGGCCGGCGCCCCCGGAACGCCGTACGTGCCCGGCGAACCGAGCCACGAACCGGAAGGATCCACCATGACCACGCCCAGCGAGACGACGCGCGTCGCCCACACCGTGTGGGACGGCTCCCTCATCGAGGGCAGTGGAGTCGTCACCCTCGACTCCTCCGGGATCGGCGAGTACCCGGTCACGTGGGTCGCCCGCTCGCAGGAGCCCGGCGGGAAGACCAGCCCGGAGGAGCTCATCGCCGCCGCGCACTCCAGCTGCTTCTCGATGGCCCTGTCCGCCGGCCTGTCCCGGGCCAAGACCCCGCCGACGCAGCTGCGCACGCAGGCCGACGTCACCTTCAAGCCCGGCACCGGCATCACCGGTATCCACCTGACCGTGGTCGGCCAGGTGCCCGGTCTGGACGAGGCCGAGTTCATCAAGGCGGCGGAGGACGCGAAGGCCAACTGCCCGGTGAGCCAGGCGCTCGCGGGCACCGCGATCACCCTCACCGCGTCCCTGGCCTGAGCACCCGCCCGGACGTTCCCCACCGCCCATCGAAACGTTTCGGTTTCGGTGGGCGGTGCCATATTGTCATTGGATACGAAACCGTTTCGCAGGGGACGAGAGACGGAGAGTCGAGATGACCACGGACGCGAGCGCCGCGGCGCGGCGCACCCGCCTGACACCGGAGCGTGAGCAGGAGCTCTACGGGGCGGTGATCGAACTGCTCCGCGAGGTCGGCTACGAGGCGCTGACCATGGACGCGGTCGCCTCCCGCACCCGGTCCAGCAAGGCGACGCTCTACCGGCAGTGGAAGAGCAAGCCGGAGCTGGTGGTCACCGCGTTGCGCTGCACCAAGCCCGCGCACGCGCCGGTCGACACCGGTTCCCTCGACGGCGATCTGCACGCCATGGCCGACGGGTTCGGGGACGGTTCCGAGGTGGACACCTCGCTGCTCAGGGGGCTGTCGCACGCCTCCGCCGGCAGTCCCGACCTCGCCGAGGCGATGCGCGAGCACCTCATCGACCCCGAGCTGGCCGGGCTGCGCCAGCTGCTGACCCGGGCCGCCGACCGCGGCGAGATCCCCCGGGACAACCCGGCGGCCGACTTCATGCCGCACATGATGCTGGGCGCCGTCATCACCCGGCGCCTGCTGGAGGACGTGGAGGTCGACGCGGCCTTCATGCACCGCTACATCGACGCGATCGTGCTGCCGGCCCTGGGCTTCCGTCGCTGACCCGACGGGCCGCGGCGGCCGATCTCAGTCGCTGACGACGCTGCGGGGCCTGTACTCCAGGTCCTGGTAGTCCGGGTGGTGGGCGATCCAGCCCGCGATGAAGGGGCACGCCGCCAGCACGCTCTGCCCGCGCTCCCGGGCCTCGTCCAGCGCCTGCCGGGCGAGCGCCGACCCCACGCCGCGGCCCTCGAACTCCGGGTCCACCTCGGTGTGCAGGAAGGCGATCATCTCGGGTGTGCGGATGTACGCCGAGAACCCGGCCAGTCTGCCGTCCACGTGCGCCTCGTAGCGGCGGGTCCCCGGGGAGTCGGTGATCGTCGGGGCGCTCACGACTGGTAGCCCTCCACCGTGCCGGAGGGCCGCACGCGGGCCTGGCCCGGGTCCTGCCCGACCTCGGTCTTGGCGCGGCGCTGGCGCAACAGGTCCCAGCACTGGTCGAGTTCGCGCTCCAGTGCGTCGAGCCGCTCCCGCTCGGTCTCGCCGTCGATCCGCCCCGCGGCGAGCAGTTCGCGCAGCGTCCGCTCGTCGGTGACCATCGCGCTGATCCGTTGCAGTATCGCCTGTTCCGGGCGATCTCCCGTGTGCTGGTCGGCCACGGCACGCACCTCCTCGTTCGCTCGGCACCCACTCTAGGCAGCGTCCCGCGGCCATGCGATCGAAACTCTTGCGTTTCGATGGATCGGAGCTTAGGCTTCAAGCGTACGAAACGGTTTCGTATCGATCGTACCCCGTGATCACGCCTGCCCCACGCCTGTCCCACGCCTCTTCCGAACGACGGGAGCACGTCCCCATGTCCCAGAGCACCGCCGAGCCCCGCGCCGGCGTCGCCGCACCCCCGGTCGAGGGGGTGGGCCACGACCACGACGTCCACGCCAGGCGCTGGTGGGTCCTCGCCGTCATCGGCGTCGCCCAGCTGATGGTCGTGCTGGACGCGACCATCGTGAACATCGCCCTGCCCTCCGCCCAGGCCGACCTCGGCTTCACCGACGGCAACCGGCAGTGGATCGTCACCGCGTACGCCCTCGCGTTCGGCAGCCTGCTGCTGCTCGGCGGCCGGATCGCCGACCTCTTCGGCCGCAAGACCGCCTTCCTCATCGGGGTCGCCGGCTTCGCGGCGGCCTCCGCGCTCGGCGGCGCGGCCGGCAGCTTCGAGATGCTGGTCACCGCCCGCGCCCTGCAGGGCGGATTCGGCGCCCTGCTGGCGCCCGCCGCGCTGTCGCTGCTGACGACGACCTTCACCGAGCCCAGGGAACGCGCCCGCGCGTTCGGCATCTACGGCGCCATCGCCGGATCGGGCGCGGCCGTCGGCCTGCTGCTCGGCGGTGTCCTCACCGAGTACCTGAACTGGCGCTGGACCCTGTACGTCAACCTGGCCTTCGCCGTCGTCGCCTTCCTCGGCGGCATGGCCCTGCTGCAGCGTGCCCGCCGCCGTCCCGGCGCCTCCATCGACCTGCCCGGCACGCTGCTGGTCACCACCGGACTGTTCGCCCTGGTCTACGGCTTCTCCAACGCCGAGAGCCACGACTGGAGCTCCCCGCAGACCTGGGGCTACCTGGTCGCCGGCGGGCTGCTGCTGACCGCCTTCACCTGGTGGCAGACCCGGGCCGCGCACCCGCTGCTGCCGCTGCGCGTGCTGCTCGACCGCAACCGCGGCGCCTCCTTCGCCGCCTCGCTGGTCTCCAGCGCCGGCATGTTCGCGGTTTTCCTCTTCCTGACCTACTACCTGCGGCTCACCCTCGGCTTCTCGGCGGTCAGGACCGGCCTGGCCTTCCTTCCGCTGGTCGCCGCGCTGATGGTGGGCGCCCAGGTCGCCACCGTCGTGCTGGTGCCCCGCATCGGCCCCAAGCCGGTGGTCCCGGTGGGCTTCGGCCTGGCCGCCGCCGGACTGGTCTGGCTGACCGGGCTCGGCCTGCACAGCGGCTACGCCACCGAGGTCCTGCCGCCGCTGCTGGTGATCGGCCTCGGCATGGGCCTGATCTTCCCGCCCGCCATGAACCTGGCGACCACCGGCGTCGGCGCCGAGGACGCGGGCGTCGCGTCCGCCGCCGTCAACGCCATGCAGCAGATCGGCGGCTCGATCGGTACCGCCCTGCTCAACACCCTTGCCACGAGCGCCGCCACGGACTACATCGCGGGCAAGGACCCGGCCGACCCGCTGGTGAAGGCGAACGCCGCGCTGGAGAGCTACTCGACGGCCTACTGGTGGGCGGCGGCCTTCTTCGCGGCCGGCCTGGTGATCAGCTTCCTGCTCTACCGGCGCGGCGCGCCGCGGCAGGACGCCGGCGCGGCCCCCGTCGTGCACATGTGACGTCGGGCTCCGCTGTGCCGCGGGACCTCCCCTGAGCGGTGGGACGTCCCGTGCGCGCCCACCCGTGGGGACGGGGTACGGCGCGATGAACGGCCCGGTGACGGCCTCCGTAGAACCTTCTACGGGGCCGGAACCGGGCCGTTCGTATGGCTTTTCGGGCAGAGAGTGCGTGCGGTGCGACACAAAAGGGAACCGATGGTCGGTTAATGTGCGTTTTTACGGGTCCATACGGTTTCGGGGAAAGGCCTCTCGGTTGAACCTGCTCGACCTGTTGCTGCTCGTGCTGACGGTCGCCTACGCGGTCGCCGGTTACCGGCGAGGACTGGTCGCGGGCACCATCTCGCTCGCGGGCTTCCTCGGTGGCGCCGTGATCGGCGTGTGGCTGCTGCCGTACGTGCTCCAGTACGTCGAGCCGGGCACCTCCCGCGCCACGCTCGTCGCCCTGCTCACCGTCCTCATCCCGGCGGCCGCGGGCCACGCCGTCGCCTCCGGGGTCGCCTGGAAGGTACGCACCGGACTGGACTGGGGGCCGCTGCGCTGGCTCGACGGTGTCGGCGGGGCGGCCGCGAACGCGGTGGCGGTGCTGCTGGTCGCCTGGGTCGCCGCGAGCGTCCTGGTGACCGCCTCGTCCAGCGTGCTCGCCCAGTCGATCCGCGGCTCCGCGGTGCTCGGCGCTGTCCAGGACACCATGCCGCGGCAGGCGCCCAGCTGGTTCAGCAGCGCGTCCAGCGCCCTGGCCCAGGCCGGCTTCCCGCAGGTCTTCAACCCCTTCGAGTCCGAGCCCGTCAACGGGGTGCCCGCGCCGTCCGGCGACAGCGTCACCGAGGCCGCCTCACGGGCCGCCGCCCGCAGCACGGTGAAGATCGAGGGCATCGCCTTCGTGGACGGCCGCCGCCAGGGCCAGGAGGGCACCGGCTTCGTCTACGCCGACGAGCACGTCATGACCAACGCCCACGTCGTCGCGGGCGTCGACAGCCCCGCCGTCCAGATCGGCGGCGCCGGGCGCGCGTACCGGGCCACGGTCGTGCTCTTCGACCCCGGCAAGGACGTCGCGGTCCTCAACGTGCCCGGGCTGCGCGCCCCCACCCTGGACTTCACCGACGCCGCCGAGCGCGGCGACGGCGCGGTCGTGGCCGGATACCCCGAGGACGGCGGCCTGGACCTGCGGGCGGCGACCGTGGCCGGCCGCATCCGCGCCACCGGCCAGGACATCTACGGGGACGGCATCGTGACCCGCGACATCTACCAGGTGCGCTCGGTCGTGCGCCCCGGCAACTCGGGCGGCCCGCTGCTGGACACCACGGGCCACGTCTACGGGGTCGTCTTCGCCCGCTCCACCACGGACTCCACCACCGGCTACGTCCTCACCGCCGACGAGGTCCGCGACGACGCGCGCCGCGCCGCGGCCGCCACGCAGGCCGTGGACACCGGCAGCCGCGCGGCCCTGTGAGGCCGGGCGGTGCCCGCGCCGCCGACGTTAGACTGAGCCTTTGACCGGAGATTCCCGATCTGCCCCGTATCTCGGTATTGCGGCGGTCCGTGAGCTCCGGGGGCCGTGGGCGTACACGGCCCGTGCCGGACCAGGTCGAGCCAGCGGAGGCACGGAAGTGGTGCAGCCGACATGATCCTGTCGGTCCTCTTCGCCGTGATCGCGGCGTGCAGCAACGCGCTCGGGACCGTGCTTCAACGGCAGGCGGTACTGAAGGTCCCCGCCTCCACCTCGCTGCGCCTCGGGCTCATGCGCGACCTGCTGCGCACCCCGGTCTGGCTGGCCGGCATCCTCGCGGTCGTCGGCGCCGCGGTCTTCCAGGCACTCGCCCTCGGCACCGGCTCCCTGGCCACCGTGCAGCCGGTCTTCATCCTGGAACTGCCGCTGGCCCTGGTGATCGGCGGGGCCGTCTTCCACGTCGACCTCTCGCACAAGGCGTGGCTCTGCGTCGGGTGCATCGCCGTGGGCCTGGGCGTCTTCCTGTTCTCGCTGGCGCCCACCGGAGGACGCGAACAGGTGCCGGGGATCTGGTGGGTGCCGACGCTGCTCATCGTCGGCGGGCTGGGCGCCGCACTGGTGGTGGCCGGGCTGCGGCGTCCCCTCGGCCTGACCCGTGCGGCCTGCCTCGGTGCGGCGGCGGCCGTGGGCAACGCGCTGACCGCCGCGCTGATCAAGTCGTCCATGGACATCCTGGGCCACCAGGGCATCGCGGCCTGGCTGCTGTCCTGGCAGACCTACGCCTTCGCCGCCACGGGCGGCTTCTCCCTCTTCCTGCTCGGCACCGCCATGCAGGGCGGCCCGCTCATCGCCTCCCAGCCCGCCCTGACGCTCTGCGACGCCGTGGCGGGCTTCGCCCTCGGGGTGGTCCTGTACGGGGAGCAGCCGCGGACCGGGCTGTGGCTGGCGCCCGCGGTGCTGGGCTTCGCCCTGCTCACCTACGGCGTCTTCGCGCTCTCCCGCACGCAGTGCCTGTACAAGTGCGTCCACCCCGAGGAGAACGCGCCGGTGGCCGCGGGCCAGCCGGCCGGGTCGCCCATGTGAGCGTGCGTACGCCCCCGGAACCGCGCGGCTCCGGGGGCGTATCCGTGCAGGGGCGCCGGTCGTCAGTGGCGGGGCGCCTTGTAGGCGCGGGGCAGCCGCATCCCGCGCTCGGCCATGATGTCGCGGACCCGGTTCGGGTAGTCCGTGATGATGCCGTCGATGTTCATGTCGAGCAGCGCCTTGATGGTGGCGGGGTCGTCACAGGTCCACGGGACGACCCGCAGGCCGCGCCGGTGGGCGTCGTCCACCATCTTCTTGTTGACGTAGAACGTGAAGTTGGGGTCGGCGACGGTGCCGTTCTGCGGCAGGCCGTAGACCGGCGAGAGCGCCGTGACGCCGGGGATGGAGGCGGCGGCCTTGACGAAGTCGCCGTCGTAGTCGTCGGCGTCGATGCCGCCGAGCCACGGGGAGGCGCCGGGCTTGCCGACCTGCAGGAAGTCGAAGTTGGTGAGCGCCACCAGCGGGTACTTCGGCGCGAGCTTGTGCATCTCGTTCAGCGCGCCCCAGTCGAAGGACTGGATGGTGACCTGCTTCTCGATGCCCGAGCGGTGGATCTCCTCGAAGACACGCCGCACGAACAGCTCGCGGGGCGCGGTCTGCGTGGGCGCGCCGGCCTCCACCTTGGTCTCGATGTTGAGCTTGACCTTGTTGGCCCGGTAGCTCTTGACCAGGTTCAGGACGTCCTTGAGCTCCACCATGCGGAAGCCCTTGATCTGCTCCTGCTCGGGGAAGCCGGGCAGCTGCTGGTAGCCGCAGTCCATGGTCTTGATCTGGGCCAGGGTCAGGTCCTTGATGTACTTCCCGACGTAGGGGTACATCGGGTCGCCCGGCGTCACCGGAGCGGTGTCCTTGCACTTCTGCGCGCTGATCTGCCGGTCGTGGTTGACCACGACCTTCTCGTCCTTGGTGACGTGGGTGTCCAGCTCCAGGGTGCTCACACCGAGGCGCAGCGCCTTGCCGAAGCCCTCCAGCGACTCCTCGGTGGTCATGCCGAGGCCGCCGCGGTGGGCCTGCAGGTCGAAGTGGTTCTTCTGGGACGGAACGTGGTGGTGATGGTGGTCCGTGGCCGCCTGGGCGGTCGCGGGGACCACCAGCGCGGGCACCACTGCCAGGGCGGCGACTGCATGCCGGAGGGACATTTATACCTCGTCTACTTCGGGCGAACTGAACTTCGCGAAGGTAGGACGCAGGCAAAGCCCGCACCAAGCATCGGTATGAGGACATGGTGAACGCCCGGGGAACGGTCGCCCCCGGGCGCCGGTCGGAAGGGGGCCTTCCTCCGCGGTCCGGCGCGCCGTCGTGGGCCGCCACGCGCCTGGGCGGGGGCCCGCAGGCGTACGAGCCGGCCGGTCAGCGCCCTGGGCGCGGTCGCCACGTGCCGGCCGCATTCGGTGACCTACGCGGCCTCGGGGCCCACCGCGGCGGCGAACGCGACGAACGCGGCCCACGCGTCGGGCGGGAACGTGAGCATGGGCCCGTTCCGGTCCTTGGAGTCCCGCACGTGCACGGCGGTCGCGCCCGACGCGACTTCGACGCACTGTCCGCCGTCATCGCCGCTGTAGCTGGACTTGAACCACACGAGTGCGCTCACAGCTCGCCCGCAATCTGCTCGATGGCCTTCGCCGAATCCTCGGGGGTGAGTGCCTGGGCCCGGATCATGCCGTACCGGTGGTACAGGTCGCTGACCCTCTCGCGATCGTCGCTCAGATACCCCCCGACCTGTCCCTCAGCGTAAGCCAGCCACTGCCGTTCGGCGGTTTCCAGGAACGTGAAAGGGCCGTTGAATCCGGCCACGGACTCGTAGCGCGTCGGCATGACCTGGACCTGCACGTTCCGGCGCTTCCCGACCTCCAGGAGGCGTTCCAACTGGTCCTTCATGACCTGCCGTCCGCCCACGGGCCGGCGCAGCAGCCACTCCTCCAGGACGAACGACAGCATGCACACCGGCTTCCGCGTGATGAGCGCCTGGCGGGCGAGCCGGCCCTCCGTCCAGCGGTCGATCTCGTCCTCTTCGAGCGGCGGGCAGCGGGCGTTGAACACCGCGCGCATGTAGGCCTCGGTTTGCAGCAGCCCGTTGACCACGTGCGCGTCATAGAAGCCGATGCTGGCCGCCCGGGCCTCCTCGTCCGCGTACTCGCCGTACCCCGCGGGCAGCTTCTCGCGGGACAGGTGCGGCGCGACCGCCCGCAACGCGCCCGCGCAGCGGAGCAGTTCCTCCGCCTTGTCGATGAAGGCCTTGCTCGCGAGGCGCTCGCCGGACTCGATCTTGACGGCCAGCGATTTCGAGTAACCCGTGTGCGCGGCCAGTGCGTCGAGGGTGACGCCCCGGCCCTCGCGGAGGGCCTTCAAGAGGTCGCCGAAGATCGCCATGCTCACGGAGCGCTTGTCATCGGACACCGCCACGCCAACCCCCGTCCGTGCCACCGCAGTCACTCTGGGTAACGGTAGTCCTCCGGGGGGCGGCGCGCGGGGCTATCCCTTGAGTTCCTCGCGCAGTCGGCGGTCCATCGCCAGGGCGAGCTCCGCCTCGACGACGGCTTTCACCAGCGGGCGCAGCCGGGCTATCGCCTCCGTGAGGCGGGTGGTGTCGCCGGTCTGGAGGCCGGTCTCGGCGTCTGGGAGGACGTGGGCGCGGGCGAGTTCCACGAAGAGTTCGGCGAGCAGGTCCATGCGGTGGCGCATGTCGCGGCCGGCGGCCAGCACCTCGGCGAGCGGGATGCCCTCCTTGACCAGCGCGGACGAGGCCTCCAGCAGGCGGCGGCTGACGTGTACGACGTCGTCGCCGTCGACGGCGATGTAACCGATGTCCAGGGCGGTGGCCAGGTTCTCTGCGGTGGCCTGCTCCCCGTAGAAGTCGGCCAGCCCCTCGGGGGTCAGCCGCAGCGGTTCCTCCTCCGACCAGGGGGTGTTCAGGGCCGGGTCCAGGCCCAGCAGCTCGCCGACGTCACGGCGGCCGCTCTCCCAGGCGTCCATCAGCTCGGCGATGCCGCCGAGGGTGTGGCCGCGCTCCAGCAGGGCCGTGATCGTGCGGAGCCGGGCGAGGTGGTGCTCGTTGTACCAGGCGATGCGGCCCTCGCGGCGCGGAGCGGGGAGCAGTTTGCGCTCCCGGTAGAAGCGGACGGTGCGGACGGGCACTCCGGCGGCCTGGGCCAGTTCGTCCATCCGGTACTCGCGCTCGTGCGTTGCCACGCCCGCCAGCCTATGCGGTGGGCCGGGGCAACTCGCGCGGTCGGACCTCTACCGCTGGTAACGCGTTCTGGTCTACGCTCCGAACCATGCCAGTGAACACTGGCGCGATCAGGCTCAGGGGCGGCACCGAGAGGCGGCGGCATGGCCGAGCGCACAGAACACGTACGGGTGGCAGTCATCGGATCCGGCTTCGGCGGCCTCGGCGCGGCGGTGCGGCTGCGCCGGGAGGGGATCACCGACTTCGTCGTGCTGGAGCGGCGCGACTCCGTCGGCGGCACCTGGCGCGACAACAGCTATCCGGGGTGCGCGTGCGACGTGCCCTCGCACCTGTACTCCTTCTCGTTCGCGCCGAACCCGGAGTGGCCGCGCACCTTCTCCGGCCAGCCGCACATCCGGGCCTATCTGGAGCGCGTCGCCGACACCTTCGGCCTCCGTCCCCATCTGCGGCTGGACACCGAGGTGCGCCAGGCCCGCTGGGACGGCGAGGCGCGGCACTGGCACATCACCACCTCGCGCGGCGAGCTGACCGCAGACGTCCTGATCTCGGCGGGCGGCCCGCTGTCCGACCCCAGGCTGCCGGACATCCCGGGCCTCGACGCCTTCCCGGGCGCGGTCTTCCACTCCTCGCAGTGGGACCACGACTACGACATCAAGGGCAAGCGCGTCGCCGTGATCGGCACCGGGGCCTCCGCCATCCAGATCGTGCCGGCGATCCAGCCCGAGGTGGAGAGCCTGACCGTGGTGCAGCGGACCCCGCCGTGGGTGATGCCGCGCATGGACCGGGACATCACCCGGGCCGAGCGGTGGCTGCACGGGAAGGTCCCGGCGACCGCCAGGGCGCGGCGCGGAATGCTCTGGCTGCTGCGCGAGTTGCAGGTGGGCGCCTTCACCAAGCGCCCGGCGCTGCTGGGGGGCGTGCAGCGGCTCGCCCTGTCGCACCTCGCCAAGGCGGTCAAGGACCCGGTCCTGCGCGCGAAGCTCACCCCTGACTACCGGATCGGCTGCAAGCGCATCCTGCTGTCCAACGACTACTACCCGGCGCTCACCAGGTCCAACACCGAGGTCGTGGCCTCCGCGCTCAGGGAAGTGCGCGGCTCGACGATCGTCATGGCCGACGGCACCGAGCGCGAGGTCGACGCCATCGTCTTCGGCACCGGCTTCCACGTCACCGACATGCCCATCGGCGACCGGGTCCTCGGCGCCGACGGGCGGACGCTGGCCGAGCACTGGAAGGACGGGATGGCCGCGCTGCGCGGCTCCAGCGTCGACGGCTTCCCCAACCTGCTGTTCGTCATCGGGCCCAACACCGGCCTCGGGAACAGCTCGATGATCCTGATGATCGAGTCCTCGCTCAACTACATCGCCGACTACCTGCGGGCCCTGGACACCACCGGCGCCGCCGCGCTGGACGCCAGGCCGGATGCCGTGCGGTCGTGGAACGAGGAGGTGCAGCGCCGCATGGTCCGCACCGTGTGGAACACCGGCGGCTGCGTCAGCTGGTACCTGGACGACCAGGGCCGCAACACCACCGTCTGGCCGGGGACGACCGCCGGGTTCCGGCGCGCCACCCGCCGGGTGAGGCTCGACGAGTACACGATCGTGACCGCCGGCGCCCCCGAGCAGCGCCCGGCCCCTGTGGAGGTGGCTTCGTGACCAGCGGCGTCTTCGACCTGCCCAAGGCCCGGCACGCGCACTTCGTGCGCTCCGCCGACGGCACCTCGATCAACGTGGAGGAGTACGGCCCCGAGCCGGGCACGGCGCCGACCGTCGTGCTGATCCACGGCTGGACCTGCAGCACCCGGTTCTGGGCGCCGCTCGTCCACGAACTGGCCGGCGAGTACCGGGTCGTGGCGTACGACCAGCGCGGTCACGGCCGCAGCGGGACGCCGCGGCGCGACGGCTACGGCACCGACGCGCTCGCCGACGACCTGACCGCGGTACTGGAGTCCGTGCTCGCCTCCGACGAGAAGGCGGTGCTGGTCGGTCACTCCATGGGCGGCATGACGGCGATGGCGGCGGGCGACCGGCCGGCGATCCAGTCCCGTACCGCCGCGCTGCTGCTGGCCAGCACCGGCAGCGGGCGGCTGCTCGCCGAGACGCTGGTACTGCCGCCGCGGGTGCGCGCCAAGCGGGTGCGCGACGCCTTCCACCGCTTCCTGCTGATCAGCGCGGCGCCGCTGGGGCCGCAGTCCGCGGTGACCCGCGCGGCCCTCAAGCACGGGATCCTCGGCCCGGATTCGAGCCCGGAACTGGTCGCCGCGACGGCGCGGATCGTGCACGCCTGCGGGCGCAGGCAGCGCGCGGCGTGGGGGCGGGTGCTGGCCGGGCTCAACCTGGACGCGGGAGTGGCGGCGCTGCGCGTACCGACCGCCGTGCTGGTGGGCACCGACGACAAGCTGACCCCGCCGGTGCACGCCCGGGGGCTGGCCGCACGGCTCTCCCACTTCGCCGGTCTCACCGAACTGCCGGGCCTCGGCCACATGACGCCGCTGGAGGCACCCGCCGCGGTCGCGGGCGTCGTCCGCACCCTGATCACGGACCATCTGCGGCCGCAGGCGCAGGTCAAGGAGGAGAAGGCATGAGCAGGTCGCTGAACGGCCAGGTCGTGGTGGTGACCGGCGCCGCCCGCGGGGTCGGCGCACTGCTGGCCCGCACCCTCGCCGCGCGCGGCGCCCGTCTGGCGCTCGTCGGGCTGGAGCCGGACGAACTCAAGGCGGTCGCCGCGGAGATCGGCTCCGGCACCGGGCACTGGACGGCCGACGTCACCGACCGGGACGCGATGGCGCGCGTCGCCGGGGAGGTCGTGGAGCGCTACGGACGGGTCGACGCGGTGGTCGCCAACGCCGGTGTGGCGACCGGGGGTCCGTTCCTCGACGTGGACGCGGCCGACTTCGACCGGGTCATCCAGGTCAATCTGCTGGGTGGTGTCGCCACCGCACGCGCCTTCCTGCCGGCGCTCATCGCCTCGCGCGGCTATCTGCTCCAGATCGCCTCGCTCGCCGCGATCGCCCCGGCGCCGCTGATGACCGCGTACTGCGCGAGCAAGGCGGGCGTCGAGGCGTTCGCGCACTGCCTGCGCGCCGAGGTGGGCGCCAAGGGCGTGAAGGTCGGCGTGGGGTACCTGAGCTGGACCGACACCGACATGGTGCGCGGCGCCGACGAGGACGACGTGATGCGCGCGGCCCGCCGCAGGCTGCCGTGGCCGGCCAACCGCACGTACCCGCTGGAGCCGGCCGTGGAGCGCATCGCGGACGGCGTCGCGCGCCGCTCGCCGCACGTCTACGCCCAGTGGTGGCTGCGCGGCATGCAGTCCGTGCGCGGTTACCTGCCGGGGCTGATCGGCGGCGCGATCGGGCAGCGCGAAATGCGCCGCCTGGAGCCGAGGATCGCGGCGGCGGGCGGCATACGGCACGGGCTGGTCGGCCCCGGCGGCGCGGCCGATGAGCGTGCGCGGTCCGAAAAGGCACTCTGACCAGCACTGTTCACGCAGCGCGTTCGTCCGAAATGCGTAGCGTGTCCGGACGTGTCAGCCTGGTCGAGGCCCAGTCCACACATCACGAAGGAGTGATCATGGGCAAGAACGACCCCACGCGTAGCAAGGCCGGGCAGCAGCGCCAGCAGGACCGCCCGCAGGAGCGGATCGGCCAGACCCGGGACAAGTCCCAGGGCATGACCGACGAGCAGATGCGCCAGCAGGGCGAGCAGGGCAGGACGCAGCAGCGGCAGCCCGGCCAGGGTGGTCAGTCCGGCAAGCAGTCCCCGCAGTCCTCGCCGAAGGGCACCGGTCGCGAGCAGTCCGCGATCCGGGACGAGCGGCAGCACCGGGACCACTGACCCGCGTGGTTCAGGCGTGAGCGCCGAGGGGCGCGCCCGTGAGGGCGCGCCCCTTCCCGTGTCCGTGCCTCGGGGCCGCGTTCCGGGCCGCGGTGGCCGAGCCGGGTACGCCGAGCCGGGTACGGGGGAGGGCCGTTGACGTCCGGCGGCGGGCGGTCCCGTGCGGGGGCCCACGCGGTGGTGCCGCCCGGGAGCGGGCGCACCGCCTCGAAGCGGCCGGGGCCGCGGGTGCGCGCGGCGCCGAGCGGAGTACGGCGGGGGTTGTCGGCGTCCGGGGGGTGCTTCCGGAGGGCGGGCGCACCGCCTTGAAGCATGTCGTCCGTGCCGCGGTGGGTGCGGCGAACGAACGGCAGGGGCCGCGGGGCCGTCCTTCAGCGGTAGGGGCCGGCGGTCCGGGGGCGGGAGGTTCCGTGCCGTGACCGTGGTGGGCGGGCGGGCCCGGCGGGGGCGCGGGCGGCGAAGCGGGCTCGGCGGGGAGCCGTTGGCGTGCTGCGGGCGGGGCGGTCGCGGTGGGCGGGACGGCGTCCCGGGCACCACCCTGAGCGCTCCGGGCGCCGCGGCGTCCTTCAGCGGCGCGGGGGAAGCGGGGGGCGGCGGCGGTCGGGGCGGTCTGACAGGTCGGGCGGTGTCGCGGGGGGATGCTTCTCCAGCAGGTCCAACGCGGTCTGGACCGCCACCTCCACATCGGTGCGCCGGCCCTCCGCCCAGTCCAGCGGGGTGCGGATGCAGGGGATGTCCGGCTCCACGCCGTGGTTCTCCACCGACCAGCCGTACGCCTCGAACCAGGCCGCGTTCATCGGCACCGTGATGACCGTGCCGTCGCCCAGCCGGTGCCGCCCGGTCATGCCCACCACGCCGCCCCAGGTGCGGTGGCCCACCACCGGGCCGATGGACAGCAGCCGGAAGGTCGCCGTGATCATGTCGCCGTCGGAGGCGGTCGCCTCGTCGGCCAGCGCAACGATGGGCCCGCGCGGCGCGTTGCCCGCGTAACTCACCGGCTGCGCGTCGCGGATCCAGTCCCAGCCGAGGATCTTGCGGGTCAGGCTCTCCACCACCAGGTCGCTGATGTTGCCGCCGGCGTTCCCGCGCACGTCGACGATGAGCGCCGGGCGCACGACCTCCATCCGCAGATCGCGGTTGAACTGCGCCCAGCCGGAGCCGCCGAGGTCGGGGATGTGCAGATAGCCGCACTTGCCTTCGCTCAACTCCCTCACCACCGCGCGGCGTTTGGCCACCCAGTCCTGGTAGCGCAGCGGGCGCTCGTCCACCAGCGGCACGACCGCGACCCGGCGCGGGGGGCCGTCGCCGGGCGGTGTGAACGTCAGCTCCACCGTGGTGCCGCCCGCCGCCGACAGCAGCGGCCCGGGACCGGCGACCGGGTCCACCGCGCGGCCGTCGACGTGGGTGAGCGTCGCGCCCTCCAGGATGCCGGTGCCGGCCAGCGGCGAACGCGCCCTGGAGTCCGAGGACTCGCCGGGCAGGATGCGGCCCACGACCCACCGGCCGTCCTTGGTGTGGGCGAAGTTGACGCCCAGCAGGCCGATCGGCCGCTGGTAGTGCGGCGGCCCCTCGTTGCGCCGGGCCGGGGCGACGTACGCGTGCGAGGTGCCGAGCTCGCCCAGCACCTCGCGCAGCAGGTCGGCGAACTCGTCCGGGGTGGAGACCTGTTCGACCAGGGGGCGGTACTGGTCGAGCACCGCGGGCCAGTCGATGCCGCACATGTCAGGGGCCCAGAAGTAGTCGCGGATGATCCGCCCGGCCTCCGCGTACGCCTGGCGCCACTCGGCGGGCGGGTCGGCCTCGTGCAGCACCCGCCGCATGTCGACGTAGACGGTGGAGTCCAGGTCGCCCGGCTCGTAGGCGGGCACGACCGTCAGCTCGCCCTCGTCGAAGACCACCAGGTGCGTGCCGTCGCCGCTGACCCGGTACCAGTCCATGTGCCGCACCAGCTCGACCCGCTTGGACTTGGCCAGGCCGAAGTACTCCAGCGTCGGCCGGGCCGAGGGGTCGGTCGGATTGACGAACGTCTCGCCGAGCGCGCCGGAGATCGGCCAGCGCAGCCACGTCAGCCCGCCGCGCACCGCCTCCAGCGAGCTGTACTTGGAGGCCGGCACCGGGAACGGCGTCACCCGCATCGGCAACCCGGCGGCCTCCACCGCCAGCGGGCCCTCGGCGAAGTCCGTCGGGTCGAGACCGCCGCCGGCCGGCCGGCCCTCCACGGGCAGCGCGAAGGGCGACGGCGTCGCCGAGTGCAGCGGCACCAGGTGCGGGCGGCAGCCCAGCGGGAAGGACAGGTCGCCGGTGTGCACGTCGTACACCGGGTCGAAACCGCGCCAGGACAGGAAGGCCAGATAGCGGCCGTCACGGGTGAAGACCGGCTGCTCGTCCTCGAACCGGCCGTTGGTGACGTCGATGACCGTGCGCTCCCCGCTCTCGGGGTCCGGCACCAGCCGGGCGATCCGGATCTTGCGCAGCGAGCGGCCGACCACCGGCTGGGACCAGGCGATCCACGCCGAGTCCGGGGAGAAGGCCAGGTCGCGCACGGGGCCGTTGTCCGAGCGGACGAGTTCGGTGACCGCGCCCGTCTCCGCGGAGACCATCAGCAGCCGCCCGTCGTGGGCCGCGACCGCCATCGTCTCGCCGTCGGGGGAGGGCACGAGTTCCTGCACCCGGCCGATCTCCCCGCAGGCCAGTCGTGCGCCGCCGCTGTGGCACGGGGCGCGCGCGCCCTCGCCGGCCGTCCCGTCCTCCTCCGCACCGGCCGGCGCGTTCCCGCCCGCCTCCTCGGTCGCCCGCAGCGCCTGCGCCACGGCGTCGTCCTCGTCGGCGATCTCGGCCACGGCCAGCGCCGCCGGCCGGCCCGGCAGCGCCGCGATCTCGATCGCGTCCTCGCCGTCGGCGTCCGTGACGAAGGCGATCCGGCCGGTGTCACCCAGCATCGCCGGCAGCCGGACCCGCGAGCCGGGCTCGTCGGAGATGGTGCGGGCGGGGCCGTCGCGGTGCGTGAGCCAGTACAGGCTGCCGCGCACGCACACCGCGCTCGCCCGGCCCGTGCGGTCCACGGCCAGCCCGTCCAGATAGGCGGCCGCCGGCACCTGGTAGGGGCGCCGCCCGGCCCGCGTACCGCCGAGGTCGATGTCCAGGCGCCGCGGTGCCGAGTCGGGGGTCAGCTCGTCGACCATCCACAGCCCGCCCGCGCACTGGTAGACCACCCGCCGGCCGTCGGTGGCCGCGTGGCGGGCGTAGAAGTCGGCGTGGTCGGTGTGGCGCCGCAGGTCCGTGCCGTCGGGCCGGCAGGAGTAGAGGTTGCCGATGCCCTCGTGGTCGCTGAGGAAGGCGATCCGCTCGCCCACGAACATCGGCGACTCCAAGTGCCCGCCGATGTCCGGCACCAGCAGCTCGCCCTGCAGCCACAGCCGGCCCGTCGCCCCGCCCCGGTACCGCTTCCACGAGGCGGGCTCGTGCGGCGCGGTCGCCGACAGCAGCAGCGTCTGGTGCTCGCCTGCGGCGCTGTCCCGCACGGCGACGTCCGACACCGGCCCCCACGGCAGCCGGCTGCCCGGGCCGCCGTCGGCGCGGACGGCGTACCCCCACGTGTAGTGCGAGAACGGCTCACCGTGCGAGGAGACGGCCAGAATCCGGCCGTCCGGTGTCCAGGACCGCACGCGGGTGTCGGGGCTGCCCCAGTAGGTGAGCCGGCTCGCCTGCCCGCCCTCCACCGGTGCGAGATGGACCTCGGGGTCCAGCGAGCGCCAGCTGTTGAAGGCGATCACCGAACCGTCCGGCGAGAAACGGGGATGGCCCACCCGGGTCCGGTCGGCCGTCACCCGCCACGCGCGCCCCTCGTCCAGGGGCGCGACCCAGATGTCGTCCTCGGCGACGAAGCACAGCCGTTCACCGTGGACATGCGGAAACCGGAGGTACGCGGCGTCGCTCACCCATCCATCGTTCGCGGGTCCCGGGGCCCGGGCAACTCGTGGCGACCCGTGCCGGCGTCCGCGCCGCCCCGCGTCAGCGCAGGCACTCCCGTACCGCCCGCACCAGCGCCTGGGCACGCGGGTCGGCGGTGACGTTCTTCTGCATGCCGTTGGTGACGTAGCCGAAGCCGATCCCGGCGTCCGGGTCGGCGAAGCCCAGCGAGCCGCCCCGGCCGGGATGCCCGAAGGAACCGGGGGACAGGAAGGGCGAGGACGGGCCGTGCAGCATGTAGCCCAGGCCGAAGCGGGTGTTCACCACCAGGACCCGGTCGGGGCCCTCCGACTCGGCCGTGCGCGCCGAGGTGAGCGTCGCCGGGGCGAACAGCCGGGGACCGCCGTCCTCCAGGCCGCCGACCAGGGCGGCGTAGAAGCGGGCCAGCGAGCGCGCGGTGGCGATGCCCGCGGACGCCGCGAGCTCCGCGGCACGGTAGGCGGGGTCGTTCTCGTCCGGCAGCGGGTCGATGGCGCCGAACGCCTGCCGGGTCAGCGACCGGGGGTTGTCGTACGCCTCGGTGACGCTGCGCTTGGGCCGCGCGCGCAGCCCCGCCGCCGGGGGCGCCTCCGGGGCCCGGATCGCGGCGATCCGGCCGACCCGCGCCTCCTGCCCGGCCGGCAGGCCCACCCACAGGTCCAGGCCCAGCGGACGGGCGATCTCCTCCGCCACGTAGCGGCCGACCGAGCGCCCGCCGCTCGCGCGCAGCACCAGCTCGCCTATCAGCCAGCTGTAGGTCATCGCGTGGTAGCCGTGGTCGCCCCCCGGCACCCAGAACGGCGCCTGCGCGGCGAGCGCCCGCGGGCCGCTGACACCGTCCATCGCCTGCGCCGGGGTGAGCGGGGTGTCCAGCGCGGGCACGCCCGCCCGGTGCGCCAGGGCGTCGCGCACCGTCACCCGCTCCTTGCCGGCCGTCTTGAACTCCGGCCAGTACGTCCCGACCGGGGCGTCCAGGTCGAGCTGCCCGCGCTGGTGCAGCAGGAGCAGGCATGCCGAGGCCACGCCCTTGGTCGCGGAGCGGACCACCTGCGCGGTGTCCTCCGCCCACGCGGCCCCGGACCCCGCCCCGGTCCCGTCGCCGTCCGCGTCCGCCGCGCCGGCCCACAGGTCCACGACCTTCCGGCCGTCCCGGTACAGCGTCACCGCCGCGCCGAGCTCCCCGCGCTCCTCGAAGTTCCGGACGAAAGCCTCCCGGACCGGCTCGAAACCGTCCGCCACCGCTCCCAGGACGTCCACCACTGCCCGTACTCCCGCCTTGCGCCGCCGCTCTTGCTCCCCTCCATGGTGCCTCCCGCGCACGGCGTCCCCGGACCGGGGTCGCACACCGGTACGACCGGACAGGGCGAGGGGCGGGCCGCCGCTCAGGCGGTGGCCGCGGCCGCCGCGCGGCCCGCGGTACGGCCGGAGAAGATGCAGCCGCCGAGGAACGTGCCCTCCAGCGAGCGGTATCCGTGCACCCCGCCGCCGCCGAAGCCGGCCGCCTCGCCCGCCGAGTACAGGCCCGGCAGCGGCTGCCCGTCGGCCCGCAGCACCCGGCTGTCCAGATCGGTCTCCAGGCCGCCGAGCGACTTGCGGGTCAGGATGTTCAGCCGCACCGCGATCAGCGGGCCGGCCTTCGGGTCCAGCAGCCGGTGCGGGGTCGCGGTGCGGCTCAGCTTGTCGCCGAGGTAGTTGCGGGCCCCGCGGATCGCGGTGACCTGGAGGTCCTTGGTGAAGGTGTTGGTGATCTCCCGGTCGCGGGCCGTGATCTCGCGGCGCAGCGCGGCCTCGTCGATCAGGTCGTCCTCGGTGACCGCGTTCATCCCGCGCACCAGGGCGGACAGGTCGCTCTCGACGACGAAGTCCACGCCGTGCTCCTTGAACGCCTCCACCGGGCCGGGCGCGCCCGGCAGCACCCGGCGCAGCACCTCGCGCACGCTCTTGCCGGTCAGGTCCGGGTTCTGCTCGGAGCCCGACAGCGCGAACTCCTTCTCGATGATCTTCTGGGTGAGGACGAACCACGTGTACTCGTGGCCGGTCCGCATGATGTGCTCCAGCGTGCCGAGCGTGTCGAAGCCGGGGAACAGCGGCACCGGCAGCCGCCTGCCCGTCGCGTCCAGCCACAGCGAGGACGGGCCGGGCAGGATGCGTATGCCGTGCCGGGCCCAGATCGGGTTCCAGTTCTCGATGCCCTCGGTGTAGTGCCACATCCGGTCGCCGTTGATCAGATGGCCGCCCGCCTGCTCGGCGATGCCCAGCATCAGGCCGTCCACGTGCGCCGGGACGCCGGAGAGCAGCTTGCGCGGCGGCGTGCCCAGCCGCTCGGGCCATGCCTTGCGCACCAGGTCGTGGTTGCCGCCGATGCCGCCCGAGGTGACGATCACCGCCTGCGCCCCGAGCCGGAACTCCGAGCGGACCTCCCGCGAACTCGGCCTGCCGCGCTCGGCGTCGCTGTCCACCAGCACCTCGCCCGCCACACCGTCCACGGCCCCGCCGGTCGTGGTCAGCGCCGTCACCCGGTGCCGGAAGCGCAGCTCCACCAGGCCCTTGGCGACGGCCTCCCGCACGCGGCGCGCGAACGGCGCCACCACCCCCGGGCCGGTGCCCCACGTGATGTGGAAGCGCGGCACCGAATTGCCGTGCCCGGTGGCCAGGTAACCGCCGCGCTCCGCCCAGCCGACGAGCGGGAAGAAGCGCAGCCCCTGCGCGTGCAGCCACGAGCGCTTCTCGCCGGCGGCGAAGTCCACGTACGCCTCGGCCCACTTGCGCGGCCAGCGGTCCTCGGGGCGGTCGAACCCGGCGGTGCCCATCCAGTCCTGCAGGGCCAGTTCCCGGTCGTCCTTGATGCGCATCCTGCGCTGCTCGGGCGAGTCCACGAGGAAGAGGCCGCCGAACGACCAGAACGCCTGCCCCCCGAAGTTGGACTCCGGCTCCTGATCGAGCAGGATCACCTTCCTGCCCGCGTCGGCCAGTTCCGCGGTGGCGACCAGCCCGGCCAGTCCCGCTCCGACGACGACGACGTCCGCGTCCAGCGCCATGGGTGTGCCTCTCCGCTCCCTTTTGGTGTGCGTGCACGTTACGCTACGCGCGAGTAGGGGGGCGAGAGGGGGCGCGGGGCGAAATGGCGTCCCGCGAGCGGCGGAAGGACACGCGCATGCGCAGGTTCGAAGGACACGTCGCCGTCGTCACCGGAGGCGGGCAGGGCATCGGCGCGGCCACCGCGCGGCGGCTGATGTCCGAGGGCGCCGCGGTCCTCCTCGCCGACCTCGACGGGGAGCGGGCGGCGGCCACGGCGGCCGCGCTCACGGAGCACACGGACGGTGGCGGCGTGGCCGGCGCGGTCGCCTGCGACGTCGCGGACCAGGAGGCGGTCGACGCGGCCATGGCCCACGCCGTCGAACGCTTCGGGCGGCTCGACGTCCTGGTCAACAACGCGTACGCGTGCCATGTGGACCCCCCGCTCTTCGAGGACCTCCTCGACGCGGACTGGTACGAGGACATCGAGATCACCCTCACCGGCGCGATGCGCTGCGCGCGGGCGGCCCTGCCGTACCTGGCGGAGGCCGGGGGACGCGGCGCGATCGTGAGCATCGGCTCCGTCAACGGGCACATGAACTTCGGCAACCACGCCTACAGCGCCGCCAAGGCGGGCCTCGCGTCGCTCACCCGCACCCTCGCGGTGCACGCCGCGCCGCGCGGCGTCCGCGTCAACCTCGTCGCCCCAGGGACGGTCCGCACGCCCGCGTGGGACGGGCGCGAGGACGACCTCGACCGCATCGCGGAGATCTATCCCCTCGGGCGGGTCGGCGAGCCGGAGGACATCGCGTCGGCGGTGGCGTTCCTCGCGTCCGGGGACGCGGCGTGGGTGACGGGGGTTGTGCTGCCGGTGGACGGGGGCGTGCTCATCCACAACGTGGGGTTCCGCGGCCGCGCCTGACGCTTCGCGTCCGGACCGGTTTTTCCCCCGCCCGCCCGCCCGTGTGCCCTGTGAAGTCAGTGACCCCGGCGCGCGTTTCGTGGGGGCCGGGTGCGGGGCCTCCGGGGCTGGCCATTCTGGACAGCACATTTCGGTGCCTCGGGTACCTGCCGTTGATCACCCCGGGTCATGCACCCAAATATGCTCCACAGTCCAGAACACCCACCCCTCCGACCCCGCCCCCTCGGTTTCGTCATGCGCCTGATCCCCGGTGGGGGGTAGAAGCGGCACCGTGCCCGGGCCACCCGTTGGCGCAGCGCGGCCGGGTGGGGCAAAGGATCACCCCGCAATCGTGCTGATGCGCCAGGCCACCATCCCAGCAGAGCCGGGCTCCCCGGTGGCGTCGATCTCAAAGGTCCCCGGCGCGCCGTCACGCGGCAGGGCCTGACGGACCGGGAGGCTCGACCCCAGCGAGAGGTGTGAATTCCGTCGCTGACACGCTCACTACCGGATTCGACGAAGGAATCGGCGAGTTGGGAGATCCCCGTTCCGAGGACCTACGCCACTTGCTTGCTGTATCGCTCTCAGCCCCACCACCAGCACGGAAGCGCCGAGTCCGAGCCCGCGCAGCACCGATGTCAACACCACGGAAGGTCCCCCCGTCTTCCCGCGCCCGGTCAGCGTGATGAGGCGGAACCTACTCACGCCTCGGGATGGTTGCCGAAGGTTCGTCATTCCGCTGAGCTGAATCTGAGTTCCGGCGTTTGCCCCCGCGCTGCGCCAACGGATGGCCCGAGCACGGTCCCCCTCCATACCCCCACCGGGGATCAGGCGCGAACACAACGGAGGGGGCGGGGTCGTAGGGGTGGGTGTTCTGGACTGTGGAGCATATTTGGGTGCATGACCCGGGGTGATCAGCGGCGAATGCCGGAGGCACCTAAATGTGCTGTCCAGAATGGCCAGCCCCGGAGGCCCCGACCCCGGCGCCCAAGGAAACGGGCGCCGGGGTGCGTGACTTCA
>NZ_JBIVNJ010000053.1:3137-37269 GCF_044753585.1 Streptomyces sp. NPDC088354 | reverse complement strand
CCGCCCCATGGGCAGGGAGCGGGGGCTACCCACCCGATGCACCCCGGCGCACACCCCCGACGTGATCGGCTACACCACAAGAGGGGACGCCATCCATCGCTCGCGACCCCCGCCTTACAGCACACCTGGACGATCTCGAGGCCCGCGCCCGAAGTGCGAGGATCCCGGGGGAGTCGGCTGCGCTCCTGCCCGAGTACAGCCGCCTGCGGCGTGAAGCAGCCACGGTGAAGCCCGGCCAGTGACGGACGACCTCCCGCAGCCGCTCTGGCAGATGGAGTGGACCGCAGAGGCACGACAGGAATTCGACGCGATGCCCGCCGACGGCCGGCAACTCGTCCTGGCCGCCTGCGCGGAACTGATCACCGCCCCGGACCCCTACTACCGCGGCATCGACGCCGACGCCTGCCTGCCGCACTGGGTCACCGTCCGCCCCCCGGCCTCCACCAACCCCGGCGGCCGCGGATGGCTCATCTACACCTTCATCCACCGCCACGTCGAACCCCAGATCACCATCACCGACGCCTTCTGGACCTGACAGGCAGTGAGCTGACAGCACTGGGCGGCTTCCACAAACCAGTCGTCGTGCGGAACTCTCCGAGGACCTGACCGCCCTAAACGACGAAGAGCGCTCCGAAGCCCCTGACGGAGCCCGCGCTCCCGCGACACCGCCCTGCCCACCCCCGAACGCCCGACGATGCGGTCATCGCCACCGCCGCCCCGGAGCAGTGGGCCGGGCAGCCCGTCAGGGTCCTCGACGTCACCTGACTCCCGCGAAGCCGGCCCGCTCAGCCTGCACGTGGTGACCGGCGGCCCTGCACCGCAGCCGAGACGGTTCGGTGCAGTGAGCCCTCATGCCGGATTCCTCCGGCGTCCGTACGGCCGCGGGGTACCGCCCGAGGGCACCAGATGGGCAGTACGGAGGTGTTCGACCCCGCTGAGGTGGTTGGGTTGCGCTGCGCCCGGGAGCCGCGGTGATGTCCCATCCACCTGACAGGGGGATGGGGCATCGGGTCCGACCTGCTGGTTTCTCCATGTGAGACGTCACTTGCGCCTCCGACGCCCCTGTGTGCCAGGTGACCTGCGGTGCTGTCGAGCCGCTGGCGACCCGACCCGACCCGACCCGATCCGCTCCAGCGGACGCGGAACCCTGTGCCGGTCCGGGTACTCACCGCCCTGCGCACACGGTGAGCACCCGGGGCGGCCCGCTCCGGAGTGTGGCGGCCTGAGCGGGCTGCAGTGGTGGGGCGCCGGCCGGCGACGCTGAACGGTGGCGCGCGCTGCTTCTACTCAAGCCCATCGTCCGGCGGCGGGTTCGGGTGACGCGCCGGGCGGTGGGACGGCCACTCCAACGGATGCGGGCCCGATTCGGCAACATGAGGCGCCCTGTTGCGTATCGGGGCTGGGTGTGCGGCACGCTGGAGGGGTGGACGATGCACGGTTCGTGGTGCACGGCGCGTCCCCGCATGGCGGCTGGCTCGTGACGATGCACCGCGCCGCCCACTCTTGTACAGGGCTCTGTCCGACACGGTGCGCGCAGCTGCGCAAGCCTCTTCTTTGGTGTACAGAGGCTTGGCCATGGCTTCGAGTCCGTTCTTTGCTGTCGATTATTCCGCCGCCTGGCCACACCGCCGGTGGTTGACCGGAGGACGGCCGGAACTGTTCGCGTTCACCAAATTATCATGTCCTGGGATGCGAGTGGAGGGGAAAGGGCCAAGTGAGCCGAAGAGAAACCCTCCCAATGTATTGAACCTGAGTGACTCATCCTTGAATTGATGCGTCGTCGATTATCGTTCTGTGCGACGTCGAAAGACGCTCCTGGCCGCCGTTGCCCTTGCTGGCTGCGGCGATCGGATCCTGAGCAATTGCTGTGTTCGCTCGTTCGGTGACGATGTGCTATGAACCATTCATATGCGCTGTCGCGCAAACTCAGCCACAGGAAGTTGCAAGCATGAACGCACATGTGAGCGTTGGGAATAATATTGTCTGGTGTACCGAAACGGGCAAGCGTTGTATTGACGCGACCCGTGGCAGAGCCGCGGTTGTCGCGGGTGGTGCTGTCCTGCTCGGGTTGCTGACTGGCTGTGGTTCCGCCAGCAACACTGGCGTGGCTGCCCCGTCCGCCAACACCACTGTCACCAACAGCAGCGCATCACAGGCCCAATCCGACGCCAGGCCAGAGCACTCTGCGCGCCCCGCATCGCCTGGTTCTCGCTGCCGCAGCGGAGACCTGAAGGCAAACCTTGTCGGCGGTGACCGATCGGCTGGGCACGTCAGATTCCAGATCTCTGTTACCAACCTGTCCGGCCATGTCTGCAGCCTCAACGGCTATCCGAGGCTTGCATTCATCGACAGCGCCGGTGTGTTCGGCAAGGGCGCGGTGCCGATACCCGGACTCACTGCGAAGGGCGTTCGACTGGCTTCCGGCCAGCAGGCGGCAGCCAGTCTGACCTTCAAAGATCCTGCTGCGGTCTCCGGCGCCCGCAGCCAGCGTCCACTAGCCGTACTCGTCACGCTGCCTGGCGAAACCTCCAGCATCGGCGCCGACTGGGTGTCACAGCAGCCCGTCCCCGTATCAGAGACGGTCGGTGTTTCCCCATTCAGCGCCAAGTGATCCGTAGGTGATTCGGACCCGAAGACCGCTTCTGATTACGAAGGGGGTGCCGGCCGATGGACCTTCGAACATCACTGGGCATGGACGGGTCCCGCGCGGTTAGCAAGGGTCAGGCCAACCTGTAGCCGTCGACCGGCTTCCGGACCAGGTTGGGCAGTCCTGCGTGGCACGGTCGTGCAATAATGCTCGAAGGTCAACGGGGAGCGGCCGTTCGGCCCTCCTGCACTCGGAGATCGCAGGCTTGTCGTCCGCAACGACCCTCGGAAGCCCGTGGCCTCCGGCATGACGCCGGAGGCCACGGACGTTTTTGCAGCGAGGTTCAGCACCAGAGGTTGCTGCCGGCATTCGTGCCCAAAATTTGCACGAACCGCTGGTAGGCGCTGATACGGCTCTGGACCAGGCCCGGATTGCGCCCGTTGCACTCCAGGGAACCGTTGATGCTCCGGACCGTCTCACCAAACCGCGAGCCATTGACCATCGCGTTATGCGCGGTCATGTAACCTGCACCGCTCTGGGTGTTCCAGAACCACAATGCAGTCTTCCAGGCAACAGCAGGATCGTTCTGCACCAGGTAAGGGTTGTGCAGCAAATCGATGCCCAGCGCATCGCCTGCCGCCTTGTAGTTAGTGTTCCAGCTCAACTGAAGTGGACCCCGGCCATAGTAAGCTGACTGGCCCGCCGGACAGCCGTAGGGCTGGCCACTGTCGCAGTAGTGTGAGTAGTTGGCGTGGTTCAGCTCAGTGACATAGGCCAGGCCACCGGTCTCATGGCTGACATTGGCCAGGAAGGCCGCCGCTTCCTGCTTCTTCACGCTGTCACTGCCGGTCTTGGCGAATCCCGGGTAGGCGCCCAGCGCTGCAACCAGCCCACTGTAGGTGTAGAAGTTATTTCCCTGCCGATTCGAAAACATCTGGTTGAACTGGGACTCACTGACGACGAACCCGCTAGAAGGTGAGGTAGTGCCTCCGCCGTTACCCGGAGCGGTACCACTCCCGTGATCAGGAGTGACGCCTCCGCCGGTACCCGGGGCGGCACCTCCGTCATGGTTTGGAGTTGTGCCTCCGCCGTTGCCCGGAGCGGTACCACTCCCGTGATCAGGAGTGACTCCTCCGCCGGTACCCGGGGCGGCACCTCCGTCATGGTTTGGAGTTGTGCCTCCGCCGCTACCCGGGGCGGTACCACCGCCGGGGGACGGGGACGTTGCGCCCCCGGTTGCCCACCACTTCTGGTTCGAAGTGCCGGTACAGGTCCAGATCTGCAACCGGGTGCGGTTGGCGGAATTCCAGTCGGTCACATCCAGGCACTTGTGTGCCTGAAGATTGACGATGTCGTGGGCAGCGTTGACGACCCATCTCTGGGAACCAGTACCGTTGCAGTCGTACAACTGGACTTGGGCACCGTCTGCGACGGAACCTGCGACCACATCCAGGCACTTGCCCAGAGAACGCAACGAACGGTCCAAAGGGTCAGGAGCGATGGTCCACTTCTGGCCGTCAGTACCGTTGCAGTCGAAGAGTTGTACCGGTGTGCCGTTCGCGGTTCGTGCGCCAGCAACGTCGATGCACTTACCCGCATACCCGGTGATCTGCACGGTCGGACTTGCGGCCTCAGCCTGCGCGACGCCCAACGCAGAGCCCAGGACAACCGTGACCAGCACGGATCCGAACCGAACGGGTATGAGTCTATTCAAGAGAGACCTGGCCATCAGTGTGCTTTATCCTCTTCCGAATCGAAGATCAGGGGTACAGCCGGTCCGATCGGCGGCAAACTATCACAGTGTCATCCCGCAAAATTCCATCCACCCGACCGCGGCAACGCCGGCTGTACCGCAATCACTCTGCGTTCTCGATGGCCCACTGGGAGAAATCACTTCACACCTCGGGCTAAAACATTCATAAAAATTGACATCGAAGTTCTATACGCATGGGGCCATTCCCCTGGTGCGCGTTGAGGAGGCGAGATTCTCAGCCTGCGGTCTCACTTCTCGAAAGGTCCGTTGCGTCAAACCCCTCGATCAGCCAGCAATCGCCCAACTCACGCCACAGGACTACCTTCAGCCGCCTCCCCCAGCCGGTCGCTCCCGTGATGTCTTGTCGCACACCGGGTATAGCCAGGGGCCGGCTGTCCTCGATTAGGGCGCGGCCTCGCCGTCTGCGGCTGCCCCCGCGTGGGCGTTTGGTCCTGGGCAGCGGCCAGGACATGGCGGAGTTCCGCTGTGAGGGGGACTTCTCGCAAAGCCCGCAAAGCCCGCAAGAGTTCCCCGATCTGCCCCGGGTCCCCTTCATCTTCGGGCGGCGCGACCCCGTCGATCCAGGACACGGCAACGGCGGCACGGCCGCCGAAGACCGTGACGGGCGTGAGCGGCTCCAGTACGGCGACCGGCGGCACCGATGGCCCGCAACAGTTCCGTCCGGCGGGGCAGCGCCTGCGCTGCCGACGGACGCTTGCTGATCCGCACGGCCGCGATACCGGGCAGCAGCACGACGTGATGGATATTGCCGTCGGCGGCCAGACGCGCCCGATCCAGACGGACGCACTGTGGACCGTCAAGTCGGCCCACAGCGCCCAGGGTGATCAGTCCGCCCCTGTGACCCGGGACGACACGCTCTGACATACCACCAGGTTAACGGGCGTAGTCAGGTCGGATGGGCCTTCCAGAGCCGCTCCCGGCGTGGTGGCCGCTCCCCGTGGCTGGGGAAACGAAGAAACCCCCGCCCGCAGGGGCAGGGGTTGCAACGTCCTTGGGGTCAGTGCGCCTTGGCGTACGCTTCGCGAACCTCGCGAGGCACACGGCCCCGGTCGTTGATTTTGTATCCGTTGTCCTTCGCCCACGCCCGGATCGCGGCTGTGTCTTCCTTCGGCTCGGCCGGTCCAGAACGGCGGACGCGACCGTTCGCGCCGCGCTGACGGCGAGCAGCCCCAACATACGGGGCCAGGGCATCACGAAGCTTTGCTGCGTTCTCTTCGCCGAGGTCGATTGCATACGAGATTCCGTCGAGCCCGAATCCGATGGTCTCGGCCCCCTCGGTTCCGTCAATGTCATCGGTCATGAGAACCTGCACCCGCTGAGCCATGGCGCGAACTACCTCTTTCGTGCAGGGACTGAACGACGCTATCCAGGTCCTGTTTAGCAGCACAACAGTTATACGCGCAACAAACCCCACCGATAAGCCGATGGGAGGCGCCATTGGCGCAGCGCGTTCCATTGTCAGGCTCATCTCGTTTTGTTGTGGGTGTGAGTGGGCGGGTTGGTGGCATTGGTTGGGCGTCAGCGGGGCGGGATGCCTGGGTGCCTGGTCTTGAGGCCGGTTGCGGGAGTGTTCAATGATCGGCGGATCCGATGATCAAGGAGACGCCAGATGAGCGACACCACCATCGAGCAGATACCGGGCAGCGAGCCGGCGGCGGCCATGGCGGCGAGTGACGAGCAGTTGGTTGCGATGCTCGTGGACCGAGCCCGGTCGGAGGGCCTGCAGCTGACTGGGGAGGGCGGGCTGCTCCAGCAGCTGACCAAGCTGGTCCTGGAGTCCGCCCTGGAGGGCGAGATCACCGATCACCTCGGATACCAGAAGCACGACGCCGAGGGTCGGGGCAGTGGCAACAGCCGCAACGGGACGCGGGCAAAGACGGTGCTGACCGATGTCGGCCCGGTCGAGGTCAAGGTCCCCCGGGATGTGGCCGGAACGTTCGAGCCGGCCATCGTCAAGAAGCGGCAGCGGCGCCTGTCCGGGGTGGACGAGATGGTGCTGTCGCTGTCGGCGAAGGGGCTGACGCATGGCGAGATTTCCGCGCACCTGGCCGAGGTCTACGGCGCGAGTGTGTCCAAGGCGACCATCTCCACGATCACCGACAAGGTGATGGACGGAATGGCGGAATGGTCCAACCGCCCGCTGGACCGCGTCTATCCAGTGCTGTTCGTGGACGCGATCAACGTGATCCGGGTTCTGTCGACGATCTTGTGGTCCAGATCGGGCCAGGGCTCATCGGGCGAGTAGGACTCGTTTGCGAAGAAGATTGAGGCCGGCTCGGCCGAACATCTGACGCTTGAGCATCTTCAGGCGGTTGATGTCCCTCGACGGCGCCGGAACTGTAAGGCAGGGAAAGACTGTTGCGGACGGCATCGACGTCGCGAAGGAGGTTTCTGGCAAAGGACGCCAGTGCGACATGGGTGTCTTGTTCGGCAGCGGTGATCCAGTCGTAGAGACGGTCTCCGTGGCGCCCGGCCATCATTGCAGCGAACTTCCGGACGTGATCGGTGAGCCGATTCAGTTCGGGATCGCGTTCGCGCAGGCGGTGCAGCTTGTCTGCGTCCTCCTCCCGTAGGTGTTCGGGGTGGGCCATGATCCATGAAGTGACCTCGCGGACCGACGGTGGCTTGGGACCCGGAGCAGGAGCGTGTCCACGCCCGGTTCGGTAGCGTCGAAGGCATGTCCGCGAACGTGTCCGGTCCGACGGAACCCGTGGCCTCAAGCTCGTGGGAACAGTCGGACAACGCGTCCCGCAGACTGCGTGCCGCCGGATTCAGCCTGGTATAGGCCGCACGTCGTTCGCCGAGCAGCCGACTGTCCCATTCATGGAGCCGGTCCTCAGCACGATGCCGGTCGATCCGCTGCTGGTCTTGCCCCAGGGCGCGTTCAGCGCCGCGCTGGGTGAGGCGGACCGATGCCAGCGAGACCGCGCCTCCGATCACCGCAGCCACGATGGTCAAGAGCGCCGCACCCAAACCCTGCTCCCTTCTCTCCCTGTACTGTCAGCCTGGTCCTTCCCGACAACTGGCAAACGGGGAACTGTCCCAGCGGGCGGAGCGCCCCAGGTCGCAGGCAGCAGGGGCCGGGCATCGACCCGGCGTGGCGGCCGGCAGGGCGGAGAGCCACTGCGCGACGCCGACGCTCCCCTCTTACGGCGTCCCACCGGCCTCCGACGTCCCCGTGACCCGGGCCGAAGGGACGACCGAGACCGTGGCCGCGAAGCAGGCGAAAAGAAGACGGCTCCTCCCGCCCGGCGCCGGGGGCCGATGGTGTGCGCGGCGTGCGGTCACCCGATTGAGGGGAGCGTGAACTGGCGCGACCGGTTCGCTCGGGGCAAGCCGGTGCACGGGGACGGGTGCCCGCAGCAGGAGGCGCCGAAGCGGCCGTCCACGGCGGATCGGGCGTCGACGCGCCGCGCGCCCGGGCGGGAGCGGGAACCCGTACAAGAGCCGCAACGCCAAGGCCGTGCCTCGGGAGCTGGGGCTCGAGGTCACGTGCTCTCTGTGCAAAGCCGGCCCGGGCAGGCCGTGCATGCGGGTGAACGGGGAGGGCCTGGTCGTCGTGGTCGCCACTGTGCACCAGGGGCGGGTCCAGCTGGTGCGCCGGATCCTGGCGGCCGCGCAGGCCCGGGACCAGGGCGGGCAGTCCTGAACCGCTACCGATCACGGCTAGCGAGAGCTAGCATCGATACATGGCCAAGACACAGCTCAACGTCCGGCTCGACGAGGACACGGTCGAGAAGGCCCGACAGGCGGCCGGAAACCGGCACATGTCCCTCCAGGAGTACATCGAGCACCTGGTGCGGTCCGACACCGATCCTGTGCGGAACGCGTTCCTGGCGTCCGCAGCGGGCGTGATCGAGGAGTTCGGGGACCTCATCGAGGAGCGCGTGCGTGAACCTCGCGGTTGACCTCGGCTGGATCCTCAGCGTCGCGAGTCAGGCGGGGGAGAACGATCCGGCCCCGGACGACTTCGGGGTACCGCTGTCTGCGGTCGAGCGGCACAAGTCGCAGCTCTTCGACCGGGACGTCTACGACGGGCCGGTGGCCAGGGCGGCCGCGCTCGCGCACTCCCTAGGCCGGCTGCGCTGGCTGGAGCGGTCGAATATGACCGTCGCCGTGGCGGTGACCGTGGCCTACCTGCAGGCAGCCGGCCGCGAGGTGAAACCGGGATGGGACGAGGTGCGGGCCCTGGTCGACGAGCTCCGCGACGAGGAGTGCACGGTGCAAAGCGTGGCGGCCTTGCTGAGGGCGTGGCCCGCCTGACGAACTGCTGACGAGGACCCTGGCCCGAGAGGGCCGGGGTCCTCTCGCCCTGGGTGGTAACACAGAGTGACATGCTCGTGGGGGCGCAACGTAGTTCTCGCAGGGGGGACGGAAATGCCGGCCCATCACACGGAAGTGAGACCGGCAGGGCGACCGGCGCCTACACCCGCAAGGCCACCGCTGGCGTCAAGCTCTACGTCCACGCCGACTGCACCTGCACCCGCTTCAACGGCGCCTCCGCCAAGGGCATCGAGACCATAGCGGCCGCCCGAGGAGCCCGCCGCGGCGGTCGAGGAGACGAGGGACGAGACGCCGGTTCCCACGGTCGAGGACACGGCGCTGGTCGCCGAGGAGACGACGGAGGAGGCCGCCCCGGCCCGCGTGCGGCAGACGCGTCGCCAGAAGCACGAGGACATCCCGTCGATCACCTTCGAGATCACGGTCGACAACCGTGACCAGTTCGGCAAGCAGCACCGCACAGCGATCAAGCAGATGGTGGCCACCTTCGACGGCGCCACCACGACGTACCGGTCCGTGAAGAACAAGCACAACACCGACAACGACGAGTTCGTCATCACGATGACCGCGCCCCGCAGCGTGGACGTCATCGTCCCCCCGCTCCAGCGCGGCCACACCCTCGCCGACCACCCGCCGGCCTGGGCCCGACCGCTTGGCCCGCCACCGCCCACGACGTCGCCCAACCGGCGCGCCGCGTGGGCCACCACCTGCGCCCTGGTCGAACTGTGGCAGACCCGCCACGCCATCACCACCGCCCCGGGACTTGGCCCCCGCCCGGACGATCCGGGCCTGGCCGACGCCTGGGACGCCATGACCGCCCGCATCCGCGCCCTGATCGGAGGCGGCCACCTGATGCACACCCCGCTCCCGCCCGGCGCGCCCGCTTCCGACATCCTCGCCGCCGTCCTCACCCACCTCGACAGCCCACCGTTCGGCGGCGCCCACGCGCTGCCCGCACACCCCGCCGTTCGCGACCCGCACGGCATCGCCCCCCTCAACCACGCCACCACCGACGCCCGCGTGGGCCGGAGGGGCCTCGCCGCGGCGCTCGCCGGGCAGTCGGCTCCCGAGGCGTGGATCGACGCCATCACCGCGCCGGAGGAGGACAACGAGGACGAGTGCCGCGCCTACACCCGGCTCGTCACCGCGCTGGCCGACTACCGTCGCCGCCACCACCGCGCCGGCGCCGACATCCTCGGTCCGCGCCCGGACAGCATCGACGGCCAGGGATGGGACCATCTGTCCGACGCCATCGACCTGTACACCCGTGCCCGCATCGAAGCCCGCCTCGAACAGCTCCGCCAGCGCACCGAAGCAGCCCGAGCCGACCTCACCCCGGCCCCGCGGGTGCCGCCTCCGGCCCAGCGAAGGGATAACCGGCACGGCCACCGCACAGGCCGACCCCGCCGGCGCCGCCGCTGACCGCAGCAGCCGAGTTCTGCGCGGACCGGTGTAACGCGCCTGCAGCACAGCGAAGCCCCGGACCGCGTCCGGGGCTTCGGCCTACTCGTTCGCTCACCTGTGGGAGCGCCTTGGGGTTCTCCTTCGGGGAGTCGCTGCGCGGGTTTGTCGGTTTCGATCCCGGCGGTACCACATCCACCGCTGATGACTCAGCCCGCACTTGTACGCGGCGACAGTCAGGTCGGATTCGCCTCGGGCGCGGATGAGACGGACCTTGGCGTCCGTGATCACCTTGACGAGCACGGCGGCCAGGAGTACCGCGATGATGACCGCGATCAGCCATGCCGGCAGGTGGAGCCGAAGGGCCAGCAGGTCGACGATCCACGAGCCCACGCCTGTCACACCTCGCCCTGGGCGGTGTCGCGGCGCTGGTAGTGGCGGCACAGGCATGTCGTAGCTTCGGGCCGTTGCTTGTGCTTCCCGGAGAACCTGAGCACTTGCGACGCACCAAGTCGCCGAACGACCTTGGTTCGTGGACACCGACTCGCAGTGCGGCAAGGTGCCAGCTTCTGTCTGCGCCCGTGCCTAGACGGGCGTACTCCAGGACGACCTGCTTCTGTTCTTCGGTGAACTTGGCCAGGACGACATCGATGCAGGGGTGGGCAATGACCGCATCAAAGTATTGATCTTCGGTTGAGCCACGTCCATCACCGATCAGATCCCCCAGGCTCTGGCCGTCGCCGGAGGCCGGTTGGCCGAGCGTGGTCAGACACTGGTGCCGGTATTCGTGCTCCCAGATGGGCTTCTCCCAGGAGCCGGCCTGCCTGACGCAGTACTCCAGTTCGCGCAGGACAGCGTCCTCGTCGAACAGATCGATGCCGGTCCAATCCGCAAGGAGAAGCCCGTGGGACACCACCGCAGGCTGGTGACCTCCCTTGAGCCACTTCCGCGCGAAGGCGACAGCAGCCGACTTGTCCCCTGCCATGACATAGGCCCTTTGCGCGTCATGAGCCTCGCGATAGGCGGCGCACGTGGCGACCGGCCGCGGCCAGGACGCAGTGCCGAGCGGGACCGGGACGGAAGCGGGATCGAAAGCAGGATTCCGTCTGTCGGATGCAGCGTCAGCGGGCGCTTCCACGGCAGCGCCTTGCGTAGATCGGAGCGCTTGAGGGGGTGGCAGCGGGCGATGAACTGCACCGCCTCGGGGTCGAGCTCGTGGTCGACGAGGAAAGGGATGACGTCATCGGCGTAGTGCGCGCGCAGGTGCGGGGTGTCGGGGATGACGACCAGGCAGGTGAGCAGCCGGTCCGCGTGTCGGGCCAAGGTCTTACGGGGCCGGACCGGACGACGGGACAGCCAACGTCGCAGCCAGGTGAGCACGTTCAGGGGTTCGTCGGGTGACGGACGCACCGATTGGTCGGCGATACCTATGTAGAGAGCCAGGCGGCTCCGCGATGGACTCATCTTTCTCCTCCAGGAATTGCAGGTTCACCTCCAAGGGGCGGCAGAGGCGGGAAACGGTAACTCTGGCCGAGAATGTGGCGGACGTCACATCGACTGTTGGCTGAGGTCTCCGTGCGCCTATGTCGTAGGCCCGGCGTTGTTACAGGTCAGGGGCCGATGGCGGCGGCCGTGAGGGCGGTGGTGGTCTGCAGGCCGACGACCGCCGGGAGGGGGGTACGGGGCGGGCGTGGTCGCCTGCAGGTCCTTGGCCCAGTCCTCGAACGCTTCGGTGAGCGCGGCGTGTTCGGCCTCGAGCGGGGCCGGGCGGGAGCCCGGCGGCATGGTGGCGGTGGCGCGCAGGAGCATCCCGGCGGTGCGCAGCGGGAAGTTAGACGGCGCCGTCGTCGGCGGCCGCGTACTGGCCGCGGGTGACCGGCCCTGCGGCCATGGAGTGCCACAGCGCCGCGCAGCCGGTGGCCGCGCGCAGGGTGTCGGCGGCGGCGTCGGTGAACACCGCGGCGTCGCCCGGCAGGTGGGGGAGTGCGCGGTGCAGGTGTCCCTCGAGGAGCCGGGCGCGTTTGGCGAGGGTGGCGGCCGCGTGGCGCATCAGGCCGGCGTAGCCGGTGCCGTCCGGGCCGCCGGTGTAGGGGGTGGGCAGGGTGCGGGCCGGCCACAGCGGGACCTCGGGCATGACGCCGATCGCCCCCGCGGGCAGGTGGTGCAGGCTGCTCGCGCCATGGGCGGGACCGTTGACGCCGGGCGGGGTGGTGACGAGCGCGTCGACGGGCGACATGACGTGGACGGCCGGGCCGTCCTTGGCCCAGCCGATGGTGTCGATGCCCTCGTGGCTCACCCACGGCGCGAGATCGATGTCTTCCGGTCCCGGTAGCGCGTCCATGCAGCCCTCATCCCTCGTCATCCGGCCGCCCCGGTCGGGAGCGTGGTGGTTTCCCGCCACCATTCCGTACTGCGGGAGATCGTGGATCAAGTCCGGCCAATCTCGGGGGCGTTGGTTGTCCCGCGCGGTGTGCCGGTGCTGCGATGAGGCCCTTCCCATTGGCCTCGCCCATCAGGAGTGACCATGTCCCAGCAGACCAAGACCACCGCGCAGAAGTCCGCCCCGGCCCCGGCGCGGATCGGCTTCCGCCGTCTGGAGCGCGTGGAGACCACGAACAGCCCGTGTGCCAAGGCGAGTTGACCCTGTCGGCCCCGCCGCGCCCACGGTGAGGGCGCTGTCTGCCCCGTCGACGCCCTCACCACTGCGGGCAGGACCCACCGGGTCCTGCCCGCCGGGCCGCGCCCGCGCCGCTTGGATAGCCGGGCCCTTGCCCGGGGCCGCGGCGCGGCCCCCAGCCCCTGTCTCTCTGCGGGGCCGGCTTCCCGCTCTTCCACTGCGTTCTTCTGGGATGGTCATGCAGTTGCCCCGCGTGCGACCCGAGCACGGCGCCTACCGCACCACCGACGGCCGGATCCGCCTCGGCAGCGGCGTGTACGGCCTGGCCAGCGAGATCACCGACGGCCCGCCGTGGCTGTGGGACCTGCTGACCGCGGCCGACGGCACCCGCACTCCGCAGCAGATCGTGGAGATGGTCCGTGCCGCCCACCCGGACGCCACGTTGGCGGCGTCCTGACGGCGCTGGACGACCTGGTCCAGGCCGGTCACATGGACGACGCTGCCGTGTGGCCGCCGCCGGACTTCACCGAGAAGGAACAGGACCGCTACGGCCGCAGCGCCTTGTACTGGCGGTGGACCGACCCGCAGCCCCGCGCCAGCGCCTGGGACGTGCAGCGCGCAGCGCATCCTGCGCTCCGCGAGGGTCGTCGTCCTCGGCGTCGGGGCACCGGGGGAGCGGCCGCGACGGCGCTCGCGGCGAGCGGCGTGGGACGCCTGCACCTGGTCGACGACGACCGGGTGGAGTCCAACTTCAACCGGCAGACCCTGTATGCCGAGGCCGACATCGGCCGGCTGAAGTTCGACGCCGCCCGTGACCGGCTCCGCCAGATCAACAGCGACATCACGGTCACCGGGCAGCGGACACGCGTCACCGGCCCCAGCGACCTCGCCGCCGTCCTGCCCGGATGCGACCTCCTGGTAATGTGCGCCGACCAGCCTGACGACATCCGCACGTGGGCGAACGCGGCTTGCATGAACGCGAACATGCCCTGGGTCGACGGCGGCTACCACGGCCCGCTGGTCACCGTCGGCGCCTACGCACCGCACATCAGCGGCGGATGCCGCACCTGCCTGCGCCGCACCGAGGACGAGCGATGGCAGCCCGACGTCGCCGACGACACCGACCTGCTCAACACACTGCCCCGGGCACCCGGACACCCGGCCACCGCCGTCACCGCGGGCCTGTCCGGACAGCTCGCCGCGCACCTGGCCATCGCCCTACTGACCGGCGCCGCCACCGTGACCCCCGGCAGCATCTACGGGCTCAACCTGGCCGCGCTCGGCACCGAGGCGGTCCACCTCACCAGCGAGCGCCGACCGGACTGCCCGGCCTGCGGCACCACCCCGGTCGTCGCCCCGTGACCACCCACCCCGCGCCGCCAGCTACGCCCGGCCCGGCCTGCACCGCGCCCGGGCCGGTGGTCGGCGACGACAGCGTCCTGACCCTGCACCCGCTCGCCGTCCGCGACGAAGGCGAAGAGACCGTCGTCGGCCGCACCGACACGGCGACTTCATTGCCCTGCCCCCAGAAGGCGCCCGGGCTCTGGGGCTACTCGCCGAAGGCCACACCCCCGCCCAGACCCGCCGCCTGCTGCGGACGCAGACCGGGCAGGACCTCGACATCACCGGCCTGGCCACCGACCTGATCCCGCTCGGCTTCATCGCCACCTGCGACGGTCACCCGCTGCCCGCACCACCCCCGTTGAAGCAGACCTGGCCGGGCCTGCGCCCGGCCGCCGTGGCGTGGACATTGCATCCGGCCCTGCCGGTCCTCCTCGTTGCCCTGGCCGTGGCCGCGGTGTTCGTCGCGGCGGGCCGCCCGCAGCTGTGGCCCGGCTACCGGCAGCTGATCTGGTCCGACCACACCGGCCTCGTCCTGCTCGCCCAGGCCGTCGTCGCCTGGACCCTCCTGGGCATCCACGAACTCGCGCACCTGATCACCGCGCGCGCCGCCGGGGTGCCAGGCCGCATCATCTTCGGCACCCGCCTGCAGTTCCTCGTTGCCCAGACCGAGATCCCCGGCATCTGGGCCGCACCGCGCCGCCACCGCCTGACCGTCTACGCCGCCGGAATGGCCTCCGACACCGCACTCGCCGTAACCGCGGTGCTCACCGCGGCCGCCACCGGCGCGGGCAGTGCCGTGCACCGCGTCGCTCATCGTCACCACCACCGTGACCATCACGCTGACCATCCAGCTGATGGCGTTCATGCGCACCGACGTCTACTTCCTCCTCCAGGACCTCACCGGCTGCCGCACTCTGTACGCCGACGCGACCGCGCACGCACGCCACCACGCCGCCCGCGCCGCAGCCAGGCTGCGCCGTAGGCCTGCGCCCGGCACGGGCCCGCTGGCCGCGCTGCCCGCCCGCGAAGCGAAGATCGTGCGCGCCTACACCGTGGTCCTCCTCGCGGGCACTGTGCTGTGCCTGGCCGGCGCGGCGGTGGTCACGATGCCCTTCGACCTGCACCTGCTGGCCGCCGCTGCCCGGCACCTCCTCGACCCCGCCGCATCGGTGACGGTGCGCGTCCTGGACGGCGGCACGGTCCTGGCCGTAATGGCGATCCCGCAGGTGTTGTGGGCCGCGCGCGCGTGGTGGCGCCGCCACGGTCGCCACCTGATCCGGCGCCTGCCCGCACGGCAGCCCTGACGTGCCGAGGTCGGGCCGCTGCTCCTCGAACCTGGTGGCCTCGTCTCGGCGGCTGGAGAAGCCGCTGCTACACGGCCTGGCTCAGCCGCTCCCGCACAGCCTGCGCACGAGGTACGGCAGCATGGAAGACGGCGATCAGGAGATCGCCTTCCTCATCGGACAGGTAGTCCCAGCCCATGACCCACGTTCCGCAAGCCAGCGACAGCGCCTGTGACGGCTCGGGTCCGAACCGTTCCAGGGTATGACGCTTCAGGCGCACCCCGAAGGAATTGAGGAACGACCAGGGCGACTTCGGTCCCTCGTCACGAGCTGCATCCCGCAGGCAGGCGACCAGGCCTTCGCTCTCTTCCTGAGAAAGCGGCTCCATGGCCTTGCGCACCAGGCGAAACACCAACTTCAAGCCCTCCGCCCAGGCGTCGCAGCTGTCGTGCTCCTTGTACAGCGTGCCCGCGATCTGATCGGACAGAAGGGACTGATACTCGCGCGTCATGTGCCATCCGTAACGGGCCACGCCTGCCCGCTGCGGCAGAAGGTCAGGATACGCCTGCCCGGGTCACCCGCGCGGCGTAACACCATGCGGCACCCGTGTCATAGGTCGGTCGTTGGCGCCGCTGGCCGAGGGTGGGAAGACCGCCGGAGACCGTACGGACGCTGCCGTGGCGCCGTTTGTCGGCCGACTGTCTCGCGCGCAGCGCCTTGCGGGCCATCTGCCTCCAGCGCTGTGCCTCCTCGGTGTCGCCGGCCGCGCGGTGCCGTTCGGCAGTTCGCAGCATGGCCTGGCGTATCTGCCGCAGCAAAGGCTCAGCGTGGGAGGCGACCGAGCCGGTCACCAGCACCGCGCCGGGCGTCCCGCGCAGGCACAATCGCAGCCACGAGCCGTGCTCCTCACCCGCAGCGACGTACAGACGCGCGCGGCTCTCCCCGGAAGCGATCCAGCACATGGCCAGGAGGGACGCCTCGTCCGTGGGCACAAGACCTGCTCGGCACGAGGACCAGCGCTCGCGGACAGGGCGGCGGACACGACGCGTTGTCCGTCCCGCTGGACGCGCATGCCGATCGACGCCCACGGAGGACGCGGGCTCTTCGCGCGCTTCTTGCTGACCGGCGGCATGTACCTGCCCCTCTCCTTGGGTGACAGGCCGTGTGGACATCCTCGGTCACAACCTCCCGTACTGGAACCCGTGATGACGGGGTATGACGCAGGCAGCAGCCCCCGGTGGTCCCGGCCGCCGGACGGAACGACAGCGCAACAGCCTCGCCACAGTCCGGCTCGTCCGGATCCCGGCTGCCGCCGTGCCCGACCGGTACCCGATAGTGGTCCGGATGCTGTTGACGACCGACGAAGGGAAGCCCTGCGTGACACCTGAGACGACCCCGGCCCCCGCTGAGCGTGTCCCGGGACGGGTCTGGACGATCCGCCTGACCGGGCACGCCGACCATTCCGCGTCGGTGGCCTGCAGCACCGAAGCCTGCCGGATGCCGCCCCGTTCCCGGGACCTTGCGGGCATGCGCCGGTTCGCCGCGCAGCATGCGGCCGCGCACGCCAAGGCGGCCACTGTCCGGCCGAACGCCGCGTGCTCCTGCCGGGCCCGGCAGTGCACCGCCCACGGCGACACCAAGGTCCTCTGCGCGGGCAGCGTGGTCCTGATCGTGCAGCACGACCCGTGGATCGGGCAGGTGTGGACGGTCTCGGAGGTATGCCAGGCCTGCTCCCCGCTGGTCCCGAACGCCATTGTGGTGGCGACCGCCGTCAGGGCCCGGCCGGCTGCGACCTCCACGCCTCCCGCGGCCACGGTCCCCGCCCAGGCGCAGGCCCAGGCTCAAGCCCATGCCCAGGCCGGTTCCGTCGTGCCGGGGGGTTTCTCCGCCGTTCCCACCTTCTCCGCGCAGCCCGCAGAGCCGGGCACGCCACGGCGGGGTCCCCGGCCCGGATCCCGGCGGCCGCGCCGCCAGCCCGGCGGGGGAGACCGCCGCTGACGAGGCACCCGGTCTGCTGTGTCCCGCCTGGTGGTCCGCGAAGGGGTTTTCGTTTCCCGCCCGGCGGGAGACGGGCAGGCCGAGTCCCCCGTACGTCGGGGAAGCGGATCATGTTGGGCCGGCCGCCGACCTCGGCCGTGGCGGGCCCGGCCGATCAGAAGGGCCCTCGATATGAGCGAGCCGCCGCCCCCGTCATCACCCGCGTTCGTCCCGGCCTGGCTGCAGGGTCTGCAGCCCGATGTGTTCGCCGTGGCGTTCGCCGAGCCGGACACCGCGGCGCAGGCCGTCTCCCAGCAGCACCGACCAGCCCGGCTTCGGCCCCGCCCGGCTGACGCTCGCGGACATGGCCCCCGACCCGCTGGCGGCGTTGCGCCGCTGGACGGAACTCGACGACGGAAGGGGGCAGCTGGTCCTGCTGGCCCGCGGCCCGGGCGGGGGGTTGCGCGAGTACACCCCGGGCGAGCTGGCGACCTATGTCGCCGACGAACACGAAGCGCAGCTGCACGACCTGCTCGGGGAGTGGCTGGCCCGGCGCGCCGCCGCTGCGAACCGCCCCGAGGACCGGTGGCCGGCCGCGGCCGCCGCGTGGGCCCTGCATTGGCGGGAGCTGAACGACTCCCTGCCGGGCCCGGTCCTGGACGCGGTCGTGGCCGCTGCTGAGTTCCCCGAGGGGAATGTCGCGGCGAGGCTCGCCACGGACGCTGGGCGGCTGGCGCTGATCTTCGAACGCCTCGAGCTGCCCCGGGGGCGCGCCCAGTACATCGAGGACTGGCTCCAGTTGGACTACCTGACCGAGGACGTGCCGGTGCTGCGGGCGACCGCCGAGGTGCTGCTGGACCAGGTCGCGCTGCACGACCACCGCGCCCAGCGGCTGCGGGCGGCGCTGGAGCCGGACGTCTCCGACCACCGTGAGGATGTCGCCCACGCGATGCGGACCGGGGCGGCTGTGCCGGTCCTGGACGAGCAGCGCACCGCCCAACTCCTGCTGGCCCGCCAGGCGGTGCGCGAGCTCACGGCCGCCCTCCACACCGGGCGCGACGGGTTCGCCGATCGCGTGATGGAGACGTTCCCCGTGCCACCGCGGCTGATCGGCGCGAGCTGGGGTGCCCAGATGTGGCGGGATGCCTCGCCCGCTGCCCAGACGGCCGTCGCGCAGGTGCGCGAGCAGCGGGAAGCGGTCTTCGCGCAGGACTCCGACCTGCCCAGGGAACCGGAACTGATGCAGGCCTCCCGGACGTACCTGGAGGCCCGGGGCGCCATGCTCCACATCCTCCACGACGTGCTGGGGCGCCTGACGCACCTGCCGGGCCCGGGTGTCCTGCCCGAGCAACTGGCCGAGATCGGCACGGCGCAGGCCTCGGCACGGATCACCCAGGCGTTCGGCACCCTGGACCGGGCTCGGCAGTTCCTGGCCGGCCAGATCGCCTACCTGCAGCAGGAGCCGGTTCCGCCGCACCGCGCGCAGTGGACGCCCGGCGAGATCGAGCGCCTGACGGCCGCGCAGGACGCCCTCGACCAGCTGGACCCCTACGCGGCACACGCCGACACCATCCGCAGGCGCGCCCAGGCCCTCACCCGGACCGCGCCCGCTCCTCCCGCCGCTGCTCCTGTGGCCGGGCCGGCAACTACCCGGCCTGCGGCGCGTGCTTCCGTGCACCCCGCGGCGCCGGACCGGGCACCGGGCGTGGGGAGGTGACCGGCCGCGGCCCCGCCGCGACGTCGCCGGAACCGATGGGGGCCTCGCTGGTGAGGCGGCGGGCGGCGGCCAGGTCGGCGGCGAGCTCGTCGATGGCGGCGCGGGTGACGTGACCGGTGGTCACGATGTGCGCGTACCGGCCCTCGCACGCCAAGTGCCAGCGACGCGCCAGCGCGGCCGGGGGCTGGTCGAAGCACACGGTCAGCGAGCCGGGGAAACGGGACGGGTTCACCCCGGCCTCTGCCAGGCGGTCCACGGCGTAGGCGGCGACGTCCTGGCACCGGCGGATCATCGCGGCGACCCTGGCGCGCCCGAGCTCCTGCAGCCGGGCCCACAGCAGCAGGGCGGCCAGCCCGCTGCGTGAACACGCCAGCGTGTCGTCGGTGGTGGCCAGGTACTCGCCGCCGACCGCCGGCGTCACCAACTCCGCGCGGACCAGGAAGATCCCGGCCGGAGCGGGCAGCCCCAGGATCTTGTGGCCGGAGATGTTGAGCGAGTCGGCGGTGTCCGCGAAGCCCCACCGCGGCGCCGGATCGGTGTGAGCGGCGATGAGCCCGCCTCCAGCAGCGTCCACGTGCAGGTGCACCGGACCGGCCACCGACGCCGCAGCCCGCAACTGACGGATGTCGTCGACCGCGCCGCGCATCGTGGTCCCGCACGCGGCCACCACGATCGCCCCGAGGCGGCGCCGGTAGATCCGCCCCCGCGACCGCAACGCCGCCTGCGCCGCCGAGTCGGCGGGGTCCATGCTCCCGTCCGGGCGCGACGCGACGGTGACCAGCGCCACCCGCAGCACGTCGCACGCCGCGCCACGCTGTAGTGCGCCTGGTCCGACGCGCACACCACTTGCGTCCGGCAGCACCTTCCGCGCGGTGTACAGGCCGTGCAGCAGCGCCTCGCTGCTCGAGGACGCCACATACCCGTACACCTCGTCCGGGTCGGCCCCGGCGAGCTGCGCGAAGTAGTTCAGCACCGCGAGCTCGTAGGTCTTGGCGCCGATGTCGGAGGCGTCGGCGGCCTGCGGGTCGCCGACGTTGTTGAAGAACGCGCCCAGCAGCGGCGCGTACCCGCGCAGGTCGACGTCGAAGTTGCCGGGGAAACCGAGCATCCTGGTCTGCTTGACGTGCATGCGGTGCGCGACATCGGCCAGGTGCTCGCGAGGGTCCCAGGGCAGCGCCCGGATGGACAGGCCGGCGATGGTGGGGACGGAGACGACGCTCACTGGTGCTCCCGGGGGCGTTCGGCACGGTGATGGAGGGCTTCCGTCTACCGGCCCGCGCCCTCCCGGCGGCTGAAGATCGGGGCCGCGGACCGCCAGGCGGGAGCCGGTGCAGCCGATTCCCCCCGTGCGTGCCGCCTCTCGGCACCGGACCGAGGAGCGACCATCACACTCCCCACCCACCGTCAGAGCTTTGGCCAAGGACTGAGCCCGTAGAATGGCTACTTCCGTGGGCCGGTGGCCTGAACCACCCTGCGTCGCAGCATGCGCGCAGGTACCACCACCATGGAACGGAAATCGGCAGTGTTTCTTCCTATCTCCATTCAGGGTCTCGTCCTGCTCGCTGTCGCATGGATTGCGGGCTGGTGCGTGCACCGTCGCTTGGTCGACAAGGGCCCGGGTGAGCGGCTGGTTCTGTCTATTGGGGCGGCGGCGGCCGCCGCGACCATCGTGGGCGGCGCCCTCGTGGTGTCCCCCAGCCAGGCTGCCTCGGGATCCATGCCGAACAGCCCGGCTCCGGTGGTCTCGCCGACGGCTCACCCGTCGGTCACCACGTCGCCTTGATGGTCTGGGTGTTCGGCGGCCTCCACAAGGGGCCGCCGCCACCGTACCTCTACCGGCTACGCCACAGTGCGGACGCGGTCAGCGTCTCGAACGTCGTCGACAAGGCCAAACCGGACTCCGAGTGCCCCGACCTACGCGGCCCGGCGCTGCGCCAGAGTGCGGATGCGAGCGGCGTCGACGGCGCGGACGCCCTCGCGGACCGGATCGAGCGGGATCAGGTGCCGGTGGAGTTCGCGAATGCGGACGTCGAGGTCGAGATGGATCCGTGTGCGGCGGGCGCAGCGGATTTCGGCGATCGTGCGCGGATGCACCGTCAGACGCATGGCGAGCAACGTGGCGGGCCACCCGGCGCGTTCCAGATCGGACAGCAGTCGTGACGCTTCGGCGGCACTGGTCAGGCCGGGCGTGGCCGGCAGGTGCCGCGGCGGCATGGCCACCCCCAGCACGGCGTCGGCGGTGGTGCGCGCGATCGGATGGCTGACCCCGCGCAGCAGGCGGCGGACCAGGGTCACCGACAGCCCGGAACGGTCGGCGATGTCTTGGGCGGACATGCCCCGCGCACGCAGCCGCTGCGCCCAGGCGATCGCCGACGCCGGGGACACCCGTGCGCTTCCTCGCTCGCGAAGGTCCGCGTCCCGCTGGCGGCGCGCCCGGCGTGCTGCTTGCCGGCACGCGATGCGGCGGCAGCCGTAGTCCGCGCACGACGGCTGCCCGTGCCGCACGGTGGAGGTCTTCGGCCGCCGGGAGGCGGGGATCGGACGGGATACGTCGTTTGCGGAAACGATGCTCATGCGGTGGCCCTGCCAGATGGTCGCCGGATCACGGCGCACCAGGCGCCGGTCGGCACCGACAGCCGAGAGCAACCCGCCCTCGAGACACACCGAGGAAGGAGTAGGTGCTGTGCCGGTGCCTGCTCATCCACCTGACCGTACCGGCCGACTCGGACAGGAGTGGGGCCGCACCGGTCATCAGGGCGGAGCCGGTTGCGACGTTGCTGCTCTGTCCGCGCCTCGATCGCCCGCGCCGGAACGGGCATCGCGGTCTGTGCAGCGCGGGGCGGGAAGGACAGGGCCGATGGCGGTGGAGTCCCGGGCGGTGATCCATGATCGAGACGCACGAGATCTGTCCGGCGCCCTTCGCCTCGGCCTGTCCCGGAGACGCCGTCATGGCTCCGGGGCGACCGCCGAGCGGAGGGGGCCGGGCTCCCGCTCGCCCCGTAGGTCTGTCTGCCCCGAGAGGTATGTGCGAGTGCTGGGCGACTACGGCTCCCCGCGGGCGAGCGACACCCGAGTCCTGACGCGCGGGCGGCCGGCCGCGGGCCCCGCACCGGCTGGTGCGGGGCCCGCGGCATCCCGGATGCCGCCGGGCAGGGGCGTCAGCTCCGGCGACGGGGCGGGCGGTTCAGCGAACGCCGCCGGATCCCGCGCGGTCGCCGCCGGGACCGGGACAGGGCGGCGGTGGCGTTCACCAGGGCCTCGCCCACATTGGCTGACGTGCAGGCCTGGGACCAGGTGCGCACCAGCGTGGCGGCGCCGAACAGCACCACCGCGAGCGACAGCAGGACCAGGCTGACGTCGATGACCACGGGGGAAATCCCGAGGCCGATGAGGGTGTTGACGGCGCGCGGGCCGTCCTTGAACAGGAACGCGATCGGGTTGAGCACGGGGCTCCCTTCTGGGCACGGAGATCTTTCACCTCTTTGTTGGCGAGGGCGCCCCTTCGACAGGACCCGCGCCGACACCAGAGACCGTCCGTGCCATCGCTCACGAGGCAATGGCCGCCTGCACCCGGTGCCGGGCAGAGGAAGCCTTTGGAGTCCCTCGCCACCGGGGGAAGGTGCTGCGTGAGGCGCAGGCTGCATTCGCGTACAGCCGCCGGTCCGCGCCGCTGGGAGTTCCGTGTGCCGGGACGCGGGCGCCGAATGCCGTGCCGGGCCCTGGTACGGGGCGGGAGGTGTTGCGCCGGGCGGCCCGCGACGTGACCAGGTCCCCCGCCGGGGCGGCACATTGGACCGCGCCCCGCTCTGCTCGGCCGATCTGAAGGACATCGATCCCGGTGACCCGCACCCTCCTTTGCCGCCACTCGCCTGCTGCCGTGTCCGTTCCGGTGCGGGTCTGAGGATGGCGGGCATGGCACACACCGCGACCGCGGCCGTCGCCCCCGTCGAGCCGTCGCGGACGCATCGCCGGACGGGCGGTGGGAACCGGGCCGTGGCCCAGGTGCACGTTCTGCGGGCGTGCGACGGGCTGGCGACGTCGGTCGCGGCGTACGTGGTGCCGGTCGTGGTGTATCAGCTGACCGGGTCGACGACCTGGGCGGGCATCGTGTTCGTCGCCGAGTGGCTGCCGCGGCTGCTGGCGATCGGTGTCGGCGGCCCGCTGGTCGACCGGGTCCCGGCCCGCACCGTGATGGCGGCGCCCGGGCTCGCCCGCGGCGGCCTCGTCGCGGGGGACATCGCCGCCTACCTGGCCGGGGCGGGGCCGCTGGCGATCGCCGCGGTCGGTGTCGGCTGCGGCGTGGCGGCCGAGGTCACCTACCTGGCGGCGGAGTCGCTGGGAGCTGCGGTGGCAACCGGTGCGAAGGCGGCGGGCGTTCAGGCCGTGCAGACTTCCATCGACCAGGCCGCCATCCTGACCGGCCCGCTCCTGGGCGGCGTGCTGCTCCTGTCCGGCCCGCAGTACGGGCTGGGCCTGGTCGTCGCGCTGTCGCGGACCGCCGCCGTGCTGTCCCGCACCCTCAACCGACCTGCCCACCACCCGGCGCGGGACCCACAGGCCGTAGGCGGCGAGACCGGCGGGCAGGGCGGCTTGCGGGGCGGGGCCGCCGCCCTGAAGGCACTGCTCGCGCTGGTGTGGCTGCTGGCCACGCTGGCCAGTATGAACCTGCTGTCCGCGCTGCTGCAGGCGGCAACCTCGGTGATCGTGACCGGCTTCGGACGCTCTCCGGCGGTCACCGGCGCGGTGTGGAGGGCCAGGGCGGCGGCCGCAGTGCTGGCGGCTGCCGCCTGCGCCCGCCTGCTCAAGCGCATCCGGCTGAGCAGCCTCGCACTCGCCGCGAGCGCCGGCGGCGCGGCAGCCACCGCCGCCGCCGGGCTCGCCCCGTCCTACCTCACTTACGCCGCCGCCCTGGCCGGCCTGGCCGCGTGCGAGGGCGTCGCGATGGTCGCGCTGCGCACCGCCCGCGCCCGCCTGCTGCCGCCGAAGGTGTTCGGCTCGGCGGTCGCGCTGATGGTGCTGGTGCTGGTCGCGCCGATGCCGCTGGGCGGCGCCGTCCTCGCCCTCGTGCCCGCCGACCGGCTCGGGCCGGCACTGATCACGGTTGCGGTGCTCCACGGCCTGGTGACCGTCGCGGCCTGCCGTCGCCTGCGCTGTCACCGTCGCGTCCTGGACAACCCCCTACCCGACCCCCACCTCGCCCCGGAGTCCGGCCAGTCGGCCGGGCCTCTCGAGTTCGTCAGGAGCACCCCGTGACCGTCACGACCCTCCGCGCCCCGGTACGCCCGTCCGCACGCACCACCCTCGAGACGCTCGGGACCTGGTACGCCCACGCCGCCGACGCTCCGCCCACCACGCCCGGCCGGCACATCTCCACCAGCCGCGCCTGGGCGGCGGCATGGGAGAACGTCACCACCGAGCCGGTCCTCGCACACCGGCACCTGCACCTGAGCGACGGCACCGGCCCCGGCGACCTCGTGTCCTACTACCTGATCGAGGGCTCGCCGTACTGGGCCGCCGTCGAACGGGACGCCGCCATCGGACTGGTCTTCACCGGCCCCGTGGTGTACGCCGGAACGCCCTACGGGGAGTACGGCGGCGCGGGGTCGGCCGGCGCGGGCACCATCCGGTACGCGGTGAGCGCCGGGGTGGACCTGGTCCGCGAGTGGGGCGCGCAGGCGCTGGTCGTGCCCGGCCTGACCACCGACCTCGCCCACCGGTGGACCGCCGCCGCCCGCCCGGACGCCGACCTGTTCTTCGACCTGGCCCACGTCGCGCCCGTCTACGGCTCCCTCTACGGGTTCCTGGACACGATGCCGTCGGCCAAGCACGCCAGGGAGATGCGCCGCCAGCGACGGCGCGGCCTCGAGCAGGGCCTGACGTTCCGCCGCCTGCACGGCCGGGACATGCTGCCCCTGCTGCCGCAGTTCACCGACCTCGCGGACGCCGCCGCCGTCAAGAACGGCGGCTCCCTGTACGGCACGGACATCTTCGCCGCGGTCGCCTCCATCCCCGGCGCGGTGCTGCTGGCCGCCGAACACGACGGCGACCTCGTCGGCGGCTTCCTGTGCTTCCACTACCGCGGACGTCCTGTACCTGTGGGCCGCCGGCATCGACTACCCGCGGCTGCGGACCCTGCACGGCCTGATGCTCGCCTCGGTGGACCTGGCGGCCGACCTCGGCGCCACCGCCATCGACGCCGGCCGGGCCAACTACCGCTACAAGCGCAGCCTCGGCCTGTCGGCGGTGGCGCTGCGCACGCTCGCCTACTTCCTCGCCCGCGACGCTTCCACCGCCCGCGCCCTGCACGCGATGGGCCACGGGATGGAGGCCTGCGCCGGGCTGGTGCTCGCGATCTGAACCATCGTCCCAGTCGCCACCTGAATCGTTGCCCAATCGCATCTCGAAAAGGACCGACCATCGTGCGCATCCTGATCATCAACCGGTGGGACGACGAGCTCTCCGACTTCGGCCGCGTCATCGACCACGACCTCCACCAGGTCACCTACGTCACCGTCCCCAGTCACCTGCCGATGATCCCGGCCACCGCCGCCGGGACCGTCGTGCTGGACTCCCTGAGCGACACCGCAGGCGTCATCGCGGCCGCCGAGTCCCTGTACCGACTGATGGGCGGCGTCGACCGCATCCTGGCCATGTCTGAGTACGACCTGCTGACCGGTGCGACCCTGCGTGAACGATGGGACGTCCCTGGCGCCACCGTCGCCGAGCTCACTCCCTTCCGCGACAAGGCCGCCGCCAAGACGGTGCTGGCCGCTGCCGGCACGGGCCTGCTCACACCCCGCTTCGAGCCGGTGGGGAGCATCGCCGAGGTCACCGCCTTCGCCCGCCGCTGCAACGCCGGTGTGATCGTCAAGCCGCGCGACGGCGCCGGCAGTCTCGGCTGCTACCGGATCCGGCCCGGCCGGTCCGCGGCCGCCGTCCTGCAGGGCGTCGACCTGAGCGGCTACGAGGTGGAGGAGTGGATCGAGGCGCCGGTCTGGCACATCGACGGCCTGCTCCACGACGGCGACCCGGTCGCCGTGTACCCGTCGAGGTACCTCGGGACCTGCCTGGACTTCACCCAGCTCAACGCGCCGGTCGGGTCGGTCGTGCAGCACGGGCCGCTCGCCCACTGCATGGCTGCCTTCGTCGTCCAGTGCGTGACCTGGCTGGGACTCCGCGAGGGGGTCTTCCACCTGGAGGCCTTCGAGGCCCAGGACGGACCGGTGTTCCTCGAAGCCGCGGCCCGGGTCAGCGGCGGCCCGATCCCCTTCAGCATCCGCGACATCTACGGCGTCGACCTGGTCGCCGACTGGATCCGCCTGCACCTCGGAGAGCCCGCGCACCGTACCCGGCCGCAACCTCGAACTGTCCGCCGGCAACCTCATGCTGCCCAGCCCGCACGGGCAGCGCCTGACCGAACGCAGCCCTCCACTCGTGGGCACGTTGCCTGGGCTGTACGCGGAGGAACTGCCGGAGGTCGGCACCGTCTTCGACGAGCCCAGTGTCTACGAAGGCCTCGTCGGCTCCTTCCGCTACGTCGGTGACAACGCGGACGCGGTCGAGGAGTCCATCTTCGCCACCGCGAGGCTGTTCCACTACACCCTCGCCCCGGACCTGGCCGCGGTCTCCTGACTGTGCGCCACGCGCAGGGCAGGGGCGGGTGAGCGGGCGCCGCGCTCGGGGATACGGCGCCCGGACCAGGGTCCCGCCGCCGACCGCCGAGGAGGCGGTGACGCGCCCGGCGAGCCCACCGCATCGTCCATGTAGACCACCGTGGCCACCTTCCGGGCGCCGCCCGTCCTGCCTTCCGCGCCCGGGCCGGCGGGCGGGGCGGGTGCCCGTGACCGATGGCACCGTGGCGGCATGCATGGACGATGCAGTGCGGCGGCGCGTGTACGGCGCCGATCACGATGCCCCCTGGCCCCGGCCGCGGCGGGTCTACCGCGAACTGGTCGGCGGCCCGCTCGACGGGCTGCTGCTGGACATCACCGGCTGGACGGAGCCCGAACGCACCGCCGGAGCGCCGCTGCGGACGGAGATCAGCCGCTACAGGCCGGGCGGCCGCAGCGTGTACGGGCCGCGGCCCGGCGACGGCGGCACCCGGTTCTGGGACTGGCGGGGCGATACCCGCTGATCTCCTGACGCCCCGCCGCTCCCGCCCGCTATCGCCCGGACCGTCAGGGCGCGAGGCGCCTTGAACCGGGCAGGGTCGTGTCCGCCGCCGGAGGCGAACCAGGCCAGCAGGGCGTCGGCGGCTTCTTTGCCGGTGTCGCAGGCCCGGCACAGCTCGAGATGGATCGGCTGCCCCTGGTCGTCCTGTTGCGGCATGTCCACGCTGATCGTCAGCGGTCCGTGGCAGCGTGAGCGGGGCGGCAGGTTGCCGGCGGTATGGATCCGGGCTTTCACGCGTACCCCCCTGGGTCGGTTCAGGCTGCCATCCAAGGCCTGTGCTGCGGTCGGGTCAACCGGTTCGGCCGGACTTGATCCGAACCGGGGATTGCGCACCCCGGTCCGCCGCCACCGGCCGGGGCCACGGCGCCTGGCCCACGGCTCGCAGCGGGCATCCTGGCACGCCCCGGGCACGACGTCGGCAGGGCCATCAGTGCGACGTGACGGGCTGTGTCCACCGCGACGGCCACCGCCTGCCGGGAGACTGCGCCCAGTGACCGCCACGCTCCGGTAGCCGTCTGCCGCTCAGCGCCGTCGCGCAGGGGACGAGTGGGGCTGTGCCGGATGCGCGGTTTGCTGGTGCGCCCGGCCCCGCTCGGGCACCGGCTGCGCGGGGGTGGTGGAGCGTTGGGTGATGCCGTGCAGGAGCCGGTCCACGGCGGCCAGGATGTCGCTCTCCCGGCCCGCGAACGGGGACAGCTCAGGGCCATGGGGCGACTGGCCGGGTGGAGCTCGCCGAGCATCCCGCCGCACCGACCAGTGGTGCCAGAGTCGAGGGCACGCCTACGCAACCGAACTGGCGGCAGTCAGGGCCGAAAACCAACCCCACAACGCCATGGGCCCCCCGCATTACCGCACCCCCGACACGGCAGCGGTCCGCGAGGGAAGGCCCTGCCCCCCTGCGGCAAATGCTCCGGACAGAGGCAAACCAACTCCGCCTAGACACGGAGCGGGAGCAGCACGACCGTGGAGCCAGCTGGCAGGAAGCCCGCCGCGCCGGCCTGCTGGCAGAGATTGAGTTCATGGAGGCCACCGGCCTCTTCACCGGGGCAGTACAGGCCGTTTGGCGACAGCTGGCCGCCGTCTCATGAGTGCGGCCGGGCGGCAGTGGCCTGCGACGCCCGGCCCCGGGGTTGCCCTCAACCGTGCATTGAATCGTACAGGATTGCACCTTTCGACCGTTTCCTGTTGGGTCGAATGGGTGCGGCCCGCGCCGTGGAGACTGGCGGGGTCGCGGGGTGTCGCATCGGTCGCGCGTGGAAGACCGTTGGAGCATGCCGAGCGTAGCAAGGTGCTGCCGCGCATGTTCGGAGCGTGACGGGATTCGGGTGTCCGGTCCGGTTGTCCGTGGCCGGAGTTACGGTCTGCCGAATGTGCCCTCTCTGAGCCGACCGGAGCCCACGATCAAGCGGGAGATCGACGCCCGGCGGTCGACGGCGTCTACCGGCCGCACCGGGCCCAGCGGGCCTGGGTCGTGAGCCGGTCCCGGCCCAATGCCTCGAAGCTCGCCGTGGACGCCGCTGCGTCGATACGTTGAGGACAAGATGCGCGGCGCTGGTCCCCGGAACAGATCTGTCACGCTGCGGTCATCGAGTTCCCCATTGACGAGAGCATGCGGGTGAATCCGGAGACGATCTACGTCCAGGCCCGTGGCGGACTGCGCCGCCAGGTCGCAGACACGTTGCGCACCGGGCGCACCTGCCGCAAGGGCGTACAGGAGTCATCAGCAGCGCACTCGCCGCTTCGTCGAAGATTAGAAGTAGTCGAGGTTCATGAACTGCGGTGGCGACATCAATCCCTCGCCGTCCGGTTGTAACGGCTTGAGCCACAGTTGCGAGATGGAGGCAGCGTCGAAGTCTGCGGTGCGGTGCTGACGGATCCGATGCCAGGTCTTGTCCGAGGCGGCCAGGTGGCGGCGGCCAACATCCATTCCGACAGCGACCACGAGGGCGGACAGGGCGTGCAACACCAGCGATGCGCGCATGCTGGAGGGAGCCACCACGTCATGGAGTTGAGCGACTTCGGCCGCGCGGGACTGTGCCACGGCGATCGAACGGCTCTGTTCGTTGTCTGCCGAGATACGCCAAAAACGCACACTTTCCTGGCCCCAGCCGAAGTCCGACAACCGAAGCGACCAGTCCTCAGCCGTCCTGACGAGCGTGAACGCCATAGCGTCGCGCCGGGCCTTGTGCTCGGCCAGAGATACCTCCTCCACACTCCAACCTGAAGGCTCGGTTGCCGCTCGCACTGTCACGCGGCGCAGCGAAGCCGTTGCGCTGAAGCCAGCCTGCGCGAAGATGCCGCCGTGGCCCGACCATGCGGCGACGGCTCCCGTGTTGGACGCGCGGACGGCGTCCTCGACGACGCGGCCGACCAGGGAGGTGGCGATGCCCCGCCGGGTGTGACTGTGAACGGTGGACAGCCCGGTCAACCCGCGGAGCATAGTGGTGCGTCCATCGGCCAACGTCACCCGCCGGTCCACCTCGAGCATGGTGGCCAGTATCTGTTCGGTGGACGACTCGCGCACGGTCCAGGCCCGGGACAGGCGTGCGGCGTCGAGTTGCGCATGCCCGGGTCGGGGTGGCGCCGGGGCCAGTAGCTTTGCGGAGGCATTCCATGCTTCGACGAGGCCGGCCTGGGAAGAGGAAAACTGCGGGACCAAGTCAGACGGCGGCATTTTCGACGGGCACCTTCTCCCCTGCAGTGGTCGGCGTGCGGACGGTGATCTGAGCGATCGCTGCCACGGCGAGAACGGTTGCGGACAGCGACAACAGGGCGATGCGGGGGCCGACCGTGGCCAGTAGGCCAGTGACGACCGGGATGCACACCAGACTGGAGAAGGTGGAGATCCCTGCCATAGCAGCGAATACGCGGCCCCGCTGCGATTCGGGGGTGGTGGCGCGAGCAACCCGCCGCGTGGCGACTGCCTGGACGCCGAGGCAGAATCCCCCGATCAGCCACATCACGTTCTGCAGGTAGATATTCGGCCACGCCATCGGGATCGTCAGGGCCAGGCCCATGACGAGGCCCGCTGTCAGGACGCTGCGGGTCGAGCGGGCGGGGGTGGACCAAAGCGAGTCGGGCCGGGTGCCGAGCCAGATGCCGATCGCCCACGTCATGCCGAGAAAGCCCAGTGCGATAGAGCCAACGTGCAGGACTCGCACAACGAAGTAGACATCCACGATGTTGATCGCCACTGCCGCGGCAACCCCGAGAGACTGGACCAGGACGGCCGCACGCAGCACCGGCTGCGTGGCCACCGCCTTCACCCCGGCCAGCCACGAGTCCGTCTGATCGCCCTGGCCCTGGTCGGCCTCCGACCGGGCCCGGCGGTCGGCCTTCATCATCAAGAAGGGGAGAATCGCCAGGCAGTAGCTGACGGCGTCGATGAGTAGGCACCAGCGGATGCCTACCCAGGCATACAGGAAACCTGCCACGGACGAGCCGACGACACCGCCCAATACCTGGACGCCTGTGGCGTTCGCGAACGCCCGGGAGATGTCCGCATCCTCGCTCAGGAGCTTCGGCAGCAACGAATACACGCACGGGCCTACCGTGGTTCCGGCCGCAGCGATCAAGAAGAGCCCCAGATAGGGCACCCAGGCCGAGTTCGACCCCGCCACCACGACAAGGTCGCCGACTACCTGTCCTGACAGCGCGATCACGCACACCCACCGGTTGGAGTACCGGTCGACGATCATGCCCGCGAGGGTGGCAAGGAGAGTTGCCGGCAGCAGGTCAGCCAGGACGACAAGAGTGGAGGAGTAGCTCCCCCGCGCGCTCATGTGGACGGTGACCGCGAGGAGGGCTACCGCCGTCCCCACGACGGACACCCCCATCGAGGTCAACAGGAAAGACACCTGGCGCGAGTTGCTGAGGAAACGCACACGGACTCCTGACGACTAGTGAAGCGCGGGACTGAAGAAAATGTAGGTGCTTGTACTGGCCAAGCCGAAGCTGAGCAGCCCGAAGGGCTCCAGGAAGAGGAAGCCAAGGTGCATGAGCACACCCAGCACAACCGCTGGAACGTAAAGGTCGGGCACGAGCAGCAGCAGCGGAAGCACAGCCTCGACGACAACCGTGGCGACCGAGAGAGCCTTCCATCCCCTCCGCACTCGCGGATCAGAGGACGGGCATATCAAGGGCCTGATCCATGCCGGGAAGAAGAACTCGCGGTAGGGAAGCTGTGCCTCCACGCGGATGGAATGGTCCACATAGTCAGCGAGTCGGTCTCCCGACATGAAGTTCGCGCTCCGCAGTTTCCGGTAAGCGCTGCTCCAATACATTTGTGCGGTGAGGAGCCCAATCATCGCCAGAGGCCAAGTATCTCCGGAGACCTCCTCCGAGGCGTGCGCCAGTGCGGACAAGGGGGTCACCGAAAGGTGCAGGCACAGCGTGATCGCGGTTGTGCAGCAGGCCAGAAAGACAACGTGGTAGCGGTATTCATAGGTCAGCTCGTACAGCAGGCCGGCAGCTGCGGGCGATCGCGGCCGAAGGACTCCAGGAGATCTACTTCCGCGACTGCCGCGCGGCGGGCCTGCAGGTGGAGTTCACCGGTGTCGGCTCCATCGGCATCGAGTTGAGAGGGCCGGGCTTGGCGGGGCTGCTGTCATCCGTCCCCACGGTTTGCCCCGGCCACGCCCGGAGAGCGATGGCATGACCCGGCAGGTTAGCGGCCTGATGGAGGGTGCTGGTGGGTGTCCGGTATTCGGAATGCGGTGATACACCGAGTGCTTGGCCGGTGTCGATGGGTGGCTTGTCAGGGGCGGGCTTGTCGGTCTGTCGATGGGCTGGAGCATGGGTCGGGTCCGGGTGCTGCCTGTCTGCTGGGGGCTTGGAGCGGGCGGTTTAGAGTGCGTGCGGTAGTCGGTTACTGATCTTTGGAGGGTTTACTCGTTATGTCGGCTGAGATCCACGAGTTCCAGGTGGAGGCGCGTCAGCTGTTGCAGTTGATGATCCATTCGATCTACTCGAACAAGGACGTCTTTCTGCGGGAGCTGGTCTCCAATGCCTCCGACGCGCTGGACAAGCTGCGCTTGGAGGCGTTGCGAGACGACGCGCTCGACGCGGACGTGTCGGACCTGCACATCGCCCTGGACGCGGACGCTCAGGCGCGAACGCTGACGGTCCGCGACAACGGGGTCGGCATGTCGCGCGACGAGGTCGTGTCACTCATCGGCACGATCGCCAGCTCCGGCACGGCGAGGTTGCTGCAGGAGCTGAAGGACACCAAGGACGCGGATGCGGCCGCCGGTCTTATCGGCCAGTTCGGCGTCGGGTTCTACTCGGCGTTCATGGTCGCCGACGAGGTCACCGTGGTGACCCGGCGGGCGGGGGAGAGCCAGGGAACCCGCTGGACCTCGCGCGGCGAGGGAACCTACACGGTCGAGGCCGCCGATGACGCGCCACAGGGCACGGCAGTGACGCTGCACCTCAAGCCCGCCGATGCCGAGAACCAGCTGCACGACTACACCGACAGCTGGAAGCTCCGGGAGATCGTCAAGCGGTACTCGGACTTCATCACCTGGCCCATCCGGATGCCCGCGCACGCGACGACGGCGGCCGACCCGGGCGGCGACAGCGCCGGCGAGGGCGCCGAGTCCGGGCCGGCGGCGCTGGAGACCGTGAACTCGATGAAGGCGCTGTGGGCGCGCTCGCGGGAGGAGGTGACCGATGAGGAGTACCACGAGCTGTACAAGCACCTGGCCCACGACTGGCTGGACCCGGCCGAGACCATCCTGCTGCGGGCGGAGGGGACCTTCGAGTACCAGGCCCTGCTGTTCATCCCCTCGCACGCCCCGCACGACCTGTTCACCCGCGATCAGCGGCGCGGCCTGCAGCTGTACGTGAAGCGCGTCCACATCATGGACGACTGCGAGGAACTTCTGCCGCCCTATCTGCGCTTCGTCAAGGGCGTGGTGGACGCGCAGGACCTCTCGCTCAATGTCTCCCGCGAGATCCTCCAGCAGGACCGGCAGATCCAGATGATCCACCGGCGCCTGACCAAGAAGGTCCTGTCCACCCTCAAGGACCTCATGACCAGCGCCCCCGACCGCTACGCCACCGTCTGGCGCGAGTTCGGCCGCGCCCTGAAGGAGGGCCTGCTCAGCGACTTCGACAACCGGGACACCCTGCTGTCGCTGTGCTCCTTCGCCTCCACGCACGACGCGGACGAGCCGACCACGCTGGCGCAGTACGTCGAGCGCATGAAGGAGGGCCAGGAGGAGATCTACTACCTGACCGGCGACTCCCGGGAAGCCGTCGAGAACTCCCCGCACATGGAGGCCTTCCGCGCGAAGGGAATCGAGGTACTGCTCCTGACCGACTCCGTCGACGAGGTCTGGGTCACCGCGGTGCCCGCCTTCGACGGCAAGCAGCTCCGCTCGGTCGCCAAGGGCGAGGTCGACCTCGACGCGGGCGAGCAGGACAAGCAGACCGTCAGCGACCGCGAGAACCAGCAGAAGGAGTACACCGACCTGCTGTCCTGGATGACCGGGGAACTCACCCAGGACGTGAAGGAGGTCCGGCTGTCCACCCGCCTGATCGTCTCCCCGGCCTGCCTCGTCTCCGACACGTACGACATCACCCCCGCGCTGGAGACCATGTACCGGGCCATGGGCCAGGACGTCCCGCACACCAAGCGCATCCTCGAACTCAACCCCGGCCACCCGCTGGTCAGCAGCCTCAACAAGGCCCACACCGAACGTAACGGGGACCCGGACGACAGCGGCCTCGGCGACATCGCAGAACTCCTCTACGGCATGGCCCTCATCGCCGAAGGCGGCGCGCTGAAGGACCCGGCGCGTTTCGCCAAGCTCATGGCCGACCGTCTCACAGTCTGACCCAACCCCGCCTGATCAGCGGCCCGGACCCGGGGGGGGGGGGGGGGGGGGGGGGCCGCCGGCCCCCCCCCCCCCCCCCCCCCCCCGGCGGGGGGGGGGGGGGGCCCCCCCCCGCCCCCCCCCCCCCCCCCGCGCCCGGC
>NZ_JBIVNJ010000053.1:0-3127 GCF_044753585.1 Streptomyces sp. NPDC088354 | reverse complement strand
TTCCTCCCGCGGTTTTGGGTGTTTTTTTTTGTGTTGTTGTTTCCCCCCCCCCCCCCCCCCACAACCCCCCCCCCCCCCCCCCCCCGGGGGGGGGGGGCCCCGCGGGGGGGGGGGGGGGCCGCCCCCCCCGCCGCCCCCCCCCCCCCCCGGCCGTGGTCGGCTGACAGGGGTCCTTCGGGCAGGTCACACTGGTGGGAGGAACCATCCGGAGGAGGTGAAGGGGAAGCGTGAACGTTGCTATCGCTGATCATTACGGGCCGTGGACCGTGGACGACGTCCTGGCCCTGCCCGAGGACACGCACAACCGGATCGAGCTGGTCGGGGGCGCGCTGCTCATGAGGCCGAATCCGGGGGTCCCGCACCAGCGGGCAAGCCTGCGCCTGGCCATGCTCCTGATGGACGCAGCCGACAGTGCCCAGGCGCCGGTAGAGGTACTGGAAGCCGTCAACGTCGTCGTCCCGGACGGCCTGCTGATCCCCGATATCGCAGTGATCAACGCCGACGCCGCATCGGCCGCCGGCCTGACCATCGACGCTCACGACGTCCTCATCGCGATCGAGATCGCCTCGCCGTCGACCCGAGTCACCGACCGGAAGATGAAGGCCGCCCTGTACGCCGCGGCCGGCATCGCGCACTGCTGGCGTTTGGAGCTGGAGCCCGCGCCCCGGCTCTACCTCGGACACCTCGAAAACGGCGGCTACGTCGACCGCCTGGTCCAAGCGGGCGAGACCACCGCTGTCACCGAGCCGTTTCCCCTGGACATCGATCCGGCACGCCTCGTTCGGCGATAACGTCGCGCGACTGGCAGCGGACCGAACGGGAGCAGTGCCGGGTCAGCCTGCGGCGTTCGCGCAGGACCGCTGGGAGCCGGGGCGACAGCGCCATCGGTAGGAAGAACAGGGCCATGATGCCCAAGAATGCCATGACGGCGCCGATCAGGAACGCGGGGAACGCGACCTTGGTAGCGGTGACCATCACGAAGACGGAGAGCACGGCCACGAAGGCGACGGGGAGCCAGAGCCGCACCGACCGCGGGAAGCGCCTGCCGGCCGCGAGGTCCAGCCACCACATGTAGCCGGTCATCGGGACCTGGAAGAGCGCCGAGCCGACCAGCAGGACCGGAAACCCCCACCGCATCGAGTCACCGTCCGGCAGCTGTTGCCCGGTGCGCCAAGACATCACGGTGAGCCAGCCCAGGTAGAACACGCCCTCACCCAGGCAGTACGCCAGAGCGATGCCACGGATCACCCAGGTCCAGTCCCCGAAGCGGCCCGACGCCATCACAACCCCCTGCTGCTCGACTGTGACGCAGAGTACGGCAGCTGTGACGCGCAACGGTAGCGCAGGGTGAGACACGATCGATACTTACCTCAATATCATCCAACTACAGCATAAATCCGATGATTTTCGGCTTATCGCCGTGATCAGTGACCCATCCCGTCGCGACGCCACCGATCCTGCTCCCGTGCCTACATCAACCAGCCGCCTCGCGCCGGCGCTCCTGTCCGCGTTCGTGATCCTCGGTCTGTCGGGCTGCGCCACCGACTCGCCGCCCGAGCAGTCTGTCCGGCTGCAAAAGGCAGCTGGCATGACGGCTTTCCAAATCGAGACCACCAAATCGCTCTGGGAAACCACCACGGCCACCCACAATGTGACCGACCCTGAAATCAAGGGGAAAGTCACCCCACTGGACAACGGCCTGCAGAAGGTGGAACTCGACGGGGTTACCCTTGCCAATTACCTGCGGCGTCTGGACTATGACGCCCACGGCGGGGCCGGGGAATACCCGTGGAGCCGGGAGAGGCGCCCGGAATCCATCCGGATGTACGACGAGATCGCCAAAGTCATCTACGGCATGAAGGAAGAACCTGCCCCGGGTGATCCGCCCCCGCTGGTCATCGTGGGCGACGCGGTTATCGACACGAAATGACCTGCCACCTGCGGGAGCTGCCGCGGCTGCCGGGTAGGGGTGGAGGGAGTCGAACCCTCACGTCCGGGGACACCGGGACTTGAATCCGGCGCGTCTGCCTGTTCCGCCACACCCCCAAGGTCCTCGCCCCTGGCTTGTGCGGCCAGGGGCGAGGGCTGGCAGGCCGGTGTCGGGTGGTGTGACACGGCCGCCGTGCTGCGAAGCGATCATCACTTTACCCCTCTCGTCACAAGGCAAATCCGTAAGGGGTGTTACGGGGTTGGTGTGCCGGTCGCGGGCGGCCCACCGCCACCGTTGCCGATAGCGGGCCCCGGCCCCGCGACCGTGCACGTCCCCTCACAGCTGAGAGGGGGGTGTGTCAATTTAACGGCTGATCTTGGTTGTTGAGGGTTCAGTTGTTGGTCGGGGTGAGCCGACCCTCGAAGGCGATCTGGAAGGCGTTCAATGGTGCTTTCCAGCGCATGGTCCAGCGCTTGCGACCCTTGCCGGTCGGGTCCAGGCTCATCAGTGCCATGTAGACACACTTCAAGGCGGCGGCTTCGTTGGGGAAGTGCCCGCGGGCTCGGACAGCTTTGCGTATCCGCGCGTTGACGGACTCGATGGCGTTCGTCGAGCAGATGACCGTGCGGATCTCGACGTCGAAGGAGAGGAAGGGCACGAACTCGGCCCAGGCGTTCTCCCACAGTTGGACGATCGCCGGGTACTTTCCGCCCCAGGCGTCCTGAAACTCCCCGAAGCGCTCCGTCGCCGCGCTCTCGCTCGGTGCCGTGTAGACGGGCTTCAGCGCCTTGGCGATCTTGTCCCAGTCCTGGCGGGCCGCATATCGGAAGCTGTTGCGCAGGAGGTGCACGATGCACGTCTGAACAATCGTTCGGGGCCAGACCGCCTCGACCGCGTCAGGAAGGCCCTTCAGCCCGTCGCAGACCAGCATCAGCACGTCCTCCAGGCCGCGGTTCCTCAGCTCGGTGAACACCTGCAGCCAGTACTTCGCACCCTCGCCGCCGTCGCCGGCCCAGATTCCGAGGATGTCTCGGTGGCCCTCGGCCGTGACAGCCATGACGACGTAGATGGGCCGGTTCGCGACCTTGCCGTCTCTGACCTTGGTTCTGTCGACGATCTTGTGATTCGGACGCTTGAGCGGGTCGTGTCAGCTGTTCGCGATCATGCGCGGTGTGCTCTTGTGACGTGCTCTTGGAG
>NZ_JBIVNJ010000052.1:0-37998 GCF_044753585.1 Streptomyces sp. NPDC088354 | reverse complement strand
CGGCGGCGGAACAGTCACAGCCATACCTGGAACCCCTGGGTTCCGCCGATCCTACGAGTGACCGGTGCGAACCCATGAAGAAGGTAGGGCAACAGTCATACCGGGCCCGGAGGCCAGCGGCCCTCTTGCAGGACCGCGAAAAAGATAACGGGGCGCCCGTTCGCGTCATCGGCGGAGGCCGAGGGCGTCCCTGCCCGCGTACCGGGCCTGGGGCCCCAGTTCCTCTTCGATGCGGATGAGCTGGTTGTACTTGGCGGTGCGGTCCGAGCGGGACATCGATCCGGTCTTGATCTGGCCGCAGCCCGTGGCCACGGCGAGATCGGCGATCGTGGTGTCCTCGGTCTCCCCGGAGCGGTGCGACATCACCACCGTGTAGCCCGCGCGGTGGGCGGTGCCGACGGTGGCCAGGGTCTCGGTGAGGGTGCCGATCTGATTGACCTTCACCAGGATCGAGTTGGCAACCCCGTTGTCGATGCCCTCGCGCAGCAGGGTCTCGTTGGTGCAGAACACGTCGTCGCCGGTGAGCTGGCACCGGTCGCCGAGCCGGGCCATGAGCAGCCGCCAGCCGTCGAGGTCGTCCTCGGCCATCGGGTCCTCGATCGAGGCCACCGGGTGGCGCGTGACGAGGCCCGCGAGGTAGTCCACGTGCTGTTCGGGCGTACGGCGCAGGCCCTCGCCCGAGTAGTCGTAGACCCCGTCCCGGAAGAACTCCGAGGTGGCGGGGTCCATGACGACGGTGATGTCCTCGCCGGGCTTGTAACCGGTGCGCTCGACGGCACGGACCACGAAGTCCAGTGCTTCGTCGGCGGTGCGCAGGTCCGGTGCGAATCCGCCTTCGTCGCCGACGCCGGTGCTGTGGCCGGCGGCGATGAGGTCGCGGCGCAGGGTGTGGAAGACCTCGGAGCCCATGCGTACGGCTTCGGCGAAGGTGGCCGCGCCGATCGGGGCGATCATGAACTCCTGGAAGTCCAGCGGGTTGTCGGCGTGCGCGCCGCCGTTGATGATGTTCATCATCGGCACGGGCAGCAGTCGTGCGTCCACCCCGCCGACGTACCGGTACAGCGGCAGACGGTGAGCGGCCGCGGCGGCCTTGGCCACGGCCAGCGAGACGCCCAGGGTGGCGTTGGCCCCGAGCCGGGCCTTGTTGGGGGTGCCGTCCAGTTCGATCAGTGCCGCGTCGACGGCAGCCTGGTTCTCCGCGTCGAGGCCCGTCACGGTGTCCGCGATGCTCTCGTTGACGGCGTCCACCGCCCGGCGTACTCCCTTGCCGTGAAAGCGACCCGGGTCCCCGTCGCGCAGTTCGACGGCCTCTCGTGCGCCGGTCGACGCCCCGGACGGTACGGCGGCCCGGCCGGTCGAGCCGTCCGACAGCTCGACGTCCACCTCGACGGTGGGGTTGCCCCGGCTGTCGATGATCTCGCGGCCGATGACGCGGGTGATGGCGGTCATGGTGCAGCTCCTCACGTTCGATCGGAATAAGTTCCATACTGAAACAAAGTGAGTTCCCGGAGGGAACTTACTATGGGGTGATGAAGATGCACAACGCCGACGCGACCTGCGGGATCGCCCAGGCCGCCGTGATCACGGGTGACTGGTGGAACGTCCTGGTCCTGCGGGAGATCGCACGCGGCCACGTACGCTTCGACGCCCTCGCCGCGGAGCTGGGCCTGTCCCGCAAGGTCCTCACCGAACGGCTGGGACGGCTCGTCGCGAGCGGTGTCCTGCGTCGCAGCCTCTATCAGCGCCGCCCGGTCCGGTACGAGTACCTGCTGACGGACGCCGGCACCGGGCTGCTCCCGCTGCTGGTGGCGATGCAGGACTGGGGCGACCGTTGGGTCCTGGGGGATGGAAGCCTTACCGCGACGGCGGCCGAGGACAGCGCGGAGCACGCCCGCGTGCACTCCCTGACCGGCACCCGGCTGGCCGAGGGGCTCGAACTGCCGGGCAGCGACGGGACACCACGTGACGCGGTCGCCCCGGAGGCCGCCGCGACCGTCCTGTTCGCCTACCCCGCCACCGGCGTGCGGTGGGAGGAGCCGTTGCCGGGCGCGGCCGGCTGCACACTGGAGAACCGCCTGTTCCGCGACGCCTGGCCCGCCTTCCGCGACGCGGGTGCCGCCGTCCACGGCGTCAGCACCCAGCTGCCCCACGAGCAGGCCGCGTTCGGCCGGGCCGAGTCGGTGCCGTACCCGCTTCTGTCGGACGCCCGTCTTCAGCTGGCCGCGGCCCTGCGCCTGCCCACCTTCCACGCCGCCGGCCGAACGCGGCTCAAGCGCAGCGTCCTCGTCCTCGACCGGCAGCGGACTGTGCGGCACGTACTCTTCCCCGTCGACGACATCCCGCACGCGGTGGACGAGGCCCGGCGGCTCGCCACCGCGGTCGCGGCCGACCACGACTGAACGCCGCACGGCGAGACGTACCCGGCACCCTTCGTTCGGCACGACGATGCGCCCAGCGGGGAGTTGCACAAACGCAGGGGCCGGCCCGGTGCGGGCCGGCCCCTGCGTCCGGTGCGAGAGGGAGGACGGACCTACGGATAGCTGACCAGGTAGGCCACGTTGCTGGCGGCCGTGACCTGGTTGCCGGTGTTGTCGATGATGTGGTTGATGGTGCCGGCACCGCCCAGGACCGTGGTGACCATGCTGTGGAACTTCACCGTGGACGTCGTGGGCACCTCGATGCCGTGGCCGAGCACCAGGGAGGGGTTGTCACGGAGGTAGGCGTAGACGCCCACGCCCCATGCCTCGTGCGACGTGACGGAGTTGGCGACCTTGTACGAGGCGTAGCCGAGGTCGCCGCCGCTGGTGGTCCAGGCGGCCTGGTCGGGCACGTCGTAGGGGGTCTCGCTCTGGTAGAAGTACGTACGGCCGCCGTTGCCGTTCCAGGTGGTCTGGTACTTCTGGTAGTGCTCGACCGCCAGACCGTACATGGTGACGTTGTTGCCGTTGACGATCAGTCCGTTGGCGGCCGGGTTGGTGGTCCAGCCCACGCCGTTGGTGTGATCCCCCCGCCAGAGCCACAGGTCGTCGCCGATGACGTCGTTGCTGTTGACGACCAGTGTCTGGGTCGCCTTGCCCGGGACGTCGCCGCCGATGCGGAAGAACACGTCGTGCAGCACGATCGGGTCGGCGGCGTGGCCGGCGGTCGACCCGGCCGGGCCGACCTGCATGAGCGTGGCCGAGTTGGTGGTGTTCGCGCTGATCAGCAGTCCGGCGATGTCGATGCCGTCGACGTCGGCGGTGGTGATCGCGGCGTTGCCGTTGTCCGGGACCAGGGTGGCCAGGCCCATTCCGAGGACCACCGTGTCGGGGCGGGTGATGTTGAGCGCGGCGGACAGGTGGTAGACGCCCGGCGTGACGAGCAGGTTCTTGCCCGCGGCGAGTGCGTTGTTCATCGTCGTGGCGGTGTCACCGGGCTTGGCGATGTAGAACTGGCTGATCGGCAACGAGGTCCCGGGGGCGGTACCGCCCACCCAGTCCGGCCCTTGGACGTTGCTCCGCAGGGACGGGACGAAGACCTGCCAGGCGCCTGCGCCGTCGACGTAGACGAACGGCTTCTCGCGCATGACCGGGCTCTGGGCCACGGTGGTGTACGGCGGGTTGGGGAAGCCGGTGGCCGGGGCCCCGGTGTCACCGACGAAGACCATGTTCCAGTTGCGGCCGGTCCAGCCGCCGTTCAGGGCGGTGTTCCGGGTCAGGAACTGCTGCTGGGTCCCGGAGTTGACCTGGCCGGATATCCGGGAGTCGGCGACGAAGCCCCCGCTGGACCAGTTGGTGCTGGTGCCGTGGGTGTCGTCCCACAGCTTCATGCTGCCGTGCACGTCCATCCGCCGGAACGGGTCGGCCTGCGAGACGGCCCACATCGTGCTGCCCGAGCTGGGGCTCAGCGACATGTTCTCGACGTCGCGCCAGAAGTTCTGGGTGGCGTTGCCGTCCTCGAGGTGGCCTTCGACGTGCACGCCGCCGCCCGTGATCGACACCTGGGTCGGTGACAGGCCGAGCCCGGAGACCTGCGTGTAGTACCCGACGGGTATGTCGACGTTGTACGTGCCGGGGGTGAACAGCAGGGCGTTGCGCTGGGTGCCGAACTCGTTGGTCCGCTGGGTGGCGTAGACCGAGTTGACCTTCGACTGGATGGCGGCCGCCGACATCGACGGATCGAACACGGTGACGTTGGGGCCGAAGTCCGGAGTGCCCGTCGGTGGTGTGACGCCCCCGGAGAGCGCGAAGGACTGGGCGGCGGTGCCGTTGCAGGTGTACTGCTGCAGCTGGACGCCGTCCGCGGTGGACGCCGACGGGACGTCGAGGCACTTCCCGCTGTTGCGGTTGACGAAGTGGTACGAGCCGGAGGCCTCGGCGACCGGCAGCCACTGCTGGTTGGCGCCGCCGCCGTAGAGCCACAGCTGGGTCAGCGCGCCGTCGGCGGTGGAGACGTCGGTCTCGTCCCATACCTGATTCGGCGCGGAGGCCGCGCCGATCCGGTAGTAGCCGCTGTCGGTCGCGGTGAACTGCCAGGACTGGGCGGCGGTCCCGTTGCAGGTGTACTGCTGCACTGCCGTGCCGTTGGCGGTGGTCGCGGCGCGTGCGTCCACGCGCTTTCCGCTGTTGGCGTTGACGACGGTGGTGGGCGTGGTGGGGATGGTCGCCGCCCCGGCCTCCGGGGCGGCGAGCAGGGTGATACCGGCGGCGACCGGCAGCAGGGCGGCGGTGGTGAGGAAGGCGGTGAGTCTGCGGTGACGGCGGACTCGGACGAGCACGGCGGGAGCGTTGGTCACGCGTGTCTCCTCGGTCGCGTTGCGGGGTGCGCGAGCTGGATCGGACGGTAGGAGTCATCGACCCAGGCGTCAATACAAACCAAAAATTAAGTCGTGAAATATGGGGCCGGCATGATGATGTGACCGAGCATCAGCATAGGTGCGGGGTTCGCCGGACGGCACGGCGGTGGCTCGGCCTCACCTGGTCACGCACGGCCCTTACCGCCGCCATGTCTTCGCGATCAATCCGATGGCGGTGGCCCGCCATCGGAACCGGCGCGCTCCGCAAGAAGTCCGACCATCAGGATGCCGTCGTCCTGGCGCACATCCTGCGGACCGATGCCGAGCTTGACCGGGCCGCCACCCGAAGACTGCGACCTGGTAAGGGCGATCGCCGTCCGGGCCCGCCCCACGTCCACATCAACGACCCGGACACCGAGCCGTCGCATGATCGGCCCGGTGCCAACTTCATGTCCGGGACCTCGAAGACGCCGTCAACCGCTGGCAGGTCTTCGCGCGCCGTCCGCGCCGACCGCTCTACGTGCCGCGACCGCACTTGCAGGGCTGCGACCTCTGGGACGACCGCCTGCTGATTGAGCGGCCCGTAGGGGCTCTCACAGACGAGCGGCCCGAGAAATCGCGTCGATCATCAAGAAAGCCTACGCCGGGTTCCTGGAGAGAACCCTGCCCGACCCCTCCGCGCCACGCGCTTGGCCCTGGTGGCGCCGGAGGTGCCAAGACCTGGGCGACGTCTTGCTCGTTCCGTCTCAAGAACATGATCGCCCGGACAAGTCCCGGGCGAACACCGACGCCGCCGTCTGCGCCATCGCCGAACGGGCCGCCGAGCTGCTGGGACACTGACGCAGCACCGTACGAGCCCGCTCCACCGGAACTGCCGCACCACACCACCAGGCCGGCCGGGCACGGGCCGGGCGGGTCGCTACGCCGCACGAGCAGGCCGCCCGTTCGGTGTCCCGGCGCTTCGCCGCTCGTGAAGATACGCGTGCCCCATGAACCCGAGCAGGACCGCCAGGAGCACCGCGGACGAGCCCGCGGTGCCCAGGTCGAGGCCGCCCTTGGCGGTGGGCTTGGTCAGGAAGTCGCCGGCGGTGGCGCCCAGGGGGCGAGTGAGCACGAACGCGATCCAGAACAGCAGCACGTTCGGCACGGCCGGGACGTACACAAGAGCGAGCAGGCAGGCGAGCAGCCCGGTGATGAGCAGTGCGCCTCCGGCGTAGCCGAGGCCGGAGCTGTCGGACAGGAAGTCGCCCATCGAGGTGCCCAGGGTGTTGGAGACGAGGATGGCCGTCCAGAACAGGGCTTCCGCGCGGAAAGTGTGGATGTCCCGGAGGGTGAACGGCAGCCGGGTCAGCCGCCAGGCGGCGAAGATCGCGATCAGAAGGGAGGCGAGGATGCCCGCACCGGTGGGGTAGCCCAGTCCCAGTCCCTGGGGTCCCCAGCCCAGTGATGTGGAGCCGTGGGAGAGGTACTCGGCGCCGGCATCGCGGTTCATGAAGTCGGACATGGTGGTGCCCGCCATGCTGGTGGAGAGGATGACCGTCCAGTAGACGAAGGGGTTGTAGCGCCACGACCGGAGCTGAACGGCAAGGGTGACCAAGAAGATCGAGAACAGGGCGACGGTGGTGAGGAAGTAGCCGATCTCGAGGGTCTGGGCGAAGAGGTCGCCTGCCGTCTCCCCGAGCGTCGTCGCCGCGATCTTCATGATCCAGAAGGCCAGGGCGACCTCCGGCAGCTTCTTGACCGCGGATGCGCCGACCGTCTCGCCGATGCCGGCCGCGGGTGCCGCGGCAGAGGTCTGCGGTTTGTCCATCTCCGTCCCTCCAGGGCCGTCATGCATGAGTGATCGACTGTCACGCAGGGGGCCCGGGGCGGGGCGCGGTCCTCACCGTTCACGCCGGCCTCCTGTACGCGGGCACGGCCCGCAGGGCATTGAGGGCGCTGCCAGGCCGTGCCCCGCACACGACGCGCCGGCGGGCGACCGGCGGTCCGCGCGCACGAGGCCGACTGCTGCAGGCGTCGCGCAGGGCATGGACGGTGGCCTCACTGGAGAAGCGGGGTGCCTGACGGCACCTCGTACACATTCGTCTACAAATGAGTAGACGCCCCGCAGTCTAGGGTCGGGAAGGAGCCGGACGACGGCGGGGCGCGCCGGAGAACGAAGTTCTCCACACGGTTCCGCGAGGTCCCCTTTCCCGTGCCTGTCTCCGCTCACGGGCTGCCGCAGAAAGCCGCCGCCGACCGGGTGATGCGCGCACGACCCACCACGCGGAGAAGCCCGCGGCCACCCGCCGGCCCGCGGTGGGGTCGCGGCAGGTCAGCCGTGACCGGGCGCGCGCAGGGAGTGGTACCGGGGTACTACGGCATCGTCGATGATCGGTCCCGGGTACCACGGATCTCGCCGCGGTGGAATCTAGCGTTGCAGGTGAGGCGGTCGGGACAGTCCGGCCCACGACGACCCAGGGGCCACCGATGATCGAGGCACACCAGCTGACGAAGCGGTACGGGGAGAAGACCGCGGTCGACCGACTCGACTTCACGGTCCGGCCGGGCACCGTCACCGGGTTCCTGGGGCCGAACGGGGCGGGCAAGTCGACCACGATGCGGATGGTCGTCGGGCTGGACGCGCCCACCAGCGGATCGGTACGGGTCAACGGCCACCGCTACGCCGGACACGCCGCACCGCTCCAGGAGGTCGGTGCCCTGCTGGAGGCCAAGTCGATCCACCCGGGCCGGTCGGCGTTCAACCATCTGATGGCCCAGGCCCACACCCACGGCATCCCGCGCAGCCGGGTGGAGGAGGTCATCGAGCTGACCGGCCTGCAGTCCGTCGCGAAGAAACGCGCGGGCGCGTTCTCCCTGGGCATGGGACAGCGCCTGGGCATCGCGGCCGCCCTACTCGGCGACCCTGCCACCGTGATGCTGGACGAACCGGTCAACGGCCTGGACCCGGAAGGCGTCCTGTGGATCCGCAACCTTCTGACGGGGCTGGCCGCCGAGGGCCGGACCGTCTTCGTGTCCTCGCACCTGATGAGCGAGGTCGCGCTCGTCGCGGACCACCTGATCATCGTGGGGCGCGGGCGCCTGCTGGCCGACACCACGGTGCAGGCTCTGGTCCGCCAGGCAGGCGGCGACGTGGTGAAGGTGGCCACGGCCGACCCGGCGCGGCTGCGCGAGGTGCTGGCCGGGGCGGGTGTGGAGATCACCGGCCGGGCCGGCTCCGAGGAGCTTGTCGTCACGGGACTGTCGGCACGCGCGATCGGTCTCAAGGCCGCCGAGCACGGCATCGCGCTGTTCGAACTGGCCCCGCGAACGGTCTCCCTCGAAGAGGCATTCATGGACCTGACCAAGGACGCCGTGGAGTACCACGGGTCCGTCACCGGATTCGAAGCCCCCGGGAGTGTGCTGTGAACACCATCGCGCCGAGCCAGGAATCCACGCCTGTCGCCGCGTCTGTCGCGCGACCCGCCTACAAGGTGACGGGAACACGAGTGCTGCGCTCGGAGTGGGCCAAGCTGTGGTCACTGCGCTCCAGCTGGATCACCCTCGGGCTGGGCCTGCTGTTCCTGGTCGCGTTCGGTCTGATCGCCGCGTTCCAGTTCAAGGCCAGGATCTCCTCGGGCCGGCCCATGGACCGCGACTTCGCGGATGCCACCGCACTCAGCCTGTCGCTTTTCGGCACCAACTTCGCCCAGTTGGCACTCGGCGTCCTCGGGGTGCTGGTCGCCGCGGGTGAGTACTCCACCGGCATGATCCGCTCGACTCTGGCCGCCGTTCCGCGGCGCCTGCCGGTGCTGTGGTCCAAGGCCGCGGTGTTCGGCGTGATCGCGCTGGCCTTGAGCACCGCCGGCGTCTTCGTGACCTTTCTCGCCGACAGCGGCATCGTCGCGCAGACCCGGGCGGCGATGACGCTGTCCGACGCGGGTGTCGTGCGCGGTCTGCTGGGGGCCGGTCTCTACCTCGGCCTCGTCGGCGTGATCGGCGTCGCCCTGGGTGCGCTGCTGCGGTCGGTGGCGGGTGGCATCTCGGTGCTGGTGGCCTCGCTGATGCTGATCCCCGGCCTGATCTCGCTGCTTCCCACCGCCTGGCAGGACAACATCAGCCCCTGTCTGCCCAGCAACGCCGGCCAGGCCATGTTCGCCCTGCATCACGACGCGACGACGCTGTCGCCCGTGGCCGGGTTGATCGTCTTCGTGCTGTGGACCGCAGCCGCCCTGACCGGAGCCGCAGTCCGGCTGGTGCGCAGCGACGCATGAGGCATGCTCGTCCGCGGCACCCGGCCGGCGCCGGGTGCCGCGGACGGCTTTTCCCGCCCACGATGGACAGGTGAGATCCGTGAGCCAGCAAGGCACCGCCTCCTTCGACCCGGACCTGCCACCGGCCGCGGTGGACGATCCGTTGTCCGGGCACCCGGTGTTCGTGCGCTGGTCCAGGGCGAGCCAGCGCGTGCGGCAGGCGGACCGCGATCACCCGTGGGTCCTGGACACCGTGGTGGTGGCCCTCGTCCTGCTGGTGTTCTGCGTCCCGGATCTGGTCCACGACGACGATGGCCTGCGGGAGCACCGGATCGCCTTCACCCGGCTGCCGCTGCCCGCGACGCTGCTCCTGCAGGCGGGTCTGGTGCTGCCCCTGCTGTGGCGGCGCAGGCGCCCGGCGACCGCTTTCGCCGTGGTCATGACGGTCTTCGTGCTGCAGTGGGCTCTCGGCGCGGCACTGCGGGCGGACGTCGCCCTGCTGGTCGCCCTGTACAGCCTGGCGCTGCACGGTCGGCTGCGGCAGCTGGCGTGGGCCTGTGCGGCCATGGCAGCGGCCCTGGCGCTGGTCGCGGTACGGCTGTCCGCCGCGGTGTCCGTCTGGGACTCCTCGTTCTTCCTGTTCAGTGCCGCGACCGCGGCGGTCGCGGTCGGCATCGCCGTGCGGATCCGCCGGGCCCAGCTGGCGGGTCTGCGTGAGCGCGCGGCCCGCCTGGAGATCGAGCGGGACCAGCGCAGCCGGCTCGCCGCGGCGACCGAACGCACCCGGGTGGCCCGCGAGATGCACGACATCGTCGGGCACAACCTCTCCGTCATCGTCACGCTGGCCGACGGCGGCGCGTACGCCGTCGGGGCCTCCCCGGAGCGCGGGCGGGAAGCCCTGGTGCTGATCGGTGACACGGGCCGACAGGCACTGGGCGAGCTGCGGCGCATGCTGGGCGTCCTGCGCGACCGGACGACCGAGGAAGGCCCGGAGCTGAACCCGCAGCCGGGCGTCGCCGACATCGACGGGCTGTGCGCGCGGATCCGCGCGGCCGGACCACACGTCGTCTACACGGCGGGCGGCGAACTGGAGGACCTGGACCGCGGAGTGCAGCTCATGGCGTACCGCATCGTGCAGGAAGCACTCACCAACGCCCTCAAGCACGCCGGCCCTCACACCAGGGCGCACGTCAAGGTGACTGCTGACGCCACCCGGCTGCGGGTCCGCGTCGACGACAGCGGGCCGCCGGGCGGAGCCGGGCACTCGCCTCCGGGAGAGCCGGGACATGGGCTCGCGGGCATGAAGGAGCGCGCCGCGCTGTACGGCGGAACCGTCACGGCAGGCCCCCGACCCGGCGGTGGCTGGACGGTGACGGCGGACCTCGAGCTCGCCCCCGACCAGCTCGACGCCGCGGGCGGCGTGGCATGACCACCGTTCTGATCGTGGACGACCAGCCCCTGCAGCGCTACGGCTTCCGGATGCTGCTGGAAAGCCGACCCGGCACCGACGTGGTCGGGGAAGCCGGTCACGGCACCGAAGCCGTCCGCCTGGCAGCGGAGTTGCGGCCTGACGTCGTGCTGATGGACATCCGGATGCCCGGCATGGACGGCATCGAGGCCACACGTCGGATCGTCGGCACGGGAGGGCGCTCACGTGTCCTCGTCCTGACCACCTTCGACCTCGACGAGTACGCCCATGCCGCACTGCGCGCGGGAGCCAGCGGGTTCCTGCTCAAGGACGCCCACCCAGAGGAACTGCTGGCCGGCATCCGCGCGGTGGCGGAAGGCGACGCGGTGGTCGCCCCGGCCGTGACCCGGCGCCTCCTCGACGCCTACGCCCACCATCTCCCGGCCTTCCCGCCCGGCGCCACCGCGGCCGACGACCCCCGGTTGACGGCCCTGACCGGACGCGAACGGGAGATCCTGGTCGCCATCGGCCGGGGATGGACGAACGGCGAGATCGCCGAACGCCTGGTCCTGTCGGAATCGACCGTGAAGACACATGTCGGCCGGGTACTGGCGAAGGTCGGCGCCCGAGACCGCGTCCAGGCCGTCATCCTCGCCTACGACCTGGGACTCACCCGGCCCCATCCGCCCGGCTGACCCCTCGCGGGTTCCCGCGCTCCCGGGGCCCGTTCCTGACTGCGGCGGGGGTGGTACGGCCCCACGCGCTCACCACACTGCCCGGTGGCGTCCCGAGGGGACTTCGCCGGGTAGCCGGCGGTTGCGGTCAGGCCGCCGCCGCCGGAGCCCCCGGGCCTGTCCACGTCTGACTGGTCTGAACGGATCGCGGCGCATTCGTGCACTCCGACTTGCCGATGCCTTGACGATCCGTTCCCCCGACGTTCAATCCGCCGTCTCTGCCGAGGCCGTGCGCCTCCCTAAGGTCCTTGAGCGTTGAGGAAGAAGGGACTCATGGACACACTCCTCGCAGTCCGTGCCCGCGGGATCACCAAACGATTCGGAGACGTTGTCGCGCTCGACGCCATGGATCTGGATGTGACGCGGGGACAGGTGCATGGTCTGGTCGGGCCCAATGGAGCCGGCAAGACGACGCTGCTCGGCCTCCTTCTCGGGCTGGCGGTCGCCGACAGCGGCGGCCTCGAGATCCTGGGCACTCCGATCGGGCGCACGCTCGCCGCTCCTGACGGTGTCTCCGGTTTCGTGGACGGACCCGGCCTCTACCCGTCGCTCACCGCCAGGCAGAACCTTGCCACGCTCGCCGCACTCCGCGGCCAGGACGCGCGCGCGGCGGGGATCGACGAAGCGCTCGACCAGGTCGGGCTCACGGACGTCGCCGACGACCGGGCGCGCGGGTTCTCCCTCGGCATGCGGCAGCGGCTCGGGCTCGCCGCGGCGCTGCTCACCAAGCCCCGGTTGCTCGTGCTCGACGAACCCTCCAACGGCCTGGACCCGGCGGGCAAGAAGCACGTGTACGGCGTCATCACCCGGCTCGCGAACGAGGGAGCCGCGGTCGTGATCTCGAGCCACCACATGGAGGATCTCGAGGCGCTGTGCTCGGAGGTCACCATCCTCGCCACCGGACGGGTCGTCTTCTCGGGCCCGCTGGGCAAGCTGGCGGCCGAGAACCGCGAACTCGACTACCGGCTGCGGACCTCCGACCCGCGCGCCGCCCGTCGACTGGCCGCCGGCGCAGCCGGGATCCACGTCGTCGGCGACGCCGGGGCCCGGCACGACGAGGACGTGCTCGTCGTGCGCACGCTGGTGGCCGCCCTCGATGAACTGGTGGCGGGACTCGTGCGCGCGGGTATCGCGGTGCGCGAGCTCGCACCGGTGGTGTCGCCGCTCGAGGCGGCGTTCCTCGCCCTCACCGAACAGCCGGAGGCCGGCCGATGACCGCGACCGCCATAGTCGCCGACACCGCCGTCGGCAGCGCTTCGCGCGCCCCGGTCGCGCGTGTCTACCGTTTCGAACTGGTCAAGCTGGTCTCGCAATGGCGGATCCGCTTGCTCGTCCTGGCCTGCTGGATCGCGCCGGCGCTCTTCGTCGCGGCCGTGAGCCGGCAGAGCACGCTTCCCGTCGACACGCTCTTCGGGCGCTGGATGCTCGCGACGGGGTGGGCCGGGCCACTGGTGATGCTCGGATTCGCGGGGACGTGGGCGCTTCCGCTCGTGACCTCGGTGGTCGCCGGCGACGTGTTCGCCTCCGAGGACCGGCTCGGCACCTGGCGGCACCTGCTCGTCGCGGTCCGGTCGCCTCGGCGGATCTTCGCGGCGAAGACCCTCGCCAGTCTCACCGTCCTCGTGCTGCTCGTGGCCGGGCTGGCCTGCTCCAGCACCGTCGGGGGGCTCGCCGCGGTAGGCAACCGGCCGCTGGTCGGCCTCGACGGGCACCTCCTGGCGCCGTCCGACGCCGCCGTGCAGGTGCTGCTCGCCTGGCTCTGCGCACTCGCCCCCACCCTGGCCCTGGCCGGCATCGGCCTGCTGGGATCCATCGCGCTGGGGCGCTCTCCCATGGGGCTGCTGCTGCCCGCGCTCGTCGCGCTCGTGATGCAGGTCGCCCAGATGATGCCGCTCCCCGTCGCCGTACGCGTCGCTCTGCCCGGGTACGCCTTCATCGCCTGGAACGGTCTGTTCACCAGCCCCGTGCAGCTCGCGCCGCTGCTGATCGGCATCGCGGTCAGCCTGGTGTGGGCCGTGACCGCGACGGTGCTGGCGTATGTGCTCTTCCTGCGGCGCGACTTCACCAACCTGTCCGACGACGGCTCGTCGCGTCGCGTGGTCGTCGCCGGAGTCCTGCCGCTGGTGGGGCTGGTGGTCGCGACGGTCGCGATCGTCGCGGCGACGACCTCGGCCACGGGTTCCGGTATCGAGCAGGACAAGGTGCAGCGCTCGGTCGCCACCGCGTTCGCCCACCTCTACCGCATGCAGACCGACCAGCTCAACCGCCCCGCTGTCACCGAAGACCAGCTGAAGGCCACGGCGGCCTGCACCAAGGCCGGTGTCAGCGACAACGCCGAGGGGGCCGGGAACGACTGGCGTTGCGTCGTCTCCTGGCACCTGCCCGGTGTGGCCGCCACGGGGTCGGCCGTCTACCAGCTCGACATCACCCCGGACGGGCGGTTCGTCGCCGACGGCGACGGGCCGAAGGAAGTGAACGGCTACTTCCTGGTGCGGACTCGCGATGGGGACGCACCGAACCCGCTCTGGCAGTTCGACGGCAACGCCGAACTGCTCCCCACCTCGAAGGGATAACTCAACATGCAGGTCACACGTCGTCGCACGCCGGCCGGCAGGGCCGGCTCCGGCCTCCTCGGCCGCCACTTGGGCAGCCGCAGGAGCCTGACGCTGGCAGCCGCGACCGCTGTCGTCCTCGCGACCGGAACGGGCATCGGATTCGCCCAGACCACCCAGTTCGGCCACGACCAGGTGGGCCAGAGCACCCATCGCGGGCAGGTCGTCTCCAGCGACCAGTACATCGACCCCTACGGCGAGCGGCTCGTCATCGACAATGGCAAGATCATGTCGTCCTCGGTCAGCCCGGACGGCAGCCACCTCGCGGCCTCGCTCACCGACGGCGGCATGGCGCTCGCCGTCGTGGACCTGAAGAACTGGAAGGTTCAGCAGCTCGTCGGCAACTCCGCGACGGCGGACCTGCGCATCAGCGGCAACGACGTGGGCCAGGAAGGCCCCACGTACTCGCCCGACGGTTCGCAGCTGTGGCTGGGCCAGACCGACGGCTACACCAAGTTCACGGTGAATCCCGACGGCAGCCTCGCCGACCCGGTGTCCATCAAGATCCCCGCGGACGGGTCCAAGCACGCGCTGGTGGCCCAGCCCGTCTTCTCCGCCGACGGCTCCACCGTGTACGCCGCAGTCAACGGACAGAACCGCGTCGTCGCCATCGACACGGCGACCGGCACCGTCGAGCAGAGCTGGGCCGTCGGCAACGCCCCGCGCGGCATGGTCCAGGTCGGCGGCAAGCTCTACGTCAGCAACGAGGGCGGGCGGCCGGCGAGGCCCGGCGAGACCACCATCAACTCGTACGGAACCCAGGTGCCGGCCGACCCCGTGACCGGTGCCACCACCACGGGCACGGTCAGCGTCATCGACCTGGCGAACCCGGCCGCCGCCGTCGGGAGCATCGACGTCGGTCTGCACCCGACCGCGCTGTACGCCAGGAACGGGGCGCTGTTCGTCACGGACACCGCCACCAACGACGTGTCGGTCATCGACACCCGCAAGAACAAGGTCGTCCAGACCATCGCCACCCAGCCGTGGCCCGAGGCGTCCGTGGGCTACGAGCCCAACGCGGTGACGCTCACCGACGACGGCCACCTGCTGGTGACGCTGGGCCGTGCCGACGCGGTCGCCGTCTACCGGTACACGTCCCCGCAGGAGCCCGTCAGTTACGTCGGTCTGCTCCCGACGGACTACTTCCCCTCCGAGATCGCCACCGTCGGCAACCAGGTGGTCGTCTCCAACACCCGCGGCATCGACGCCCGCCGCCCCACCAACAGCGCCGGGCACGGCACCCACGACACCACCTCGAGCGTGCAGCGGTTCACGCTCCCGAGCGACCACGTCATCAAGTCCGAGACGGCGAAGGTCTTCCAGCAGAACGGCTGGACGAAGGACTCGGTCAAACTGGCAAAGGCCAAGGGCAAGGGCCCGAAGCCCGTTCCGGTCCCGGAGAAGCTCGGCGACCCCTCGACGATCAAGCACGTCTTCCTGATCGTCAAGGAGAACCGCACCTACGACCAGCTCTTCGGCGACATCCCGCAGGGCAACGGCGACGCGTCCCTGGCCGAGTTCGGCGAGAACGTGACGCCGAACCAGCACGCGCTGGCCCGCCAGTTCGGCCTGTACGACAACACCTACGACATCGGCACGAACTCCGCCGAGGGTCACAACTGGCTGATGCAGGCCGACAACCCGGAGTACACCGAGTCCTCGGCCGGTGAGTACGCCCGCAGCTACGACACCGAGGACGACGCTCTCGGCCACCAGCGGACCGGCTTCCTGTGGACCGGCGCGCAGGCCGCGGGCCAGACCGTGCGGGACTTCGGCGAGTTCCACCAGTTCCTGGCCAAGCCCTCGGGCGCGAGCTGGCAGAACCTGTACTGCGACACCAAGAACATGCAGGCCACCGGGCAGGACACGGCCTACAACCTGACGTCGTCCTCCCCGATCCCGTCGCTCAACAGCGTCTCGGTCCCCGGCTTCGCGAAGTTCGACACCAGCGTCCCGGACGTCTACCGTGCCGAGATCTGGAAGCGTGACTTCGAGCAGAACGGTCCGGCGAACCTGAACATGTTCTGGCTCTCCAGCGACCACACCGGCGGGCCCGCCGGCCCCGCCGCCCAGGTCGCGGACAACGACCTCGCCGTCGGCCGCATGGTCGACGAGATCTCGCACAGCGCGTACTGGAAGGACTCCGCGATCTTCGTGGTCGAGGACGACTCCCAGGCCGGGCTCGACCACGTCGACGGCCACCGTGCCCCGATCCAGATCATCAGCCCCTGGGCGGAGCACGGCGCTGTCGACAGCCACTACTACTCGCAGATCACGCTGATCCGGACCATCGAGCAGATCCTCGGGATCCACCCGATGAACCAGAAGGACAGCGCCGCCACTCCCATGTCCAAGGCGTTCACAAAGAAGGCGGACTACACGCCGTTCACCGCGCTGCCCAACCGGACCGCGCTGACCGACGGCCTGAAGACGGCGCCCGCCTGCGGTCTGGACACTCCGGCGCCGCAGAACCCCCACGCGGCGCCCGTGCCGTCGGAGAAGGTTCCCGCGGCCGAGCGGGCGGTCGCCGCTCAGTGGGAGGCCTGGCGGTCCAAGCAGCGGCTCACCGGGCCGAACGCCAAGCCGGACTTCGCCAATCCCGCGCAGATGAACCACTTCACGTGGTACCAGACGCACGCGTGGACGAAGCCGTACCCCGGTGAGGACAAGATCTTCGCTCCGGGCGACGTGCCCGGCGCCTACATCCCGTCGGCGGAGACCGACGACTGACGCACGTCTCCGATTCCCGCCCCGCGAACGGTTCTCCGGCGTCACGCCAGGGCCTGAGAACCGTTCGCCGCGGCCGGTCATGACGTCCCTGGCGCCGTGCCGGCCGCAGGGCGGCACGGCGTTCCGCGCGACTCAGCCCTCGTCGAGCAGCCAGCGCACCTCGCGGCGCAGCAGTTCGCGGCGGGTGGCGGACGCGTACGACTCGACGCCGTGCCCGAGCGCGTCGTAGACGGTCCGCTGCCGGCCCTCCGACCGGGCGAGCACCAGCGGGTGGTCGCGGCCGTCGAGGGGGTGCGCCAGGAGTACGTCCGCCGGCCGCAGCAGCTCCAGGTGGCTGTAGAGCTCGTCGTGGACCGTGACCTCGTCGAGGCCGGCGAGCACGGTCCCGGCCGCCGGGGTGAGCCGCTGCCGGCCGATGGGCGGATGCATCGACACACCCTCCGCCCAGCGCACCCCGAGGCGCCGCGCCCACGCCGGCACCGCCCCGAAGGTGTTCGCCGCGGCGTGGACGCCCAGAACCGGGCGGTCGGAGGCCAGGTGGTCGAGGAGGACCGCCGAGGGTTCGGTCCCCGGTCCGGGCGGCGACGCCAGCCCGCTGTTGACGATCAAGAGGTCGGCGTGGGTCAGGCCCGCGCGGTCGCACCGGCCGGTGCTCTCCACCGTGCAGGTCCAGCCGGCGTCCTCCAGGCAGTCCGCGATGGCCTGCGATGTCGCCGTGAAGTCGTGCCAGGGGTCGTCGACCTCGGTCACGCCGGAGAGGATGACGATGCGGCTCACGGGATGCTCCAGGGGTGTGGCGCGGGCAGGGCGGGAACGGGGACGTCCGGGGGCACCAGGCCTTCCTCGCGCAGCCGCCCCCACAGTCCCGGCGGGATCTCGGTGGTCGCCCAGTCGAGGTTCTCACGCAGTTGGCCCTGCGAGGCGGGGCCGGTGAGGACACAGCCCACCGCCGGGTGTCCCAGCGGGAACTGGAGAGCGGCGGCTGCGCTCGGCACCCCGTACGCGCGGCAGATCCGCGCGATCCGCGCCACCGTGTGCCGGATCTCCTCGGTCACCGGCCGGTAGCGGAACTGCGGCTGGGCCACTCCCTCGATCAGCCCGCCGTGCATGGCCTGGGCCGCGATGACCGTGACCCCCCGGCGCTCGGCCTCGGGCAGCAGTTCGAGGCGGGCCTGCGAGTCCAGCAGGGTGTAGACGCCGGCCGCCAGCACCACGTCGATGTCGGTCTCCCGGATGAACCGGGCCAGCATGGGTGCCTGGACCATGCCGACCCCCACCGCGCCGATCACCCCCTCGTCCCGCAGCCGCGCGAGGGCGGGCCACGCGCCGTCCAGGGCCTGTTCCCAGTGGTGGTCGGGATCGTGGATGAAGACCATGTCCACCCGGTCGACGCCCAGCCGCCGCAGACTCTCGTCGAGGGAGGTGAGGACCCCGTCGTGGCTGAAGTCGTAGATCCACCCCGCCCCGGTGCGCGCGGTGTCCGGGTGCCCGGGCCGCACCAGCCGGCCGACCTTGGTGCTCAGCACGTACGAGTCCCGCGGCCGTCCCCGCAGCATCCATCCCAGAAGCAGTTCCGAGCGCCCGTCGCCGTACATCGGCGCCGTGTCGTAGTAGCGGAAGCCGCTGTCCCACGCCGCGGCCAGGCAGTCCATGGCCTGACCGGCCGGAACGGGCGGCTGCGCGATGGCCGCCGCCCCGAAGCCCAGCCGGGGCAGCGCCGCCACCACCGGTCGCCGGCCGGCACCGTGCCGCATCAGGCCTTCACTCCCCCGGACAGCAGGTCGACCCGCCAGTAGCGCTGCAACGAGAGGAACAGCAGGGCCAGCGGAATGATCGACAACAGTACGCCGATGACGACGATGGAGTACTGCGCGGCCTGGCCGCCGGTGATGATCAGCAGTCCGTACAGCCCCTCGGTCAGCGGGTAGAGGCGGTCGGTGTTGAGCATGACGAAGGGCAGCAGGAAGTTGTTCCAGATGGCGATGAACTGCAGGAGGAACACGGTCACGAGGGCCGGGGCCATGAGACGGGTGCCGATGGACCGGAAGATGCGCCACTCCGATCCCCCGTCCACGCGGGCCGCCTCCAGGATGTCGTCGCTGACCGAGGCCTCCGAATAGATCTTGCACAGGTAGATGGCGAACGGACTGACCAGCTGCGGGAGGATGACCGCAGCGTAGTTGTTGGTCAGCCCGACCTTCGCCAGCATCAGGAACTGCGGGATGGCCAGCATGATCTGCGGAAGCAGCACCGCGGCCACGATGATCCGGAACGTCCAGACGCTGCCGCGGAAGCGGTACTTGCCCAGGGCGTACCCGGCGCAGCCGCAGATGATCGTCGACAGCGCGGCGCCGCCGAAGGCGTAGATCACGGAGTTGAGCGCCCAGCGCGCGAAGATGCCGTCGTTGTACGTGAACAGCGCCTCGATGTTGGAGACGAAGCCGCCGTGGAACGAGGGGGTGAACGGCGCCGTGGAGAACAGCTCGTCGTTGGTCTTGGTGGACGCGATCACGATCCACAGCACGGGCAGCACGCAGTACAGGGCGCCGAGGGCCAGGATGATCGTGGGCATTAGATTGACGCGGCCGGAGGGCGTCCGCCGGCGCGCGGCCGCCGAGGCGGGCCCGGTGATGACGGCGGTCATCGCTCACTCCTTCGGGAGATCCTGCGCAGGATCAGGTTGGCGACCGCGGTGGCCGTGACGGTCATGACGATGAGCAGGAACGAGGTGGCCGCTCCCCGGTGGATGTCGTTGTTGACGAAGGCGTCGGTGTAGACGCGCATCAGAGGCACCCAGGTCGAGCTGATCGCGTTCGCGACGGGTTTCAGGGTGGTCGGTTCGTTGAACAGCTGCAGCGCGCCGATCAGGGAGAACACCGTCACCAGGGTCATGGTCGGCGCGAGCAGCGGCAGTTTGATGCGCAGCGCGATCTGCAGCTCGCTCGCTCCGTCGATCTCGGCGGCTTCGAACAGTTCGCGCGGCAGGGAGCGCAGCGTGGTGTAGAGCACCACCATGTTGAAGCCGAGCACGCCCCACACCGCCACGTTGGCGACCGAGAAGAACACCTGACCGGAACCGAAGTAGTCGATGTGGTCACCGCCGATCGGGCTGGTCGCCGGCAGGTACATGAAGCCCCACAGCAGCGAGGCGATGACACCCGGGACGGCGTACGGCAGGAAGATGGCCAGTCGCGCGACGCCGACCAGCCGCGCCCGCTTCGCGTCGAGGCAGAGGGCGAACAGGGTGGCGAAGAAGATCGTGGCGGGCACGCCGATGCCCGCGACCAGCAGCATCCGCAGGATGCTGTGCCAGAACTCGGAGTCCGCGAGGGTGGCCCGGTAGTTCTCCAAGCCGGCGAAGACGTCCTTCGGGTCCTCGTTGCCGAGCAGGCCCCCGCCGATCTGCGGCTTGAGGAAGCTGAGCCAGAGGGCGTAGGCACCGGGGGCGACGGTGAACAGCAGGAACAGCAGCACCGCGGGGGCGAGCAGGAACTGCGGCAGGAACGTGCGCCGTCGCCGCCCGGGCCGGGACCGCGACGTCGGGACGAGGCCACCGGGGAACCGGCGGGGACCCGCGCCCGGGGGCGGTGTGCCGGGCCCGGGGCGTGGCCCCGCCTGCTCCTCGATGGCACTCATGAGCCCTTCTTCCCCTCGTGTCGGTGGATGGGTGCGGGTGGGTGGGTGCGGCCCGGTGGGTGCGCGGAGGCGAGTGGGTGCGCGGGCGGACGGTGGCCGGGTCAGCCGGTGACGGCGAAGCCGCGTTGCTTCATGTCGTCGACCGTCGCCCGCTGGATCTGGGGGAGCGCCGCGGACAGCGGCGTCTTGTTCTGCAGCGCGGCGGCGAAGGCGTTGGAGTAGCTGTCGAAGGTGACGTTGGCGTTCGGGCCCCAGATCTGGAACGTCCGCGCGTTGCCCGCCTGCTGGGCCATCAGTGTGTTGTAGTCCGGCTGGTTGGACATGAACGTCGGCGGCGTCTTGAGGGCGTCCAGCTGCTGGTTCGCCTTCGAGGCGGGGAACGCGGCGACCTTCTCGATGAGGATCTTCGCGCCGCCGGCCGAGGAGTTCATCCACTTGACGAACTTCGCGGCCTCCGCGGGGTGCTTGGAGTTGGCGGTCACCGCCTCGGTCTCACCGCCCCAGATGCCGACGGTCCGGTCACCCGGGGTCCAGGCGGGCAGCGGGGCCGCGACCCACTTGCCCGCGGTGTCCTTGGCGATTCCGGGCAACTGGTTGGGCGCCCACTGCGCGCTGACCCAGCCGACCAGGGTGCCGTTGTTCATGTCGGTGTTCCACTGCGGGGACCAGTTCGGCTCCGGGCTGACCAGTCCCTTCTGGACCAGACCGCCCCAGTAGTCGGCGACCTTCCTGGTGGGCGCGTCGTCGATGGCGACCGTCCACTTGCTGCCCGAGGCCGTCCACCAGTCGGCCCCCGCCTGCTGGGCTAGGCCCGCGAACCAGCCCGCGTCGGCAGCGGTGAAGTTGCCGATGAACTGCTTGGGGTTGTGCTGGTGGATGGTCTCGGCGGCGGCCGCGTACTCGTCCCACGTGGTCGGCGCCTTGAGGCCGAGCCGGTCGAAGACGTCCTTGCGGTAAAAGAAGATCATTGGGCAGATGTTCTGGGGAACGCCGTAGGTCTTGCCGTCGAACTGGACCTGGGCGAGGGATGCCTTGTCGAAGTCGCCCGACAGGTCGCCGACGTAGTCGTCGATCGGCACCACCACCTTGTTCGCGATCAGGGCGGGCAGCGCCTGGTACTCGACCTCGGTGATGTCCGGGTTCGTGCCGGCCCGGTTGTTCGTGATCAGCTTGTTGTACAGGGTGTAGCCCGTGCCGGACGGCTTGCTGAGTTTCACCTGCACGTCCGGGTTCAGCCGGTTCCACTCGTCGACCACGTCCTGCATGCCGCCGTCCCAGTTGACGTAGGTCAACGTGACGGGCCCTTTGCTCTTCCCGCCGGACGAGTCCTTCGACGAGCCGCAGGCCGCCAGGGTGGTCACGGCCGTGGTGGCGACCAGGCCGAGGATTGCCGCTCTCTTGAGATAGCCCCCGAGCACTTCGTTCTCCTTTGACGGTGTGGTTGCCGGGCCCGGTGTCCTGCTGCCGGGGTGCCCCGGATCGGGGTCAACTCCCCTGGGCCCAGGCCGGATAGGACACCGGAGCCGTCTGCAGGCCGACCCACTGCCGGCGGGTGAACGCGGCGAGCTGTCCTTCGCCACCGTGACGGGCGTAGCCGTCGTTGACGTGCACCTCGTTGCAGGTGACCCGTTCGGCGAAGGCGAGGCCGCGCAGCGGGTCGCCGGTGAAGACCGAGTTCATCAGGGTCCGGTGGCGGTTGACGAGCTCCAGGGCCTCGGCCTCGGAGTCCACCACGGTGATGGGCATGACGGGGCCGAAGGTCTCCTCGCGGAAGACGGGCATCTGCGGTGTGACGTCGGTCAGCACGGTCGGCTGGTAGAACTGCCCGTCGTAGGTGCCGCCCACGGCGACCTTCGCCCCTGCCGCGATGGACGGCTCGACGAGGCCGTCGTGGAAACGGGCCCGCTGGACGGCGCTGATCACCGGGCCGAGGTCGACCTCGTCGCGCAGCGGGTCGCCGACGCGGAGTTTGCGCACCCGCTCCACGACGGCTTCGGTGAAGGCGTCGGCCACCTCCCGGTGCACCAGGTGCCGCCCGGCGCTGATGCACGTCTGCCCCTGGTACCACAGCGACGACCAGACCGCGCAACTCGCCGCCTGGTCGATGTCCGCGTCGTCGAGGACGACGAAGGCGTTGTCCCCGCCGAGTTCGGTCACGACCGGCTTGCCGGCCCGGACGGCGAAGTCCGTGATCTCACGGCCGACGTCGAACGATCCGGTGAAGTGGATGAGGTCCAGCCCGGGGTGCCGGTAGAGCGCACTGCCGGTGCCCGGCCCGTCCCCCGGCAGCACGGCGAACACGCCCTCCGGTATCCCGGCGGCGCGGGCCGCCTCGGCGAGCACCTGGCCGCCGGCGATCGGGGTGAGCTCGGCGGGCTTGAGCACGACCGCGTTCCCGTAGGCCAGCCCTGGTGCCAGAGCCCGCATCGCCAGGCTCATCGGATAGTTCCACGGGACGATCAGGCCGATGACGCCCAGCGGCACCGCGCGCGACAGGGAGATCTTGCCGCCCTTGTACGGGGGAAGGATCGAGCCGGCGTTCTCGGTGAGCTGGGTGGCGGAGTTGAGCAGCTGGTTGACGGACTGCTCCAGCTCCTCCTCGGCCTTCTCGGCCATGGCGCCCGTCTCCCGGATGATGAGCTCGATCAGCTCGTCGTGGCGGCGGCCCAGCTCGGCGGCGAAGGCCCGGAGCACGGCGCACCGGGTGTTGGCGTCGATGTCCGCCCAGGCGGGCTGGGCCCGCCCGGCCGCGGCGACCGCACGGTCGACCTGCGCCGGGGACGCGTTCCCGTAGCGGCCGAACGCCGCTCCGGACCCCTTGTCGAGGACGGGCAGCCAGTCGGACGCGGGAGGTTCGAACCGGCCGTCGATGAACACCTCGGCGGTGTAGTCCACCGCCGCGGTCTGCGCATGACTCATCGGAGCACCCCTGTACGTATGCTGCGTTCGTGGGTCCGGTGTTGCGTTGTGTTCGCGGGTCGGGAATGCGCTTTCCGGCGAAAGTAGGAGCCCTCTTCGGCCAGTGTCAAGGGCCGGATCGGGATCCGCCGAACCGGTGGGGAACGAATGGAACAAGGCGCCATGAAAGCCGCCTTCTTGGTGCGCTGGGCGAGGTCGGTCGGGGGAGCGCGCGCTCGGCTCCCGCCCGACCGCACCCCTGGAGCATCGCCGATAGCCCTCGACGGGGGCGATGCCGGCCGGTCCGGAGCGGGCTCCCTTGACTGCCGAAACACCGGAAACCTACGGTGGGAATACGCATTCCAACCCTCGCGGAGGCACAGTGGCATCGACATCCGCCTCGGACACTCTGCACATCGCCATGAACGGCGTGACGGGCCGTATGGGTTATCGGCAGCACCTCGCCCGCTCCATTCTCGAGATCCGGGAGCAGGGCGGCGTCTTGCTGCCCGACGGCAGGCGCCTGCAGGTGGAGCCGGTCCTCGTCGGACGCGACGAGAGGCGGCTGCGCGAGATCGCCCGGCGCCACATGGTGCGGCGATGGAGCACCGACCTGACGGAGGTGCTCAAGGACCCCTCCGTCGACGTCTACTTCGACGCACAGGTGACCACGGCCCGCCCGGCGGCCCTGCGCGCCGCGATCGCGGCGGGCAAGCACGTCTTCGTGGAGAAACCCGTCGCCCCGACGCTCGACGAGGCGGTCGAACTGGCCGCGCTGGCCCGGGACTCCGGCCTCGTGGCCGGCGTGGTGCACGACAAGCTCTACCTGCCCGGCCTGCTCAAATTGCGCCGGCTGATCGACGAGGGCTTCTTCGGGCGCGTCCTTTCGTTGCGCGGCGAGTTCGGGTACTGGGTCTTCGAGGGCGACGTGCAGGTCCCCCAGCGCCCCTCGTGGAACTACCGCAGCCAGGACGGCGGCGGCGTGACCGTCGACATGTACTGCCACTGGAGCTACGTCCTGGAGAACCTGCTGGGGCCCGTCCGGGCGGTCACCGCCAGGACCGCCACGCACATCCCGGTCCGCTGGGACGAGCAGGGCAGGGAGTACCAGGCCACCGCCGACGACGCGGTGTACGGCATCTTCGAGATCGACGGCGGCGTCATCGCGCAGATCAACTCGTCGTGGGCGGTGCGTGTGCACCGCGACGAGCTCGTCGAGTTCCAGGTCGACGGCACCCACGGTTCGGCCGTGGCGGGTCTGCGCGGGTGCGTGGCCCAGCATCGCTCGCACACCCCCAGGCCGGTGTGGAACCCGGACCTCCCGGTCACCGAACCGTTCCGCGACCAGTGGCTCGACGTGCCGGCCAACGCCGAACAGGACAACGGGTTCAAGGTGCAGTGGGAAGAGTTCCTGCGCGACGTGGCGGCCGGCCGCCCGCACCGCCACGACCTGCTCTCCGCGGCGCGGGGCGTGCAGCTCGCGGAACTGGCCCTGCGCTCGTCCGACGAGGGCCGCCGGATGCAGGTCCCGGAGGTCACCCTGTGACCACGGACCGGGCTTCTGCTGGGACACCGCGCGGGAGGCGGCCGGCGGCCGGCCGGCCCACGTGGCGGGCTCCCGACCCCACGCACCGGATCGCCCGGACCGGCGCCCTGCTGTCGCAGGGCATGATGGGTGACGGCCACACAGCCCTCGCCGGCGTCGGCCGGTGGACGACCGCGTCCCGGAAGACCCGGAGCACCGACCAGTAGCGGCAGGACACGGACGGTCGGGGCGCCACCTCGACGGACGACTGCGACAACCGACATGAAAAGGTGAACGCGTGGCAGGGGTGACCCTCACCGACGTAGCCATCCGCGCGGGCGTCTCCCAGGCGACGGCCTCCCGGGTGCTCAACGGCTCCAGCCGCCGGCCCTCCCCGGCGGTCGTCGAGGCGGTCCGCCAGGCGGCGGAGGAGCTCGGCTACGTCTCCAACGCCCAGGCACGGGCCCTGGCGGGTGCCCAGACGGGCCTGGTCGGGCTGGTCGTCCACGACATCGCCGACCCGTACTTCTCGACCATCGCCTCGGGAGTGCAGGTCGAGGCCGCGCAGCGCGACCGCCAGGTACTGCTCGCGACCACGTTGCGCAGCACGGAGCAGGAGAACCGGGTGGTCGAGGCGTTCCTCAGCCACCGCACCGACGCCATCATCCTGGTCGGGTCGCGGCTGCACACCGACGACGGCCGGCGCGACCAGCAGCGGCTGACGGACCTGCTCGAACGCTACCGGGGCCTGGGCGGGAAGGTCGCCGTCATCGGCCAGCCGCTGCCCGGCACGCACACCATCGCTCCCGAGAACCGCGCCGGGGCGGCGGCACTGGCCAAGGCCCTCGTGGAACAGGGATCCAGGGACTTCGTCGTGCTGGCCGGCCCGCAGAAGCTCGCGACGGCCGTCGAACGCACCAACGGCTTCGTCCGGGAGCTGCGTCGTGCGGGCCGCAAACCGCTGGCGGTGGTGCCGGGCGAGTTCACCAGGGACGGGGGTTACGAGGCGGCGCAACAGGTCATCGCCTCGATCCGCCCGGAACGCCGATGGGGGGCCTGCGTCTTCGCGGTCAACGACGTGATGGCGCTGGGCGCGATGGCCGCCTTCCGTGCCGCCGGTCTGCGGACCCCGCGCGACGTCCTGGTCGCCGGCTTCGACGACATTCCGACGCTGCGTGACCACGACCCCGGTCTGTCCACCGTCGGGCTGCCGCTGCACGAGATGGGCCGGCGCGCGATCGAGATGGCCCTGGCCCCGGATGCCCGGGAGCAGTCGGTCACCCGGGTGGCCGGCCGGGTGATCCTGCGGGCGAGCACGAAGCCCCCGCGGCAGCGCGGCTGAGCGGCGGTTCCGTACGGCCGGGTGCCGGGACCGCGCGGCGGGGGAGGTGATGCCTGGCGCAGGGCCGGGCGTGACGCGCGGCGGGGCCCTTCGCCGCATGCGGAGGGCGTCCGCGTCGCTTCCGGCGTCGGAGAACGCCTGCGGGTGGCGCGCCGCGTCAACCGCGCGCTAGACAGGGCGGCTTCACCCGTGTCCCCGGGGTTCCTCCCGGACGACGCCGAGTGCCGGATCGTCCGGGCAGTATTGCATACAGTATCCGAGACTGGCTAAGGTCTGTCATGCGGCCGGCTGAAGCTCCCCCATGACCCTGCAAGTCGGCGGCAACCGGTGCTGAACTCACCTCCTCAAGGGCGGAGCCAGGCATGACGACTTACGGCGACGACACCACCATGCGGCAGATCCTCACCATCTCGGGCGACATCTGGGCCGTGGTGGGACTGTCCGACAACCCCGAACGAGCCGCCTACCGAGTGGCCGAGAAGCTGCGGCGCATCGGCAAGAGGATCGTCCCCGTCCATCCAAGGGCCGAGACCGTGCACGGCGAGCGGGGTTACGCCTCGCTCGGGGAGATCCCCTTCCCGGTGGATGTGGTGGACGTGTTCGTCAACTCCGCCCTCGCCGGGAGTATCGCGGACGAGGCGGTGGCCATCGGCGCGAAGGCGGTCTGGTTCCAACTGGACGTCGTCGACGAGGCCGCCTACGACAGGACGCGCGAGGCAGGTCTCCTCATGGTCATGGACCGCTCCCCCGGACGGGAGATATCGCGGCTGGGCTTGGGCTGACGCCCTCTCGCCCGCGTCGCGCCCGGCGTCCACGGGTGGCGCCGCGTTCCGGAGCGGCCGGGGCAGCGCATGCGTCGCCGGTCCGGTGAGCCGGTATCAGGCGCGCGGGTGGAGCGCGATGGTCCACGTGTGGACGGTGTGCTGCGTGGGACTCCTGTCCGGGTGGGGCTCGGCGATGACCGCGGTGATGTGGTCGCCGTCGCGGCGCAGCGCTCCGATGCGGCCCGGGGGCCGGCCGGGGGCGGCGGGCAGCAGTTCGGCGAGCACCGTGCCGTTCAGCCGGCGGTCGACCGCGCGCAGGACGCCGCCGTCGAGGACCAGCATGGTGCCGTCGTCCAGGACCAGGGGCCGAGGGGCCTGGGGGTCGGTGAGGTGCGGGCCGCGTTCGATGACGCCGCCGGGCAGCAACCGGACGACCCGGCTGCGGGTCGGGTGGGCGCGGTCGGCCTCGACGACGCGGACGCCGGTGCCGACGACGTAGTGGCCGTAGCTGCGCCAGGAATCCACCATGTCGCCGTCGCGGTCGTGCTCCCAGGTGTCGAAGAACGAGTAACCCTCCAGGCCGAGCAGGAAGCGACCGCCGCGGAGTGCCGCGCCGCGCTCCCCGCGCAGTTCGGCGATGAGGGTACCGTCCGCGAGGTCGAGCAGCAGGGCCGGCCCGAGGAGCCCCCAGGGGGTGTATTCGAGGGAGTCCGTGGTGACCAGGACCCGCCCGCCCGAGATGTGGGCGGCGTTGGGACGGCCTGAGAAGCGGTGCGTCCAGCGGGTGCGGCCCGAGGCGTCGGCGCAGCTGATCTCCCCGACCGCGCCATGGACGCGCAAATCGTCCCGCCGCGCGAGCGGCTCGCCTTCTGAACGGGCGCGCTCGTACGGCGGGTGGCCGATAGCTTGTTCGTGGTTCAGCACGATGGCCCGCCAGGGCGCGGAGATCGCCCCCTCGGTGCCGCCGCTCTCCTCGGGACGTGGCATGGCCGCGATACTAGTGCCGCATCAGGCAACCTTCGCCCCGGTCCTGCCGGTCGAGTGCGGATCGTGGGGCACGTAGTCTCGCGGGATGCACTCCCATCTGAGCTTCGAGAACCCTCCCGCGTCGCCCCACGAGGCCGTGATCGAGACGTTGGAGCGGGCGCTGCGTGACCGCTCGCACGAGTTTGAGGCGGCGAGCGTCCTGGTCGGGGCTGCGTTGAACGACGACGACGCGGATTTCGTCGAGCACTGGTGCCTGCAGGTCGGAACACGGGCCGTTCCGGGAAGTCCCCTTCTCGGGTTGGCCGGCCTGTGCCTGGGACACACCGCACGACGCTTCGGGCGTCTCGGTGATGAGGCTCTTGCTCTGGTGAAGTCGCTGGCGTCGCGAGCCGAGGCCGACCCGACTGACGTGGACGGTCGAGCTCTCGACGGCTACGACGACGTCCGGAGCTTCCTGCATCTGTGGTGAGGTTCGCGGCTGCCGATCAGGCGGCGTTCGCCCTGCTCACGATGGCCTTGAGGCGCTTGTCCGCGGCGTGTTTGTTCCGCCAGATGATGTATCGGCGGATCATGCTGCCCTGGGCGTTGTGGCTCGGATGGTCGGTGCCGTCGAGGGCGAAGTAGCGCAAGGCGGTGAACTGGGCCTCGATCCGATTGAGCCAGGAGCTGTTGGTCGGGGTGTAGGCGATCTCCACGTTGTTCGCCGCGGCCCAGGTCCCGACCCGCTGGCACCGCTTCGTGGTCAGGTGGGGAGAGTAGTTGTCGCAGACGATCGCGATGCGGATGTCCGTCGGATGTAGCGAGCGCAGGTAACGGCAGAACTCCAGGAACTTCGAGCGGTTCTTCGTCTTCTTTATGTGCCCGTAGAGCTGGTCTTTGCCCAGGTCGTAGGCGCGAACAGGTGCCTCACCCCATGCGGGCGGGTATAGGTCGCCCGGCGGCGCTGCCTTGGTTCACGATCCGGGTCCTTGTGTCTGCCCCCGCGTTCGGCCCACTGGCGGCCGGGGTGGGGTTGCAGGTTGAGCGGCCCGAACTCGTCGAGGCAGAACACGACATCGGGTCCACCCGGCTCGGGCAGGATCTCGCCGTCGGCGATGGCGTAGAGGTGCTCGACGGAGCCAGCCCGATTCGCGGCCAGCGTACGGGCCCCGATCTCTCGCCCCATGGCAGCTCCAGCCGAGCGGGGCGGAGACAGCAGCGTGGGCGCGGCCGGACGTCGACCGCGCGCCTGGCGGAGCGTGAGCGACGCCGGGTGTCTTGATGAAGTAGAGACTCTTACCGCACAGGGATCCCGTGAGCCCAACTGGTTGATGGGGCTGAGAGCTTGCGGCCGAACACGAAACTCCTGGGCCCGCCGATTCACAAAGGGCCAGCTCGGACCCGTGTTCGGAAGGCAGGACAACCTCAGAGGCTTGTTGTCAGTGGTCGCCCGTACGCTCAGGCCCGTGGACATTGATGATCTTGAGTGGCAGTCGCGGACACTTGGCGGAATATTTCCCCGCCTGGCCACCATGCTGGTGGAGCGGGGGGAGGTGGAGCTACTGGTCCAGGCATCGGGGCAGGGGGAATGGTTCTGCGCCCAGGCTGCGGCTCGCGAGCTGTCCCGGGCCGGCGAGGTCGAGCGGGCCCTGAACGTGTTGGAGCCGTTTATCGAGGTTGGGTGGAATGGGGCGCGCTGGGAGAGGGCCGAGGTCCTGTTCGAGGCTGGGATGGTGCAGCAGGCACTGGACGCCGTCCGCCCGGACGAGGAAGGCCTCGCCTCGGAGTGGGTGTGCTACGACTTCGCGAAACTGCTGGTTAAGGCCGGGAGGTTGGACGAGGCGATCACCGTACTCACGCCGCATCTGGACAGGGAGTGGATCCTGTCTGCCCTCGTCAAGCTGACAGAAAGTCAGGGTCGTGACGAGCAGGTCCTGGAGCTGATCGCGCCACGAGCTCAGCGGGCCCGCAGCGCCCGCGGCGAGGAACGATGGAGTTTGCGCCCCAGCAACGCGCAAGACCTCCAGGCTCAGGTCCTGGAGCGTGCGGGCCGGGTAGACCAGGCCGTGCGGATACTTGAGGCAGACATCGCAGCCGGGCACTTCGTGGTCCAGAACACATTGATCGCCTACGCCGAGCTTCTGTGGCGCCACGGGCGCCTGGAGGAACTGCGCGTGCTGGGCACCGGGAAGCGCGCGAGTGACACACTCGCGTACTACGCGCGGGCGCTCGAAGACGACGGGCAGACAGATGAGGCCGAGGCCGTGCTGCGGCGTTTCATCGCGGCCGCCGAGTATCCGGACCGGTTCCGCTGGCCTTTGATCGAACTGCTGGGTCGGCAAGGCCGGCTCGAGGAAGCCGTCGAGGTGGGTCGCCCGACGTTCGAACACCACGACGCCTGCCTCTTCGAAAGCGTCATCCACCTGCTCCATGAAGCCGGACGGCTGGACGACGCCCTGGCGCTCCTCGACGAGCGCAGTGCCGAGTTCGTCGAGGAGCACCTGTCCTGGCTCAGCTCGAACCGGATCTGGCTGCTGGGCGAGGCCGGCCGGTACGAGGAGGCCCTCGCCTACGCTGAGACCCTGCCGCCGGACATGTACGGTCTGACGGCCCGCAAGGCATGGATCCTGGAAGACATGGGGCGCCTTGAGGAGGCTCTCGCCCTGCTGCGGGCGGACGCCGAACTACTGCCGTCGGAAGTGGCCGAACTGCTCATCCGGCATGGCCGCGCTGCCGAAGCCATCGCCGGAATGCCTACCCTGGCCCAACAACACGCGGCCAGTCGGCGGCGGGACGCGCCCATTCAGGCCGACCGTGGCCCCAATGACCCTCCCCTCGGGACGAGCGGCCTCTAGGCCGTGTCTGACAAAGATCATTGTGGAGTCTCGCGTAGCCACAAGATGATTGAGGCGAGGTGGAGTCCGGCGCGGTAGCGGCTGGCGAGTTTGTCGAACCGGGTGGCGACCGCCCGGAACTGCTTGAGCCGGTTGAAGCAGCGCTCTACGACGTTGCGTCCTTTGTACGCGTCGGCGTCGAAGGCCGGCGGACGGCCTCCGCGGGAGCCGCGCCGGAGTCGGTTGGCGACCTGATCGGCGCGTTCGGGGATGGTCATGGCGATGCCGTGCCGCCGGCACCAGGCACGGATCGCCCTCGACGAATACGCCTTGTCCGCCACCACGCGCGCCGGGCGGGTGCGCGGCCGACCCCGCCCGGCGGGGGGGATGCGGATGTCGTCCATCACCGCAATGAACGCCGTGGAGTCGTGGGCGTTGCCTGCGGTAAGCACGACCGACAAGGGCAGGCCGCATCCGTCGACCGCGAGGTGGACCTTTGTGGTCAGTCCGCCTCGGGACCGGCCGAGCGCCTGCCGCGACGCCGAGCGTTGCGGATCCGCCAGTTCGTCCCCGTCTGTGTCCCCTTTTTAAGGGCGCCGGCGGCGTGTTGGTGGGCACGGTTGATCGTGGAGTCGACCGACACGGTCCACTGCACCGTGCCGATAGCGTCGTCGCGGACCTGGACGTGTTCCAGCAACCGGGCCCAGGTCCCGTCCGTTTCCCAGCGCACGAACCGCTCGTCGACGGTCTGCCAGGGCCCGTACCGTTCGGGCAGGTCCCGCCACGGGGCACCCGTACGCAACCGCCATAGCACTCCGTTGACCACCTGCCGGTGATCCCGCCACGGCCGCCCACGGCCATCCACCTGCGGCAACAGCGGAGCTATCCGCTCCCACGCCGCATCCGTCAACTCACCACGACCCACCACAAGATCAATTATCAGACACGGCCCAGTGCCGCATCGGGCACGCCGTGGGCACCCCGCGGCCGCGGATGCGAGACGGGGGCACCCCACCCCGAGGTCACACGTGTATCGCCCACACCGTGCCGCCGGCGTCGAGAACGACGACCGAGTCGCCGCTCGCGCCGGGCTCGCTCACCGCCGTGCCGTCGAACTCGCCTGTCCAGAGCGTGCGGCCGTTCTCCGCTCCGACGATCCGCACGCTGGTCCAGTGCCGGAACACGCGTGCCTGCTCCTTCCGGGAGAGCAGGGCGTACGTACCGGCGGGCTGCACCCACCGGGTATCGGCGTGCCACCGTTGCCTGCCGTCGTCGGCGGCCAGGCACACCAGTCCCGATCCCGTGGACAGGACGAACCCGCCCGCCACGCTCGTTGTCGCCCGCGCCTCCAGGCCGACCTCCTCGTACGTGCTGCCGTACGTCCACGCCTGCTCGCCGGTGAGTCCGTCCAGTGCGGTCGGTTTCCGGCGGGACCCCGCGGCCAGCGGAAGGAACACCGTGGTGCCCGACACCAGCTCGTCGAGCGGTTGCAGGGCCCCGACGACGAAGGGGTCGGGTTCGGTCGTCTGGAACGGACTCCGCCACATCACCTCACCCGTGTCCGCCTTGCGGCAGACGAGTTCGACGGGGACCGCCTTGCCGGCCTCGTAGCAGAGCAGGCCCTCACCCAGGGACTGCGCCGAGTCGCCCAGCGGTTCGAAGCCCGAGCGCGTCCACAGTTTCTTGCCCGTCCTGCCGAGCAGCGCGGTTCCGTCGCCGCAGACGATGAGGTCGCCGGCCAGGAGCGACGTGGCGCCATAGGGGGAGCTCACATCGGCCGCCCATCGCTCGTCGCCGGTGCGCGGATCGATTCCCGTGACGTACCCGTCCCTTCCGATGATCAGCAGGCCGCTGGGCCGGTGCACGTCCAATCCCATCGCGCCGTAGGAGACGGACCTCCCCCACCGGCGCTCGCCGGTTGCCGCGTCGAAGGCCTGCACGAGTCCGCCTTTGTCAGCGGGGTCCTCGGTCAGGGCGAGCACCGTGCCGCCGACGACCGTGAAGCGTGCTTCCCGGGCCCAGGCCGCGTCGAGGGACAACTTCCACAGAGGCTTTCCCGTGGCAAGGTCGAAGGTGTGGAGCGCGGCGGTCTTCTTGTAGTAGTGACCGGCTCCCACATGGCACCGGCCGTCGGCAACGACGACGTCCGGACCGTCGGAGTTGTAGACGTCGACATCGGCGATGCTCTGCGACCAGGCGACCGGGTCCCTCGTGGGGTCGCCGAACAAGTACACCGCCGCCGCACCTGCGGCGACCACGCCCGCGGCGGCGCCCGCACCGCTGCGGAGCAGGCTGCGCCGGCTCACGCCCGATCCGGCCGGTGGCTCGGCGGGCGCCCGCACGGTGGCCACCGCCGCGGGATCGCCGGGCAGGGAGGCAGCCGAAGGCGGCGAACTCGCCGCGGACGCCCCGCTGTCGGCGACGGTGGGGGTGTGACGACGAGTCGCGGGGACGGCCTGCCGCGCGGCACCGACGCGGCGCAGTTCCCCGGCGAGCACAGCGGCCGATGCGTACCGCTCGCGCGGGTCCTTGGCCAGCAGCCGACCGACCAGGCGGTCCCACGGTGCGGAGACGCCGGGGGCGATGCTGCTCGGGGCGGGGGCCGGATCGTGCAGGTGCGCCGTGACGTACCCGAGGGAGTCCGGAGCGTCGAACGGCAGTCGACCGGTGAGCAGTTCGAACAGCACGCACCCGAGGGAGTACAGGTCGCTGCGCTGCTCGGGGCGCCCGCGTGCCTGCTCCGGTGCCATGTACGCGGCCGTGCCCACCACGAATCCGGTGTGCGTCAGCCGGTCACCGGTGGCCGAGGCGTCGGCGGCGCGGGCGATCCCGAAGTCGAGCACCTTCAGGCTGCGACCGGAGGCCGCGACGAACAGGTTCGCCGGCTTGATGTCGCGGTGCAGGATGCCGGCGGCATGCGCCTCCCCCAGCGCGTCGCACACCTGCGCCCCCCAGTGCGCCACGTCCTCCTCGGCGACAGGTCCGCGCCGGACCACGGCGTCCAGGCCCTCGCCACGGAGCAGTTCCATCACCAGGAACGGCGTCGTGCCCTGCCCGGTCGGCGCCTCACCGAGGTCGTGGACGGTGACGATGTGGGGATGCTGAAGCGCCGCGGTGATCCGTGCCTCCCGCAGAAACCGGGCGCGCGCCTCGTCGGCCCGGCTGCCGCCGCCCGCGAGGACCGAGATCACCTTGACCGCGACCGGCCGCCGGAGAGTCGCGTCGTGGCCCTCCCACACCTCCCCCATCCCGCCGCTCCCCAGCGGGCGTACGAGGCGGTAGCGGTCAGCGAGTATCAGATCCCGGTCGTCCACGGCCCCAAGTCCCCCGGCTGTCAGCGGTCTTCCCTCGGCAGCGTTGATCGTAGACCGTGCCCCCCGATCGCGCGGGACCCGGTCTCACCAGGCCGGCACGGCTGACGCGGGACCGGACCGTCCGGATCCGCCGCCGGCCCGCAGTGGCCTGGGGCACTGCCTATGACCAATTCCAAGGGATGCCTGCGGAGGGTGCGGGGTGGGCGGTCAGGCGTCGGGGTCGACTTCGGGGTGCGTGAACCGCACGGGCTTGCCCAGCGAGCGGGCGTAGGCGATTTCGGCTCGGGTGCTGTCTCCGATGTAGCCGCCGACGACGAGCACCTCGTCGGCGAGCCGGATCTTCGCCCGGTGCAGATCGTCGAGTCGGACCTTCAGCGCCTCGGCCTCGACAGGATCGGACCAGAGTTCGTGCGGCGACTTCATGTCACAGCCCGGTTTGACGACCATCTTTCCGGCTGCGGTCTCCCGCAGATCGGCCTCGTTCATCTCGGTCATGAAGCGGGTGGAGCCGCAGATCACGACGATAGGCGGGAGACTCAACAGCTTCTTCGCGTCGGCGAGCTTCTCCTCGGGGGTGAGCAGTTGCGGGGATGACACTGGTTCCTCCTGGTGGTGTGGTCCAAGGGGTGCCTGCGGAGACGAGAACGAGGGCGCCCAAGATCGTTTCGTGACGAACGACGTGGACTCCCTCTTGAGCGCACTCTATGCGACGACCCACGACATGCTGAAGGAGCATCCCGACCTGGCGCCGTGGCGCCCGCCGGTCGGCATTACGCCCGGCCTGAGCACTGCCGGACCGCTCACCCTCGCCACGATGCAGGCCGTACTCGGCTGCACCTCCGAGGCCACATGGATCCACCATGCTCCCCCCCTGCCCCAGCAGCCCGGCCACGGCAGGCGGCTGCGCAAGGCCGCCGCTCAGATGCGAAGCGTCAACCGGATCCTGGCCACCACCACCTCGGTGTGGAGCGACGACGTCCGGGTCGTGGGACTCCACCCCGGTGGAATTGCGGCCGCTCCCGCGAAACCGTCAAACGCTGCAACCTGCGAGGTCGGGCTGGATGCGGCTCCTGCACCAGCCGCAGCCGCTTCTTCCGGGGCCTGCGCCTGCCACCCGGTCTGCCCTCAGGGCCTGCCATCCAGAAGGGGAAGCCGGGTCGCCTCAGGCGAAGTCCTGCTCCGCATCCACGCCGCACAGGCGCAGGAGTTCGATCACGTGCCGGTCGAGCTCTTCGCCGACCTCCGTCACTTCCGCGTTGCCCAGACTCCCGAACTCGTCACTGGGGCGATGCGTGGCGAAGACGGCATCGCCGTTCTCATCGCTCCACACCAGCATCCGCAGCGGCGCGTAAAGCAGGGCCCGGGGGTCGTGACGGAACATACGCTCGGCGATGACGTGGTTCCCGATCAAGTACTCCATGGACTTGGTGGAACCACCCGTGAGCTTCATGACCTGGGTACCGCTGATCCGCCCGTAGCGGATCAGATCATGAGGTGCGTTCACCGCCATGGCTTCACGGACATCGTCCCAGGTGCCGCCGGCTTCCTCGATGAGCTCGTACACCGTCGCATCGAGAGGCGGAGCCGCCTTCTCGAGGGCGGTGATGAATTCGGCGTAAGGAACACCCGTGTGGACCTCTACGCGCTTCACGACGTGGCTCTCGCTGGGCAAGTCGAACCCCCTCGCATGGGGTGGCGGTATTGCGAGCCTAGGCAGGGCGGTCGGAACCGGCAACTCGGCGTCCGCTCGGTCCGCGCGCGGGCCCGGCCGGCACCGCCGCAACCGCTCCCTCGACCGTCGTCAGAGCGAGCGTCCCCCTGGCCGCCGACACCGTTCTCCAGCCCGGGCCGGCTGACCACTACTGAATGTGAATGCGTGATGCCGGGCCTGCCGCTCGCTGGTGACGGGCCCAGCATGCAGCGATGAAGGGTCCATGCCCCGGCGCGCGTGCGTTAAGCCACCACGATGATCACCAGGCCCGTGCCTGTTTGCTGCGCACCCCAACCACAACCCGACCAGTCGGACGACCTCCGAACTTGTAACCACCCTGACTTCCTGACTCGCTACGGCTCCCAACCCGCTGTCCGCGCGCTCGCGCTTCCAATGTGCCGGTTGCGGTGGAGAGGAATAGCGTGGAGTTACCCAGTCGCTCGTGACGTGACGACGGAAAAGGTGCGTCGCATCTTCAACACGAGTGTGAGGACTGTGTGGAAAGGCCGATGCGGACGACGGCTCGGGGTGCGGCATGCTTTTCTACGTCCAGATGCGCTGGAACATCGAGGGTCGCATGAGCTTCGATGAAATGTGGGATTATCAAGTGAGAGAGCAAGAGGAGGTCGGCGGTAGGGTAAATGTCGTCCACATGTACAAAGTGGCTGGCCAGCGGCGCGTCATCGCCGTGATCGATGCGGAATCCGCAGATGAGCTGGATCGTATCTTCATGGCAACGCTCCCGCTGAGAGAATATCTCGACATCGAGATCATCTGGGCGCTACGCGAGTTCTCCGGCTTCGTCGAGGACTGCAAGCGACACTTCCGTGAATAGACACCCTAAGGGCTGTCCCGTAAATGATCTCTGGGCCGGTGTGGACGTGGCTGTTCGCTGTGTGGCCCGCTCGCCTATCCGGCGAGGTCGAGGTTGTGCAGGCGGGCGATGCCGAGCATGGCGTGGTGGACGCCGTCGCCTTTGAGGCGGCAATCGCGGGGGATCTTCCAGGTTTTCATGCGGGCGAAGGTGTGCTCGACGCGGGCGCGGACCTGTTTGTGGGACTTGTTGTGGGCCTGTTTCCAGTCGGGCAGTTCCTCGCCTTTGCGGCAGCGATGGGGCATCACGAGCCCGGTGCCTGGATAGCCGCCGTCGGCGATTGTCATGGTCTTGCCGACGGCAGCCTTCGCGCCGGACTCCTCCCACGCCTTGCAGTCGTTGCGGTTGCCCGGCAGGGGCCGGCCAACCACCACGACGAGGCGGGTGTCGGCGTCGATGACGACCTGGTGGTTCGTGGAGTACCTGTAGTTCTTCGACTGCGCGGCGATGGCGTGGTCGCGGGTGGGCACGAGGGTGCCGTCCACGATCAGCACAGCGTCCCGGGCGAACCGCTTGCGGGGCTGGAGCGCGAGCATCGGCCCGAGGTGGTCGATGATCCGGTGGGCTGCAGACTTCGAGACACCGAACAGCGGCGCGATCTGCCGCATCGTCAAGTTCGTCCGCCAGTACGCCGCGACCAGGAGCGCCCGGTCCGCCAGCGGAAGGCTCCACGGCCGGCCCTTGCAGACCCCGTCCGCACCCCCGCGCCGCAGCACGGTCACCAGCTTGCCGAAGGAACGCGGACTCAGCCCGGTGAACGGGGCTATCCAGGAAGGCTCCGACGCCGCAATCACACCAGCCATACCAAGATCGTCCCATTGGGTGACCAGCGGCTTTGGCCCGTCGTTTAGCTGCCGCTCAGCGGCGAGCCCCATGCGGGATCGTGTCGCGATCTTCTCGTCAAGCGGGTAAGCAGGTGCTCCGCTGTGTTGGAGGCGGTGTCTTGCGGTGCTCCAGCCGAAGTCAGGGCGGCGCTGAGCCTCGCCGGCGCTTCCTCCGGCACGTCCGGGTCGGCAAGGAGGGGAAGAACTAGCAGGAGACGGGCGGCCGTGTCCTCGACACCTTCGGCCGCGGGGGACGGGGTATCGGCGATGCGGACCAGTTCGTGCCACGTCAGCCCGGTCCCTGACAGGTCTCCTTCCCAACTGGCGATCTGCTGGGCGTAGCTCCGGCCTGGATGGGTGAAGAGGTAGTCGATGCCGTAATCGCCGACCAGGTTGCGGTAGATCACCACAGCTCCGGGACAGTCTGCAGCGGGTACGCGGAACACCGGCCAGCGTTCGGGATCGAAGAGGATCTCGGACAAGGCATCGGTATCGGCGCCGTCATCGCCGAACCACTCCGGAACAGGACGCGCAGCGCTTGACCCATCGCTGCACATCGCCAGGAGGTAGTTCGACCAGAAGCCCGGCCGAGCCAGTAGTGATTCACCCGCAACCAGCGGGCCGTCGTCGTATCCCTCGATCAGCACCCCTGGATCCTGTCACCAGCCACTGACACGGTTCGATCCAGGCTCGGTGCGGAGGCGCCGCCCAGTTACGGGACAGGACTTAGACCGACCGGCAATAGGTGGCCGCTGTGCGTCTGGGAGATGGTCTGGATGCGGCACGGGCACGGGCCTGCGTGATCATGGAGTTCTCTACG
>NZ_JBIVNJ010000051.1:0-38025 GCF_044753585.1 Streptomyces sp. NPDC088354 | reverse complement strand
AACATCCAGCAGAACTACACCGGCATCGGCAGCGACGAGCTCGACGCGGCGATGAACAAGGCCGCCGCCGACACCGACACGACCCAGGCCATCACGGACGCCAACGCGGCCGACGTGCTGATCTGGCAGCAGGCCAACCTGCTGCCGCTGTACCAGCGCCCCGAAATTTTCGCGGTCAAGAGCAGTCTGGTCAACATCGGCGCCTCCGGCTTCCAGGACGTGCTGTACCAGAACATCGGCTTCCTGAAGTAGGCCCTGCCGTCTCCCGGACGTGTCCGCCCTGCCACCGCCGCGCGGCGGGGCGGACCGTCGTCCCGGCCGGCCCTCGCACCGCAGGTGCGGGACGGGCACGGCTCCTTCCGCACGATCAGGGTGCGGGCGGGGGGAACCTCGGTCCCACAGTGTCAGCGGTCGAGCATTTCCCCCGCGGCCCTCAGGATCAGCCTGACGTGATTCCTCCGTCGGGGCCGAGGTCGTGACGGGCCGCCCGCAGCCGTCCAAGGGCACCGCCGGCGGCACTCCTCGCCGGCCCTGCGCCGGCGGTCAGCCGATTCCCACCTGAATGTCGGGTCATGGGCGGGGCGACGCCGACGAAGTGACCGTCACAGATATGGGGACGGCGACCAGGGCGGCCGCTTCGCAGAAAGTTCTATGGGCACAGGAGGGTGGGGTCAGCTGTGCATGGAAGGCCGAACCGTGTCCCAGACCAACACGTCCAGTGGCTCCCGGTGCCCCTGGAGTCTCACGCCGCCGGGCATCACCCCGATGTCGAGGTGCAGCGGCCCGGCTCACCCGAGCCGTCCCCTGGCGCCGGGCCAGGAAGCCTCAGCGCCTCGGGCGAGGGCGCCGGAAGGCAGCCAGGACAGGTAGGACAAGAGCACGTGGCCGCTGAGAGAGGTTCCGCGTCAGCCCTCGGGTCCCGGCTGGTTTTCGAGGACGTGGCCGGATTCTCGATAGCTTCAGCCAAGATGTCGGCCATGGGATGACGCTGCGTCGTGCGAGGAGGACTCGGCGGTTGTGCGATCGTCCGCGCCGATGGCGGGGAGGCGAACCGCTACGCGTGGCAGGAAGCAGCCGACGAGGGGCCCCATGCACAGCGCGATGAGCACGGTTCCGACACCGGCAGTTCCGCCCAGAAGCCAGCCGGCGCCGGCGACGGTGACTTCGATGCCGGTGCGTACCACCGCGATGGGGAGGCGGGTACGCCGGACGAGTCCGGTCATGATGCCGTCGCGGGGGCCAGATCCGAATTGTGCGCCGAGGTAGAGCGCGTCGAAGAACGCCAATGCGACGAGGCCGACCATGAGGTATCCGATCTCGGCGAGTGTCCCTTGGGGGCGGGGGAGCACGGTGGCGGTGGCATCCGCGGCGAAGCCCACGATGGCCACGTTCAGGAGCGTGCCGAGACCGGGCAGCTCGCGCAGGGGGATCCATGCGAGCAGCACCAGCAGGGAGATGAGGTTCGTCGTCCAGCCGAAAGAGATGCCGAGAGCCTTGGCGGTGCCCTCCGTGAGCACATTCCAGCTGGCCGCTCCCAGCCCGGACTCGACGAGCGTCATCACGGCGACCCCGTACCCCACCAGGCCGACCAGAAGCTGGGGGATACGACGCGCCTTCCGGCCCGCGCGAAGTTGGGCAAGTGCGTTCATATGGGTCGTCATCGGTGTCATCGGCTGGTCGTGACGGGCCCGGACGGAGGTGTGCGCAGAGGGAGCGGGAGGTGCCATGGGGCAAGCCTGCAGGGCATCTGGACCTGGATTCCATAGCCAGATTCGTTACGCTGGTTGGGTGAAAGTCTCTTCGCACGTGGTGGCCGGCATGCTGGGCCCCTGGCAGGAAGGCCCCGGTCCCGCGCATCAGCGCCTGTCCGACCGGCTGCGGTTGCTGGTGCTGGACGGCCGTCTCCCCCTCGGCTCGGTCCTGCCCAGTGAGCGTGACCTGGCCACCGCTCTGTCCACCAGCAGAACCACCGTCGGCACCGCGTACCGCACTCTGGTCGAGCACGGATACCTTGCCACGCGGGCGCGGGCCAGGGCGGCGGTGCGGCTGCCTCACGACACGCCACCCGAGCGCCGGGCCGGCGCGGACGCGGCGACCATCGACCTGTCCTTCGCCGCGCCGGCCGCTCCCGTCGAGATCCTGCACGCCGCCTTCGCGGCCGCTCTCGAACAGCTGCCGCGGCACTTCGAGCGCCACGGCTACGACCGCAACGGCACCGCGGAGCTGCGCGAGGCGGTGGCTCACTGGTACGAACGGCGGGGGCTGCCCACGGCGCCCGACCACATCCTCATCACCAACGGGGCGCAGCACGCGCTGGCCCTTCTGGCACGAACACTCCTGTCGCCACGGGACCAGGTCCTCATCGACCATCCGACCTACCCGCACGCGATCAGCACGTTCACCGAAGTCCGGGCCCGTCTCCTACCCGTCGCCGTGGCGGCCTCAGGGTGGGACACCGCTCAACTCCAGGCTGCGGGGCGAAGCGCGAGTCTGGCCTATCTGATCCCCGACTTCCACAATCCGACGGGGCTGTGCATGCCCACGAGCGTCCGCCGCGGCCTCGGACTCGCGTGCCCCACGGTCATCGACGAAACCATGACCGACCTGGCCTTGGACGGCGCGAGCCCGGAGCCCTTCGCGGCCCACATGCCGACCGCCATCAGTATCGGCTCGGTCTCCAAGAGCATCTGGGGTGGCCTGCGCATCGGCTGGATCCGCGCAACGCCCTCCCTGCTGCGCCGCGTTCAGCAGACCCGTCACGCCACGGATCTGGGCACCCCTCTCGTCGAGCAGCTCGCCACAGCCGTCCTCCTGAACGAGGAGCGGACCCGGCGGCCCGGCACACTCGATCAACTGAGGGCGCAACGCGACGCACTGCGCCAAGCGCTCTCCGAGCACCTGCCCGACCTCCACGCCCCGCAGCCGGTCGGCGGGTTGACGCTGTGGGCGACCTTTCCCCGGCCCATCAGCTCCCGACTGGCCGCGATCGCCCCCGACTACGGAGTGATCATCGCCGCCGGACCGCGATTCGGGATCGGAGGCGCGTTCGAACGCAACATCCGGCTGCCCTACGTCCTCCCGCCGGGCAAACTGACCCAGGCGATCCGCGGACTCGCCCAGGCGGAACAGGCACTCACGCGAGGTGCGACGGGAGCTCACAGCCCCGCACCCGTTGCATGAGCGTCGGCGCGTGACGCCACGGGTTCGGCCCTGAGCCGTCAGCTCATTCCCGACGCGTCCGCCAAGGCCGTGGCGGTGGCCACGGCCAGCCCGCCCAAGCTCCGGCCTTGAGCCGCGACGCGGCCGCTGGATCCGTCGAAGACGACGGTGAGCTGGTGGGCGAGCAGATCGGCGTCGTGTGCGCCGCCGCGACGGGCCTCCTCGCGGAAGAAGTCGGTGAGCGCGTCTTTGTAGCGCCGGGCGACCACGCTGGCGGGGTGCTCGGGGTTCTTGAGCTCGAACGCGGTGGCCAGGAAGGGGCAGCCGAGGTAGTCCGGTGACGCGGACAGCGACTCCAGCCGGTGGAAGACATGCATGATGCGATCACGCGGCGGCAGGTCGGCCTCGGGAGCGGGCAGCAGCCCGCCGAGGTAGCCGGAACCGGCGCGGTCCAGGCTGGCCGCCAGGACGTCGTCCTTGCTGGTGAAGAGCTGGTACATCGACCGCTTGGAGACTCCGGCCGCCCGGCACAGTGCCTCGACGCCGATGCTGACGCCTTCCCGGTAGAAGAGCACCGCCGCGGCATCGAGGAGCCGCTCGCGGGTCGGTACCGCTACCGCGGTGGATTCGGGCGAGGCGGGTGTGCCGGACGTCATGGGAGGGATCCTACGCCCTGTGTTGCCGGAGTAAAACGATCGGTTTACAGTGGATGAAAACCGATCGGTTTCCGCCGTCGGTCCTCACGCTGGGAGTATCTTCATGACTGCAATCGCAGGTTCGACCGTTCTCGTCACCGGAGGCAGCCGAGGTCTCGGCCGGGCCCTGGTGGAATCCCTGTACGCCCGGGGCGCCAAGAAGGTCTACGCCACCGCCCGCGACCCCCGCACCGTCACCCACACCGGCGCGGTCCCGCTGCCGCTGGAGGTCACCGACCCCGCCTCGGTGGCCGCCGTCGCGGCGCAGGCGCAGGACGTCACCATCCTGATCAACAATGCCGCCGGTGCCGTGTCGGCCTCGTTCCTGACCTCCCCGGTGGACGACGTCCGCCGCGAGTTCGACACCAACTTCTACGGCCCCCTGCTGATGACCCGGGCCTTGGCCCCTGTCATCGAGGCCAACGGCGGCGGCCACCTGCTCAACGTGCACTCCGTCCTGTCCTGGGTCGCGCTCTCCGGCTCCTACAGCGCCTCCAAGGCGGCGCTGTGGTCCCAGACCAACTCGCTGCGTCTGGAGTTGAAGCCGCGCGGCATCACCGTCACAGGGCTGCATGTCGGTTACGTGGACACCGACATGGCGGCGCACATCGACGCCCCGAAGTCGTCGCCGGAGAGCGTCGCGGAGCAGGCGCTGGACGGGATCGAATCCGACGCCTACGAAGTGCTGGCCGATGAGCTCACCCGCCAGGTCAAGGCGGGCCTGGCGGCCGACCTCGCCGGTCTGTACCCGCAACTGGCCGCCTGAGCGAGGCGTCCCGCTGCGATGTCTGCCGGCACACCCGGCACGCGCCGAGGCCGGGCCGCCCTGACGGCACAGCCGCTCACGCGGAGCGGCAGATGCGATCCGACCCGTGGTGACGTGGGACTTTCACCATTGGTCTGCAGGGACGCGGCCATCCTTGACCCTGTTCGGCGCCGCCACCGCGCGCGGCCCGGATCACCGACGGAACGGAGATCCGGGCCGCCGTGCGGCGGAGGGGCAGCCGGCCGGCGCAAGCCTCGGGCGTAACCGCCTTCGAGGGGCTCATGGGGCACCCGCTTCACCAACGGGGAGGAGGCCGCCGGCGTCGACTGCGGCCGCGGCCCGATCCGGGGCACTCTCGGGTCCGGGACCGCGATGTGACCGACCGGCTCCTGGAAGGCGTCCGGTCGCCTCGTCCAGCGGTGCCTTGCCACCCGCGGCCTGGAGGTTCGAACTGATGCGTCACGACGTGCTGATGGCCTACCGGCCGATCCCGCGCGAGCGACTGCTCACGGTCGTGGACGACCTGTTCATGCCCCTCATCGCCGCCGGTCGAGGGCGGACGCCCTCACCCGATCCGGGGCCGGGACGACGGCACGAGCCCGCGGGCCTCGTCATAGCGCAGCGTGACGAGTCGGGCGAGCGCGTCGTGCGTGCCGAGAGGGGCGGAGGTGAGGTCGGCGCCGGAACGGGCGGCGCGGCGGGCGAAGAGCCCAGGGCTCAGGAGGTACGGGGCGACGGCGACGCGGGAGTGGCCCTCGGCGCGGAGAGCGGCGACGGCCTCGGCAGGGGTGGGACCGGCGGCGCAGAGATAGGCGGGGACGACTGCGTGGCCACCGGGGAGGCGGTCGTGCAGCAGTGAGGCCGTCGCCGCGGCGTCCGCGTTGGCGCCGGGATCGCTGGATCCGGCCGCGGCGAGTACGACCGGTCCGTCCCCGGTGCGCCACCCGGCGTCGGCGAGGCGGTCGGCGAGGGCGTCGGCCAGTAGCGCGTCCGGGCCGAGCGCGCGGGCGACGCGGGCGCGCACATGCGCCGCTGCGGCAAGGGCCTCGGGGATGTCGACGCGGACGTGGTACCCGGCGCCGAGCAGCAGCGGAACCAGGACCACCTCGCCGGTGAGGCGCGCCAATGCCTCGGGCAGGGACGGGGAGACGAGGTCGAGGAAGCACCGTTCGACTCGCAGGTCCGGACGGAGAAGCCGCACCCGGGCGACCAGCGCCTCGGCCGACGCGACACCGTCCGCGTCCCGGGTGCCGTGGGCCACGGCGAGCAGCGTCGGCAGCACGGGGCGGGCGGCGGGGAGAACGGGAGGAGCGGCGGCCGTCACATCGTCGCCAGGCAGTAGCCGCGCTTGGGGACGGTCCTGACCAGGCCGCTGTGCGGGCCGAGCGAGGCCCGCAGGCGGGCGATCGCCGCCTCGACGGCGTGCTCGTCGGTGTCGGAGTCCGCCCAGGCCCGGCGCAGCAGTTCGGCGCGGCTGAGCACCCAGCCCGGCCTCCGCGCCAGCGCGCGCAGCAGCGCGGCGCCCTTCGGCGAGAGCCAGTAGCTCTCCTGGTCGACCAGCAGCGCGCTGCCCTGCAGCACCAAGGTGCGGCCGCCGAGGTGGAGTTCCTGGCGGCCGCGTGAGGGCAGCGTCTCGGTGAGCGTGCGGACCAGAGCGCCGAGGCGGCCGCGCTCGGGCCAGACCGCGGGCAGTCCGGCGTCCAGCAGCGGGCGGGCGCAGACCGGGCCGACGCACACCGGCAGCACATCGGCGGACATCGCCTCCAGCACCCGCTCGCGCAGGCCGTCGGCCGCGGCGGTCTCCAGTGAAGGCGCTGATCGCGGGCGCGCTGGTGAAGGCCAGCGCGTGGACCTCGCGGCGCGCGGTCTGCTCGACCAGCCGTCGGACCGGGCCCGGGTCCTCCGGCGGTGCCCACCGGTAGACGGGGACCGGGACGACCTGGGCGCCGCGCTCGCGCAGCGCCGCGCTGAACCCGGTGAGCGGCAGGCCGTGTTCCTGCACAGCGATCCGGCGGCCGTCCAGTGGCCGGGCCAGCAGCCAGGTCAGCAGTTCATCGGTGGCCTCGCTACGGGGGGAGTAGGACTCGTCCAGCCCGCTGGCGCGGACGGCGCCGGTCGCCTTCGGGCCGCGGGTCAGGACCACGGCGTTCCGGCAGGCGGCGGCGAGTTCGGCCCCGCGGCCCCAGCCGTCGGCGGCGCTCATCCAGCCGCGCCAACCGACGCCGGTGGTCGCCACGACGTAGTCGAGCGGCGCGGTCAGGCACTGCTCGGTCGCCCGGCGCAGCGCGATGTCGTCCTCCAGCGGGAGGATGCGCAGCGCCGGGGCCTCGACCACGCGTGCGCCGCGCCGGGTCAGCAGCGCGACGAGCTCGTCGCGGCGGCGTGCGGCGGTCACGCCGACGGTGAAGCCCGTCAGCGGACCGGCCGGCTCGGTCGGGGTGGGGTTGGCGGAGCCCATGGACGCAGACTCGGGCCACGCTGTTACCAGCACATTGCCCGGCCGTCTCGCCCGCGTTAGACAAAGGCCGTGCCGTGTTACGGCGCATGTCCTCGAGCGCACCCCGTCCGGCCGGCGGCGTGAGGGACGCGTACCCCGGGCGCAACACGGGCGACAAGGCGGTGTAACGCCCCACGGTCAAGGTCGTTGGCATGACGACCACCACTGACACCCACTGCCCGTACTGCTCGCTGCAGTGCGGCATGCGTCTCGCGGCGGTCGACGGTGCCCGGACGCTGGTGGTCGAGCGGCCCGCGTTCCCGGTCAACCAAGGCGCGCTCTGCGGGAAGGGCCAGTCCGCCGCGGCGCTGCTCGGGCCGGCGAGCCGGCTGAGCACACCGCTGGTGCGCGAGCACGGCGAACTGAGGGCGGCGAGCTGGGACGAGGCCCTGGACCGGGCCGCACGCGGCTTCGCGGCGATCCGCGCCGCGCATGGTGCCGACGCGGTCGGTGTCCTGGGGGGCGGCGGACTCACCAACGAGAAGGCGTACCAGCTGGGCAAGTTCGCCCGGGTCGCGCTGGGCACCGCCAACATCGACTACAACGGCCGCTTCTGCATGTCCTCGGCCGCGGTCGCCAACAGGCTCGCCTTCGGCCTGGACCGGGGGCTGCCCTTCCCGCTCGAGGACATCCCGCGCACCGACTGCCTGATCCTGGTCGGCGGAAACCCCGCGGAGACGATGCCGCCAGCGCTGCGCTACTTCCGCGAACTGCGCGAGAACGGCGGCACATTGATCGTCATCGACCCGCGCCGCACCCGCACCGCCGAGCAGGCGGACATCCACCTGCAGCCGCTGCCCGGCAGCGACCTGGCGCTCGCGCTCGGTCTGCTGCACCTGCTCATCGCCGACGGGATGGTCGACACCGCGTTCGTCGAGGCACGCACCACCGGTTTCGGGCAGGCCCGCGCCGCCGCGATGGCCCACTGGCCGGAGCGCGTCGAGCGGATCACCGGCGTCGCGGCGTCGCGACTGCGCGAGGTCGCCCACCGCTTCGGGCGCGCCAGGACCGGCATGGTGCTGACCGGGCGGGGACCGGAGCAGCAGAGCAAGGGCACCGACACCGTCGGCGCGTGGGCCAACCTGTGCCTGGCCTCCGGCAAGGCGGGCCGGCTGTACTCGGGCTACGGCTGTCTGACCGGCCAGGGCAACGGGCAGGGCGGGCGGGAGCACGGCCAGAAGGCCGACCAGCTCCCCGGCTACCGCTCGATCGAGGACCCGGCGGCGCGCCGGCACGTCGCCCACGTCTGGGGCGTGGACCCGGACACCCTCCCGCGCTCCGGCCGTTCGGCCTACGAACTGCTGGACAGCCTCGGTGAGCCGGGGCCGGGCGGCGTTCGCGGGCTGCTGCTGATGGGGTCCAACCCCGTCGTCTCCGCCCCGAACGCGGGCCATGTGACGCACCGGCTGCGCTCGCTGGACCTGCTGGTGGTCAGCGATCTGGTGCTCTCCGAGACCGCACGGCTCGCCGACGTCGTCCTGCCCAGTACCCAGTGGGCGGAGGAGACCGGCACGATGACCAACCTCGAAGGCCGGGTGATACTCCGGCAGAGGGCGGTGGACGCGCCCGAGGGCGTGCGCGGCGACCTGTGGCTGATGCGCGGACTCGCCGAACGGCTCGGCGTCACACGTGGGTTCCACGACGATCCGGAGACGGTCTTCGAGGAGCTGCGCCGCGCCTCGGCCGGCGGTCAGGCCGACTACGCGGGCATCAGCTACGAGCGGATCCGCGCCGAGGACGGCGTCTTCTGGCCCTGCCCGGCCGACGGCCACCCCGGCACGCCGCGGCTCTTCCTCGACGCCTTCGCCACGACGGACGGCCGCGCGCGCTTCGCCCCCGTCACCCACCGCCCGGCGGCCGAGGAGCCCGATGACGCGTACCCGCTCCACCTCACCACCGGACGGGTGCTGTCCCAGTACCAGAGCGGCGCCCAGACGCGGCGCGTCGATGCCCTCAACTCCGCCGCGCCGGGGCCGTTCGTGGAGCTGCACCCGATGCTCGCGCGGCGGCTCGGGGTGGCCGAGGGGGAGCTGCTGGCCGTCACCTCCCGGCGCGGGCGGGCGGTCGCACCGGCCCGCATCACCGAGGCGATCCGGCCGGACACGGTGTTCATGCCCTTCCACTGGCCGGGTCCGGGGCGGGCCAACACCCTCACCAACCCGGCCCTGGACCCGACGTCGAAGATGCCTGAGTTCAAGATCTGCGCGGTACGGGTGGAAGCGGTGCGAACCCTGAGCGGTGCGGTCGAGGCCGGCCAGGGGGACCCGTACGAAGGCCCGTGACATCGCTGTCGTCGGAGCCGGGATGGCCGCGGCGCGCTTCGCCGAGCGTTACCACGCCTTCGGTGGCACCGACCGGGTGACCCTCTACGGGGCTGAGGCCCGGGCTCCCTACAACCGGGTGCTTCTCGCCGACGTCCTGACCGGACGCTACGACGCCCAGGCGATCGCCCTGCCGGTCGGCGGTGCCGAACTGCGGCTGGGCCGTGAGGCCGTGGCCGTGGATCTCGACGCGCGCACACTGACCCTGGCCGACGGCCGGAGAGAGGCCTGGGACGCACTCGTCCTCGCCACCGGCGCCAACCCGGTGCTGCCCCCCATCCGCGGCTTGCGGCGTCCTGACGCTGCCCGGCTGCGCGACGGCGTGCACGCCTTGCGCACGCTCGCCGACTGCGCGCGGCTGGCCGAGGACGCCGGCACGGCCCGACGCGCGGTGGTCGTCGGGGGCGGTGTACTCGGCGTCAGCGCCGCCCGGGCGCTGGCGGCACGCGGCCTGGCCGTCGAGATCGTGCACCAGGGACCGCATCTGATCGAGCGCCAGCTCGACGCCGGAGCCGCTGCCGTGCTGCGCGGCGTGCTGCGCCGGCTGGGCGTCGAGGCCTACGTGGGCAACCGCGCCCGCGCAGTCGTGGACACGGGCGGCACCCATCGCTGCGCGGTCGAGCTGGCCAACGGCCACCGCCTCGGGACCGACCTGGTGGTGATCGCCTGCGGTGTCCGGCCGCGCACCGCGCTCGCCCGCACCGCCGGTCTGGACGTCCGTGCCGGCATCGTCGTCGACGACACGCTGGCCGCGTCCGCGCCCCACGTGTACGCCATCGGCGACTGCACCGAGCACCGCGGCGCGGTGCACGGTCTGTCCGGACCGGCCTGGGAACAGGCCGACGTACTTGCCGCACGGCTCTCCGGCGCCGATTCCGGAGCGCTCTACCACGGCTCCCGCCCGCCGGCCAGGCTCAGCGCCGGACCGCTGGAGTACGCCTCCTTCGGCGAGGTCCACCTCGACGCCGAGGACCTGGCCGCCGATCCCGAACTGGACGTGCTGCGGCTGACCGACGCGACACGCGGCACGTACAAGAAGCTCGTGCTGCGCGGCGAGCGCCTCGTCGGCGCGATCCTCCTCGGCGACCTGGACACCGTGGGCGAACTCACCCTCGCCTATCAGCGCGACGACCCCATGCCCGACCGGCCCCTGCACCTGCTCACCCCCTACGGAGCCATCCGATGACGCATCGCCAGACGTCCGGCCGGACGTCCCGCCGAGTGAAAGACCTGATCCTGATCGGTCACGGCATGGTCGGCCAGCGCTTCCTGGAGACGCTGGTCGAGCAGCCCGGGGCCGCCGACCGGCGGATCACCGTGCTCGCCGAGGAGCCGCGCCCTGCCTACGACCGGGTCCACCTGACCTCCTGGTTCTCCGGCACCGGCATCGAGGAGCTGTCACTGACCCCGCCCGGCTTCCTGACCCGGTACGGCATCGACCTGCGCCTGGCCGACCCGGCCACCTCGATCGACCGGGCCGCGCGAACCGTCACCACCGCCTCCGGCCAGGTCCTGCACTACGACGAATTGGTGCTGGCCACCGGCTCCTACCCGTTCGTCCCGCCGGTCCCCGGCCATGACGCGGCCGGCTGCCACGTCTACCGGACCGTCCAGGACCTGGAGGCGATCCGTGCCGACGCCGCCGACGCCCGCGTCGGCGTCGTCGTCGGTGGCGGGCTGCTCGGCCTGGAGGCGGCGGGCGCGCTCACCGCGCTCGGCCTGGAGACCCACGTCGTCGAGTTCGCGCCCCGGCTCATGGCCGTCCAGGTCGACGAGGGCGGAGGGCAGCTGCTGCGCCGCAAGGTCGAGGACCTGGGCGTCAACGTGCACACCGGCGCCGGCACCCAGGCCATCGTCACCGGCGACGACGGCCGGGTGCGCGGCATGACCCTGTCCGACGGCCGTGAACTCCCCGCCGACCTGGTCGTCTTCTCAGCCGGTGTGCGGCCGCGCGACCAGCTGGCCCGGGACAGCGGCCTGCCGGTCGGCGAACGCGGTGGCATCGTCGTCGACGAGCGCTGCCGCACCCGCGACCCGCACATCCACGCCATCGGCGAATGCGCGCTGGCCGCAGACGGCAAGGTCTACGGCCTGGTCGCCCCCGGCTACGCGATGGCCGGCACGGCCGCCCGCTCACTCGCCGGCGACCACCGCGACGAGGACGTCTTCACCGGCGCGGACACCTCGACCAAGCTCAAACTGCTCGGCGTCGACGTCGCCAGTTTCGGTGACGCGCACGGCGCGACCGAGGGCGCGCTCGACGTCCTGTACAGCGACAGCCGCTCCGGTGTCTACAAGAAGCTGGTCATCGGCCGCGAGGGGCAGCTGCTCGGCGGCGTGCTGGTCGGCGACACCGAGTCCTACGCGGTGCTGCGCCCGCTGGCGATCGGCGGCAACCCGCTGCAGACGGCCCCGGAACAGCTGGTGCTGCCGGCCGGTCCCGGCCCGGCCGGGCCGGTCGCGCTGCCGGACGAGGCCGTGGTCTGCTCCTGCCACAACGTGAGCAAGGGCGAGATCCGTGCCGCCGTCCAGCAGCGGGGCTGCGCGACCGTCCCGGAGGTCAAGAGGTGCACCAAGGCGGGCACCGGCTGCGGCAGCTGCGTCAAGCTGGTGGGCACCATCGTGACCGAGGAGCTGGAGGCCAGTGGTGTCAGTGTCGACAAGAGCCTCTGCGAGCACTTCGCGCACACCCGCGCGGAGCTGTACGAGATCGTCCGGGTCGCCGGGATCAGCTCCTTCTCCGACCTGATCGACCGACACGGCAGCGGGCAGGGCTGCGACATCTGCAAGCCGGTCGTCGCCTCGATCCTGGCGGGCCTGGACCACGGCCACATCCTCGACGGCGAGCAGGCCGCGCTGCAGGACACCAACGACCACTTCCTGGCCAACCTGCAACGCAACGGTTCCTACTCGGTGGTGCCCCGGATCCCGGGCGGGGAGATCACCCCGGACGGCCTGATCGCGATCGGCGAGATCGCCCGCGACTTCGGCCTCTACACGAAGATCACCGGTGGTCAGCGCATCGACCTCTTCGGCGCCCGTGTCGAACAGCTGCCCCCGATCTGGCGGCGGCTGGTGGACGCGGGCTTCGAGTCCGGCCACGCGTACGGCAAGTCACTGCGCACGGTGAAGTCCTGCGTCGGCGAGACCTGGTGCCGGTACGGAGTGCAGGACTCGGTGGGCCTCGCCATCGAACTGGAGCTGCGCTACCGGGGTCTGCGCTCGCCCCACAAGCTCAAGTCCGCCGTCTCCGGCTGCGCGCGCGAGTGCGCGGAGGCGCAGGGCAAGGACTTCGGCATCATCGCCACCTCCTCCGGCTGGAACCTCTACATCGGCGGCAACGGCGGCATGACGCCGCGTCATGCCGACCTGCTGGCGGCGGACCTGGACCGGGAGACGCTGATCCGGAGCATCGACCGGTTCCTGATGTTCTACATCCGCACCGCCGACCGGCTGGAGCGGACCTCCGTCTGGCTGGACCGCGTCGAGGGCGGCCTGGAGCACGTGCGGGCGGTCGTGATGGACGACTCGCTGGGCATCTGCGCCGAACTGGACGCGCTGATGGCCCGGCACATCGGCGGCTACCAGGACGAGTGGGCCGCCGTGCTGGACGACCCGGAACGCCTGCGCCGCTTCGCCTCCTTCGTCAACGCCCCCGGCACGCCCGACCCCGCGGTGGCCTTCATGACCGAACGCGGCCAGATCCGCCCCGCCCGCCCCGGCGAGAACGGGCGGATCCTCGCCCCGGCGCTGGTCGCCGGCCCCCGACTGGAGGTGCGTCCCGCATGAGCGAGGTTGTGGAGATCTTCGACGGCACGGCGTGGACGCCTGCGTGCGCGTACGAGGACTTGATCCCGGGGCGCGGTGTGGCCGTGCTTACCACGGGCGGAGAGCAGGTCGCGCTCTTCCGCGACCGGGCGGGCGAGCTGTACGCCGTCGACAACCGGGACCCGTTCAGCGGCGCCCACGTGCTCTCCCGGGGCATCCTCGGCAGCCGAGGAGACGCGCCGACGCTGGCCTCCCCGATGTACAAGCAGGTCTTCGACCTGCGCGACGGCCGCTGCCTCGACGAGGACCACGCCCCGGACGGCACCCCTGCGGTGCTGCGGGTCTGGCCGGTACGCGCCGCCGCATCCGCGACCTCACGGCCGGCCGGCGCGGGCGTGCGCGAGCCGTAGCACGGCCGAGCGGCGGCGAGGCGACCCGCGAAACCTGCCCCTCCTAGCGTCGTCGAAAGCGAAGTTCCCCCAACCCACCAACGAGCGGGTGACAGCTGATGAGCACTGCCGTCGGAACAGAAGGCGCGACCGGCGAGACAGCCGGGGAGGCGTGCCGGGACACGGTCGCGGAGACAAGCGCGGCGGTCGGGACGGCCCGGCGCCGCGGCATCGCCGACTGGCGTCCGGAGGACGAGGCGTTCTGGGAGGAGGCCGGCGCGCGGATCGCCCGCCGGAACCTGGTCTTCTCGGTCCTGTCCGAGCACATCGGCTTCTCGGTGTGGAGCCTGTGGTCGGTGCTCGTGCTGTTCCTCGGCCCGGAATACCACATCGACGCGGCAGGCAAGTTCACGCTCACCGCACTGCCGACGGCGCTCGGCGCCGTGCTCCGCCTGCCCTACACCTTCGCGGTGGCGAAGTTCGGCGGCCGCAACTGGACCGTGTTCAGCGCGCTGCTGCTGCTGGTCCCGACGGTGCTGGCCGGGATCGTGCTGCGGCCCGGGGTCTCCTACGGGACGCTGCTGGCCGTGGCCTGTCTCGCCGGCGTCGGCGGCGGCAACTTCGCCTCCTCGATGGCGAACATCAACGCCTTCTACCCGCAGCGGCTCAAGGGCTGGGCGCTCGGCGTCAACGCGGGCGGCGGCAACCTCGGCGTCCCGGTCGTGCAGTTGATCGGCCTGCTGGTGCTGGCAACGGCGGGCGCGACCTGGCCGCGGCTGGTACCGCTGGTCTACCTGCCGCTGATCGTGCTCGCCGCGGTGGGCGCGGCGCTGAAGATGGACAACCTGACGTCGATGAGGAACGACAGGCGGGCTCTGCGCGAGGTCGCCAAAGAGCCTCACAGCTGGGTCATGGCGCTGCTCTACATCGGCACCTTCGGCTCGTTCATCGGCTTCGGCTTCGCCTTCGGGCAGGTGCTGCAGGTGCAGTTCCACCAGCAGTTCGACACCCCCGTGAAGGCCGCGTACCTGACCTTCCTCGGTCCCCTGCTGGGGTCGCTGGTGCGGCCGTTCGGCGGGAGGCTGGCGGACCGCTGGGGTGGCGCCAAGGTGACGCTGTGGACCTTCGCCGCGATGGCGGGGGGCGCGAGCCTGGTGCTCGTGGCGTCGCGGCACGACTCGCTGCCGATGTTCCTGGCCGGCTTCGTGGCACTGTTCGTGCTCAGCGGGATCGGCAACGGGTCGACCTACAAGATGATCCCGGCGATTTTCCAGGCCAAGGCGCGGATCGCCGTCGCGGCCGGAGCGGACGCGGGGACCGCGGAGCGGGACTCGCGGCAACGGGCGTCGGCGCTGATCGGGCTGGCCGGCGCGATCGGGGCCTTCGGCGGGGTGCTGGTGAACCTCGCCTTCCGGCAGTCGTTCCTGGCCGGCGGGAGCGGCGACGCGGCGTACGGGGCCTTCCTGGCTGTGTACGCGATGTGCTTCACCGTGACGTGGGCGGTCTACCTGCGGCCCGGGGTGGGACCGATGCGCGGGGTATGAGACCGGCCTCCGACCGCACCCTCCGCGTAGCGCCGCAGCCGTTCCGCCGGCTCACGCTCACGGGTGCCGAGTAGGGTTCGGGGCGTGTTCGAGGCCGAGGAACGAGAGCGGGTCCGGGAGCGTCTGCTGGCTCTCGCGGTCGCGGATCCCGAGGTCGTGGGCGCCGCGGTCACCGGGTCCGAGGCCCTCGGCGCCGCCGATCGCTGGTCCGACCTCGACCTGGCGTTCGCTGTCGACGGCGAACGCGGTCCGGTGCTGGAGCGGTGGACGTCGACGCTGTACGAGGACTTCTCCGCCCGGCACCACTGGGACCTGCCCTCGGGCTCCACGCTCTACCGGGTGTTCCTGCTGCCCGGCTGGCTCGAGGTCGATCTCGCGTTCACCCCGGCCGATGAGTTCGGGCCGCTGGGGCCGGCCTGGCGCACCGTCTTCGGTTCCACCGTCCCCCGCCCGCGGGGCGAACCTCCCGGCCGCAGCCATCTGGTCGGCCTGGCCTGGCACCACGCGCTCCACGCACGCACCTCCATCGAACGCGAACGGTACTGGCAGGCCGAGTACTGGATCAGCGCCGTCCGCGACCAGGTCATCGCACTCGCCTGCCGCCGCCTCGGCCACCCCTCCGGCTACGCCAAGGCAGCCCACCTGCTCCCCGGGGACGTCACCGCCCCGCTCCACGACACGCTCATCCGGTCGCTGGACGACCAGGAACTGCGCCGGGCCCTGGACGCCGTGCTGACCGCGCTGGCAGGCGAACTGGAACGCGCCGACGACGCGCCGGCGGGGTGGCTTCTTCCCATGCTCGCCGAACTTGCCGACGGGTGAGGACGGCTGTGCCGTAACGGCCGGCATCGCGTTCTGGTCGGACTGTGTGAGCACGCAACCCCACTGCCTTCTGGGCACGGCGACGACACGTCAGGGGCTGCGCCACTGAAGCGCAGATATGACTATTTAAGCCAGATGAGAAATTGCATGGTATTTCATGAGAAGCAGCGTTCTGAGGTGATTCAGCGGTGCCGGGAGGTGAGGATCAGTGCACGCCCGGCCGAACGGCCAAGGCGGTGACGGGGCGTCAGCTCCCGTCCGTACGGAAAGGTCTGAACATGATCAACGGGTTGAAGAGGGTCGCGGCCCTGGGCGCGGCGACGGTGGCCCTGGCCGCGAGCGCGATCGCCGGCACGGTCGGCACGGCGTCGGCCGCTCCGCAGGACCACCGGCACCGGCCGCCGGTGGCGTCGCACCACTGCGTGAAGGCGGCGGGTCACTGGGCACGGCAGTGGCACCCGGCGTACCGGGACCGGCACCACCGCTGGCATCCCGGTCAGTGGACCCGCGTCTGGCGCCCCGCCCACCAGCAATGCCACCGCTGACTCCATAGCTGACGCCGATACCCGCCCGTAGGGGACGGCGACCCGAACCGGAACCGGCCCCGACACACCTCCCTCCGAGGGGTGCGTCGGGGCCGGCTCGTCGTGTCGCATCCGCTCTTCGGGCGGTGGGTGCCAGAACCGTGCCTGACCTGTGAGGCGGCGTGTCGGTCCTCGTCGGGCGCCGCGTCGCGTTCAGGAGAACGCGAAGCGAATGCGCCGGCCGTATCAGGCAGTTGAGGCAGCTGACCGGCGTTACGCGGGGTGGAGAACGGGATCGATCTCGGCCAGGCTTTCGTGCAGCTCGCGAGCCCCCAGAGCGACCCGGCCGTCAGGATTCCGCGCCAGTTCCTCGCAGAGCCGCATCGCGTCGTCGCGTTCGCCGGCGTAGATGGCGAAGACATCGAGGACCGCGGTGTGGATCCAATCGCCGTGACCGGGGTCGGCGACTGCCGGCGCGGAGGCGACCACCCGCAACCCGGCCTTGTCGACGCGTCGAAGCAAGGCTTGCGCGGTGACCCGGGTGACAAAGGTGTTTTCGCGGTCGGGCACCAGCTCCAGCAGCGGCCCCACGGCCTCCTCCATCTCGGCGAAGCCCGCCAGGCCGTGACCGGCGTCCGCGCGGTCTGCGGAGTCACCGCTTCGCCCGAGCTCACCGAGCGCCACGACAACTGCCCGCCGCAGGGCACTGTCCACCCGCTTGCCCACCCCTCCCACGGATTCCGGCCAACACGGGCAGCGTGCCCTCCAGCTGCCGGGGCGTCTCGGCGCGGGACTCCCTGTCCGAAGCGTCCAGAGCCGTTGATGTGCCTCCGCGAGCGCGCGAGAGCCACCGAAAGTGTGCGAATGCCCAGGTCCCGGCGTCGCCCAGGCTACGGCGTCGTTGCGCCGAGATCACACTCGAAGGTCTTCAACGCGCAATTATGGCAGGCCGGTTAACAAACTTACAAGATCTTTACGTTCCTTCGCCGAGGTGATCAAATCCGTCCGAGCGTCAACGTCTTGGAGGTGCCGTGCGGCCACCCGTTGCACGAAGAACTGGAATAGCGGTCGTGGGCGCAACAAGCGCCCTCGTGGCCGCTTTGATGACCCCCGCACCCGCACTCGGGGTGCCTACCGGCTCTCCGGCCGGAGCGGTACGCGACGGTGGGGCTGCGGAACCACCCACGAAGGTGACGCTGATCACCGGTGACAAGGTGACCGTGACCGCCGGGCCGGCCGGTGCGCCCGCCTCGGTGAGTGTGGAGCGCAGGCCCGGGGCCGCAGGATCGGTCCGGGTGGTCGCCGACGGCGCCGACACCTACGTCTATCCCGACGACGTCATGCCCTACGTCGCCTCGGGCCGCCTCGACAAGCGGCTCTTCAACGTCACGCAGTTGGTGGCCCAGGGATACGACGACGCGCACACCCGTGAACTCCCCCTGATCGTCAGCCACCTGAAGTCGGCGGCCGCCAAGCAGTCCGTCGCCCGCCTGCCCGGGCTCAAGACGACGGCGAACTTGCCTTCCGTCAACGGTGAGGCGGTCCTCGCGGGCCGGTCGAGGGCGGCGGAATTCTGGTCGGCACTGACCGGCGGCAGCGCGAAGACCGCCTCACGCCAGGACGCGGCAGCCGGGTCGTCCTTCGGCTTCGGCGTGGGCAAGGTCTGGCTCGACGGCAAGGCGGAGGCATTCCTCGCCGACACCACGGCGCACATCGGTGCCCCGACGGCCTGGGCCGGGGGAACCACCGGCACCGGCGTCCGGGTGGCCGTGCTGGACACGGGCGCCGACACAGAACACCCCGATCTCGTGGACCGCTTGGTCGCCACCGAGAGTTTTGTCCCCGGTGAGGACGTCACCGACCGGCAGGGCCACGGCACGCACACGGCCTCGACCGTCGCCGGCACCGGCGCCGCCTCGGGCGGCACGGAGCGGGGTGTCGCCCCGTCCGCCGACCTGCTGGTGGGCAAGGTGCTCGACAACGGAGGCTCAGGTCAGGAGTCCTGGATCATCGCGGGCATGGAGTGGGCGGCGCGGACCGAGCACGCCAAGGTCATCAACATGAGCCTCGGCAACCGGAACCTCACCGACCAGTCCGACCCGATGAGCCAGAGCCTGAACAGCCTCAGCGCCGAGACCGGCGCACTCTTCGTCGTCGCGGCCGGTAACGCGGGACCCTCCCCGTACAGCCTGTCGGCACCGGGGACGGCCGACGCCGCCCTGACCGTGGGGGTGGTCGACACCTCCGACCAACTCGACCCGCGGTCCAGTTCCGGGCCGCGCGGACTCGACGACGGCCTCAAGCCGGACATGACCGCTCCCGGCATCAACGTCCTGGCGGCCCGCTCCCAGTACGCGGATTCGGGCGAGGGCTACTACCAGACCATGAGCGGCACTTCGATGGCCGCCCCGCACGTGGCCGGCGCGGCCGTCCTGCTGGCCCAGAAGCACCCCGACTGGACGGGGCAGGAGATCAAGGACGCGCTGATGAGCACCAGCGCGCGGACCCCCGCCTACAGCCCGTACCGCGCGGGCACCGGCCGGGTGGACGTGGCAGCCGCCTACGACCCGGCCGTCGTCGCGACCGGATCGGTGGACGTCGGGCTCGTCCCGTGGTCGCGCTCCGGAACCCCGCCGGTCGACCGGCCGATCGTCTACACCAACCCGGGAGACCACCCCGTCACGCTGGATCTGTCCGTCGATCCGGGCGACTCGGCGGCCGGGGTCTTCTCCCTCGCCGCGAACCACGTCGAGGTGCCGGCACACGGGACCTCACAGATCGCCCTGGTCGCGGACCCGAGGGGCCGGGCCGCAGGCCAGTACTCCGGCCAGGTCCTCGCCCGTGACGCGAGCGGCGCCGTGCTCGCGCACACAGCGGTGGGGATGAGCGTCGAACCCGAGCGCTACAACCTCACCGTGCGCACGGAGGACCGCTCCGGCAATCCCATCGGTGGCTTCATCGAGATCCGCAGCACCAAGGGCTCGTCCTTCGCCGAGGTGCCCGAAAGCGGCACGCTCACCCAGCGTCTGGCACCCGGCCCCTACACGGTCCTGACCTTCGCCGAGGTGGAAGGCACTCACGGCCCCAACTCCCTCGGATTCGCGCTGCTCGCCGCACCCGAGGTCGACCTCTCGACCGACCGAGAGGTGCTCCTCGACGCCTCACGGGCACGCCAGGTCCGGGCGATCACGCCCAAGCCCAGCGCCATCGTCAGCAGCAGGCTCGAGATCTACCGCTCCTTCACCTCGGACAAGCCCACCGCCGGTGACGGCGGCCTGGTGGAGTCGGTCCTCCCCGACACCCGCTACGACAGCCTGTGGGCACTTCCCACCGCGGGCGACCCGGTGAAGAAGGGCAGTTTCGTCTTCACCACCAAGCTCCGGGCCCAGCAGACACCGCTGACCATCGAGTACGACGACAGCACCATCGACGACGCCCTTGTGCAGCGCGGATCCCAGCCGCTCCCCGAGGGGAACACCCGCTTCGACACCCTCTACGCCGGGACCGGCTCCGCCGCCGAGTACGCGGGCCTTTCGGCCCGGGGCCGTGCCGTCGTCGTACGCAGCAGCAGCGAGGTGCCTCCCACCGAGCAGGCGGCGGCGGCGCACGAGGCCGGCGCGGCGATGCTCCTGGTGGTCAACGACGGCCCGGGCAGGAAGAACGACTGGTACGGCGACCCCGACAACGTCACGACCGGGCCGCTCCCGGTGGCATCGGTGACCCAGGACGAGGGCGAGACCCTCATCCGGGACATCACGACCTCCCGCAAGCAGCGACTGCGGCTGGCGATGGAGGCACATCCCGCACCGGAGTACCTGTACGACCTGGTCGACTACCACTCCGGGAGCGTTCCCGAGGACCCCTCGATCGTCGCGGACCCGGGCACCCTCGCGCGCGTCGACATCGACTTCGCCCAGCCGCCCGGAAAGCGTGCCACCGAGACGCGGGTGGACTACCCGCCCTATCTGTGGGGCGCCGCCAGCCAGGTCGCCGGTGACCCCGTCGCCCCCGGCGAGCGCACCGACTGGCTCTCCGCGGGAGACGGCATCCGCTGGCAGCAGTTCGCCTACCTCCCCGGCTGGATGGGATCCGGCAGCCTGCCGACGGCGTACCGGCCCGGCAGCAAGCAGGACGAGCGCTGGCTCGGCCCCGTCGTCCGCCCACGCCTCCTGGACAAGGACCTCCCCGTCCGGGACGAGACATCGCTCTCGTTCTACGTCGGCGGCTTCGGCGACTCCGGTACGGCGCACAGCGGCAGCGCCGAGTACGGAACCGCCATGTCCCAGAGCATCGAGCTCTACCAGGGCGAACGGCAGCTGCTCCGGACCGACAGCTCCTACGTTTACGCCTACGACCTCGCACCCGAAACGCTCCCGTACCGGCTCGTCACCGACACCACCGGGGACACCGGACTGAGCCCCTACTCCACCGCCACCCACACCGAATGGAGATTCACCTCAGGCGCCGCGACCCCCGGAACCGTCCCGCTGGCCCAGCTGGACTACGCGGCGGACCTCGACGCCTCCGGCCGTGCGCAACGTACGGCGGATCTCGCCGTCACCCCCACCCTGCCGGGCGTCGCTCCCGGGAAGGACGCCGTTTCGGGGGCCGCACTGGAGGTCTCCTACGATGACGGCGCCACATGGCAGCGCCAGGACCTCAAGGAGAAGAAGGGGACGTGGCAGGCGTCCCTGCGTGCCCCGTCCGGTGCCGACTTCGTGTCGATCCGGGTGACCGCGACTCAGCGGTCGGGCAACGCGGTGACCCAGACCGTCATCCGGGCCTTCGGCCTGAAGTGACGTGAAAAGGAGGCCGGAGCCCGCGCCGGGCTCCGGCCTCTTGCAGGTGGCGTAGCGGGCTGGGGAGCTCGCCGAGCCGTAGATCGTCGAGAGACGGCAGCGCCGGCTGACCGGCGTCGACGAGAGTCGCGTTGGCGGTGGGTGGAACAGACCGGCAGAGCTCCGCTGTGCCCTCGCCCCACCTTCAACGGTTGTGCGCGTGCTGGAGCGGACCGTGCCGAGGGGCCACCTGTACATGGGGCGGGTCGCGTCGTGCACGCGCCGGCGGGGTGGGGGAGAACCGGCTTCGTGCCCTGGAGTTGTTTCGTGCGCCTGCGGGCAAGGGAGACGGATACGGGGCCTTCAACGCCGCCGTCATCCAGCTCGAAGCCGCCAACAGTTCCGGTCGCGGGGAGCGCATCCGGCTGCTGACTCAGGCCGCTGACAGCGGCATCGTCGGAGCCGCCGCGAAGTCGGGTGACGAACTGCCAGCGCTGACGACCCTCACCTGACACGGGTCTCGCCCGCCCTCGCCAAGCTGATCGAGCCGTCGGCCCCGGTACTGCCTCCCATGTTCTTGTCCAGGTCGTCGATATCCCGCGAACTCCGGCGGCGGGACTGCTTGCCGCGGCCGGCCCGCCCACCTCACTGGAGCGGTGGGCGGATCGGCCACCCGATCAGGCAGGCTGCTGGGTCACGCCGGCACGCCCTGCGCGAGCTTGGCGATGTGGTCCCATGCCCGGAACTCCGCGATCCTGCGGTCGTACTCCTCCTGCAGCGGCTCGATGCCGCCCGTGCCGAAGAGCACGCGCAGCGGCGGGTTGGGGGCGTCGACGATCGCGAGCAGCGCGTCCGCCGTCGTCGCTGCGTCTCCGGTGACGAACGGCGCGTCCTTCATCCCGGCCATGAGCGCTTCGCGGACGGGCTCGTACTCCGGCATCGGTTCGACTGCCGGAGCGGTGGCGCCGAGGCCGGTAGCGAAGGTGAGGGGCTCGACGAGGGTGACCAGGATCCCCTGGTGGGCGACCTCGGCAGCCAGGGCCTGACTCATGCTCTCCAGCGCCCACTTGGAGGAGTGGTAGAGGCCCATCGTCGGGTATGCGACGAGACCGCCGTAGGAGGAGACTTGGATGATCCTGCCGTGTCCGCGGGCTCGCATGCCCGGGAGCACGGCCCGAGTGGTCCACAGGGCGCCGAAGAAGTTCACGTCGAACTGTGCCCGTGCCTGCTCCTCGGAGACCTCTTCGACGGCTCCCTGCAGCGCGTGGCCGGCGTTGTTCACCAGGATGTCGATGCCGCCGAAGCGGTGTTCGGTTTCCTCCACGGCCTGCCGGGCGGCAGCGGAGTCCGCCACGTCGAACGCCAGCGGCAGCACCTGCTCGCCGAACTCGCTGAGCAGCGGCTCCAGTGACGAGGAGTTCCGTGCGGTGGCCGCGACGCGGTCACCGCGGGAGAGGGCGGCCCTGGCCCAGTGGAGTCCCAGGCCTCGGGAGGCTCCGGTGATGAGCCAGACGGGGGGTGTTGAGGTAGCCATCGAGTCGTTCCTTTGCGCGGTACGGGGACGACGCCGGGCAGGCGTCGCGGTCGACGGAAGGACAATCGGAGATGCATCTCCGTTTCACTGTACTCCGAATCGGAGATGCATCTCCACATAGGTGTCCGCGGGGATGGCCCAGAGCCCTCGCGCCCCGGCCGGGCCGGATGAAACCGGTTCCGCGTCTTCTGACTTGCTTCGGCTTCGCCAAGGGCATGCCGCGATGAACCGTCCGCCAGAGCCGCTGTGACGCCGTCACGCGGTGGGCAGGGGCGGCGGCCGGGTCGTGGATCGTCGGGCGGATGTCCCCCTGTGGAGTCAGGGCGGCGGCGCCCGAGGCGCCGGTGCCGTCCTGGGCCATGGCCGAAAGCGTCGGCCACGTCTCGGCGTTCTTGCCCTCGGCGCCCTCGTTGAGCGGTGCCGCCAGGCCGGGCAGGGTCGGCGATCCGCGCCGGTTCAGCCCTCGGTGGCCTCGAGTTTCCGCCAGATGCGGATGAGGGCGGCGATGTCCTGCTCGCCGAGCGGCGCCACGAAGTGCTGCTGCACGGCCTCTTCGAAGGTCTCGGCCACCGTATCGGCGTATCTGCGGCCCTCGTCGGTGAAGCCGATCAGGGAGATACGGCCGTCGTCCTGGTCGGCGCTGCGGCGCAGGTGGCCTCTGTCGATCAGTTCCTGCACCAGCCGGGACGCACGGGTGGGGCTCACGCTGACGAGTTCGCCGGCCAGCGCCCGCACGGGCTGCGGTTCCAGATCCTGCAGACGGCACAGGATCTCGAAGGCGCTGAACGAGATCTTGTGCCGCTCCATCAGCACGGCCTCGATCCGCGCGGTCAGCGCCGCGTGCGTGTAGAGGAGAGCGAACCAGGCGTCCTCCTGTGACTGGGAGATGATCGCGTGCCTGGTGGAGGGCGGTCTCATGGCGACCATGGTAACAAACATGCGTATGCACTTGTGTGCGAGCGCACGCATCTCTAAGCTGCAGGCATGAACCGATCCGAAGAACCGGCGGGAACTCCGTCAGCAACCGCCGATCCGCACTACGCACACCGATGGCTGATCCTGCTGGTGGTCCTGATCTCCCAGGTGATGATCCTGATCGACGCCACCGTCATCAACGTGGCGCTCCCCTCGGCCCAGGCGGGGCTGCACTTCTCCGACGCGACCCGGCAGTGGGTGGTGACCGCCTACGTCCTCGCCTTCGGCAGCCTGCTTCCGCTCGGAGGACGGCTGGCCGACCTGGTAGGACGCAAACGGGTCTTCATCGTGGGCCTCGTGGGCTTCGGTGTGTTCTCCGCACTCGCCGGCGCCGCCCCTGACACGGCCGTACTACTGATCGCGCGTACTCTGCAGGGAGTGTTCGCCGCCGCACTGGCGCCCACCGCGGTCTCCCTGATCACCGTCACCTTCACCGACCACGCCGAACGCAACAAGGCGTTTGCTGTGTTCGGCGCCGTCGGCGGCGGCTCCGGTGCCCTCGGCCTGCTGCTGGGAGGGCTGCTCACCAGTTACCTGGACTGGCGGTGGACGATGTTCGTCAACATCGCCTTCGCCGCTGTCGCCCTTGTCGGCGCGCTCACCTTGATGACGAACTCCGCCGACCCGGACCGGCCGCGCCTGGATCTTCCCGGTGTGCTGCTGGCGTCGGGTGGTCTGTTCCTGCTCGTGTTCGGCAGCGCCCAGGCCGAGAAGGACGGCTGGGGCTCCGCACTCACGATCGGCTCCCTCGTCGGCGGCGCGATTCTCCTCGCCGGGTTCGTCACCGTCGAACGCCGCGCGGTCAATCCGCTCGTCCCCCTGCGGGTGGTGCTCGACCGGAACCGCGGCGCGGCCTATCTGAGCCTGCTGCTGGGCAGCGCCGCGCTGTTCGCGCTGTTCCTCTTCCTGACCTACTACTTCCAGGGAATCCTCGGCTACACCCCCATCAGAACCGGCCTCGCCTTCCTTCCCCTGCCCGTCGGGATCGCGGTCGGCGCCACCATCGCCCAAAGTGCCCTGCTCCCGCGCCTCACCGCCCGGACCATCGTCGCCGCAGGACTGGTCCTGTCGGCGTTCGGGGCCGCACTGCTCACCAGGGTGGACGTCCAGGCCGCATACGCGTCCCGCGTTCTCCCCGGACTCGTGCTGGTCGGCGTCGGTATCGGCGTCTACTTCGTCATCGCCGTGACCATCGGCAGCGTCCCGGACGACCCGCGCGACGCAGGGACCGCCGGCAGCATGAACAATGTCGGCCAGCAGATCGGCACGGCGCTCGGAGTAGCTGTCATCAGCACGTTTGTCGCGTCGGCGACCAGCGGCTATCTGCGCTCCCACGGTCCGGCCGGCCCGTCGCTGCTCGCCCGCGCTGCCGTCCACGGGTACGCGACGGGCTTCTGGTGGGGCGCCGCTACCTTCGCGCTCACCGCTGCACTCTGCACCGCGCTGATCAGGCCGAAGACGTCTTTGGCCGTAGCCGCCGAGCCGTCCGGGCCCCAGCCCGCGGCACCGGCCTTCCAGTGAGCGGCCCCCTGCACGGCCTGCACCCCCGCCGGCAGTGCGCTCCCGCGGTGTCAGTCCCCTTCGCCCTCGACCAGGGCGAGGAACTCCCCGCGACCCAGGGGCGGGACGGGCAGCGGAGTGGGAGCGTCGGAACGCAGGCCGTCGAGCAGGAGGGGGACGAACCGGCGCCAGAGGTCGGGGGACACCCTGCCGTAGGTATCGATGAGTGTTGTCAGCAGGGACATCAGCACGCCGATGTCCGTCGACGTGACCTCGGCACGGATCGTGCCCTGGGCCTGTCCACGCTTCAGCAACTGCTCGATGCACGCCTCGACCCGGGTACGGACATCCGGCAGCAGTGGGCTCTCGGGGGCACTGCGCAGGAAGTCCAGGAGCGCGCGCTTGGCTGCCTGCGGCCGCAGGACCGCCTCGAAGAACGCCGCCAGCCCGGCCAGGCCGTCCTTGTGCGCCGCCGCCCGCTCGGCCTCCGCCAACATGGCATCGAACGACTCGGCAAGAACGGCGTCAGCCAGTTCGTACTTGTTGGCGAAGTGCCGGTAGGCGGTGCCCACACCGACTCCGGCCCGCAGCGCGACATTGTCAAGGGTAGGGCTGAGGCCGCCCGCATCGAACAACTCCCGTCCGGCGGCAATCAGCGCCTCCCGGTTGCGCGCGGCGTCCTTGCGCCGGGGCCGCACCGACTGTCCGGGCTCTTCCGGCTCGCCCACGTCCGACCTCCCTCGACTGACCCCAGCCTAGCTGAGCGGAGCAGCACCTCCGCTTCCGCACCGGCCGCCGTGGGAGCGGATTGCTCCGCTGTAGCCGGGTACTGGATGGCCGGGCAGGGAGCCGGCGACACGGGCCGAGGTCCGGGCGGGCCGGGGCGGTGTGTGCCGGAGGCGGAGCGCAGGCCGTTGCCGACGGCTTCGGCGAGTAGTTGGGCCTGTCGGGCGGTGAATCACACGCGGGGGAGTACGAGGTCGACGGGGAGTGCGCCTGCGTGCACGGTGACGAACGCGGCGGGCAAGCCCAGCACCCGCAGGCCGTCGGCCGTCGAAGCCCGCGGGCTGGTGCCGGCCGTGTTCCTGCCGCCCGACGCGCGAGGAACTGCCGGACTGCTTGAACCCGCCGTGTCCGGGACATGGGTGGACGCGGGGTAAGGGCGGCTGCGCGTCGCGCCCGCGGCAGCTCCAGGTCGTCCGTGTCGCCTCCCGGCCCCGGGTCCCTCCATCCGGCGTCGTCCAGCGACCAGTCGTCCCGGCCCGCCGGCAGGTGCCGCACGGCTCCCTCGACCTCGCCCACGACCTGCTCCGGCAGACCTGCGGTGTCGGTCGGCGCGACCACGGCGTGGTGCCGTCGGCGCCACGGATCGCCCGCAGGTCACCCGAAGCAACAGCGGCGGTGACGGCGGCGGCAGGCAGACGCTGCTGGGCGGCCACCAGGGGACCGGTTTTCCGTCCCAGGAGGAGAACGCGCCGGAGGGTCCGTCGTCAGTCAGCGTCGCCAGCCGGACCGCGCCGGCGGCGCTCAGATGCTGTTGGCGATGCGCTCGTGGTCCCGTTCGCCCTCCCGGGTCTGGATACCAGCGGCGAGCAGCTTGTGGGCGAGCTCGGTGACCTCATCGCCGAACGCCGCGAACAGGCCCTTGTTCTCAACGGCGTACGCCGCACGAGAGATCGGCTGCGCGACCGCGTCGACCGCAGCCTTGGTGATGGGGATCACCTCTGGCCGCAGGCCGGCGATCCGTCGGGCGAGGGTGTCGACGAAGGAATCGATTTCTGCAGCGGGCAGGGCACGGTTGATCAGACCGTACCGTTCGGCGAGCTCCGCGCCCACGAGTTCGGCGCCGAGGATGAGCTCCAGTGCGCGGGCCCTCCCTGCCAGGCGCGTCATGTTCACCGTGCCGCCGCCTCCGGGGAGGATCCCCATCAGGGACTCCGGCTGCGCCTGCCCCGACTTGCCGATCGCCGCGAATCGCATGTCCAGGGACATGAAGAACTCGTTTCCCGCGCCGCGTGCGAAGCCGGCGAGCTTGCCGATGGTGATCTGCGGCAGTGAACGGACCTCCTCGCTCATTGCCTGGAGGATGTTCAGGCCCTCGGGGATGGCCGAGCTCGGTGCAGCCGCGATCGCGGCGCGAGTGGCAGCAGGCAGCGCGTCAGGGTCGGTGAGGTAGGCCATGTCACCGTGCGCAACGAAGAACTCCGGGTCAGCGCTCTCGAAGACGATGACGCGGACGTCGGCGTCGTCCCGCACACGCGCGACGAATGCCCGGAGTGAGGGCAGGAGGACCGCGTCCATCAGATTGAGCGGCGGGTGATCGATGGTCACCGTCGCGACCCCGTCCAAGACGGCGATCTTCAGGGCGGGAAGGTCTTCGTAGCTCATGAGGTGGCTCCATTTCGAGGTAAGGGACGGCCCGGCACCGGGCCGCCGGCTCAAGACGTCGTTGTGAGTCTCAGCATCGCGGCTGACACTGAGTATCAACTTAGAGACCTGTATCCGAAGAAGCAAACGAGTGTGTCGGAGTACACTCGTCCCCATGAGCGCAGCGCCAGTCGGTACCCGTGAGATCGGCCGCCATGCGGTGCGAGCAGAGCTGGCCCGCGTCGCGTTCAACCGGTTCTGCCTCACCGGCTTCAACCAGGTCACCTTCGCCGACCTCGCCGAAGCCGGCGGGGTGTCGCGGAGCACCTTCCTGCGCTACTTCGGCACCAAGGAAGACGTGGTCCTGTTCGTCTTCGATCCTGTCGGTGACGTCATCACCGACGCGCTCGATGCCGAGCGGGCCGACCAGGACGATTGGAGCAGGCTGCGCAACGCCCTGGAGTCAGCCGTGACGTTCCTCGTACGCGACGTCCAGGAACTCGCGACGATCCTCGGCCTCATCGAGCAGACCCCGGCCCTGTGCGCACGCCTCCGCGAGAAGCAGGCTGAATGGCGGCCAGAGATCGTCGCCCGACTGCAGAAGACAGCCGGCTCGACCGTCGGCTCATCGGTCATCGCCAACGTTCGCGTAGCCGCGGCGCTCGAATGCTTGTGGATCGTCCTCGGGCAATGGAGTGCGAGCGGCGGCGAAGATGACCTCGGCAAACTGCTGGACACTGCGTTCGCCGCCTTCTCGACCCCGACATGCCGGCAGACGGACGCTCCGTCGTAAGGCGTGCTGTACGGCATTGCTGCCGCCCTGCCTGTTCTCCGTGAGCAGGGTTTCGGACAGTTCGTCATCGACGTCCGCCTCAGCCCGGTCGGCGCGAGCAGGGCGTCACGATCTGTGTCGGCCCCGACTGTCCTGCGATCGGTGGCAGGCGTCGACGTCGCGGCCTGGCGGCAGGTCGATGGCGGCAGCGGGCTGCTGCCCGCCGGCGGGGGCGAGGGAGGTCAGCAGGTGGACATCGGTGACGACACCCTGTGGGGCGTCAACCGCCCCAAGAAGGGAGCCGGCAACACCCTGGCCGCACTCAGGTCGATCCGAGCGGCCCGCCCGGACGGTGCCCCGATCTATGTCATCCTGGACAATCTCTCCGCCCACAAGGGCGACAAGATCCGGCGCTGGGCGAAGAAGAACCGGGTCGAGTTGTGGCTGCTCGCATCCGCAGCGAGAAGGGCTGCGGATGGGCGGACGACCAACGAAAGTCGCGTGACCTCGACCAGAGCACCGGCGACACTGGCGCCATGACCGATGATCGCAGGGCTCTGCAGGCCAGCTGGAATCGGACCCGTGACGACCTCGACGCCGCCCGAGCCCACCTCACACGCCTGCCGGACATCGATCTCTCAGCGACGCTGGAGCTCTTGGAGCACAACGAGTTGGGACTCGCCTTCGACTGCCTGGTCGATCTCGGTGACGACCTCGACCTACCCCTCCGTTTCTGGCAGCACCTGGACCGAGCGGCGCGGGAGATGCGGCTGTACAGCGATGCCCTGCACAGGTCCCACCTCACGGCTGCCGACCTCTGTCGCCGTCACCTCGCCGCTGCCTCCGAGCAGGAATGACCCACCAACCCGGCGAACCTTCCCGGTCGGAGCACCAGGCGTACGTGGGCGGCCTCGGGCCCGAAGTGCCAACCGGGGAGGCAGGGGTGATGCATGCGATCCTTCGGGCGCACTCTTCGACCTCCGCACGCCCTACGCATGCGCTGCATCGGTCGCGCTGACCCCGTCGGCCCCCGAGCCGTGGCCCGCGTGGGGCGAACTCGAGGGCTTTGAACCCGACGTCATCGCATTCAGTCGGGACAGGGAGGAACGGCGCTGCACTTCAGACAGACCCATCACTGCCGCCCCTAGCGCGAGCCAGCCCACGGGTCCCGCGACCATCACGGCGTCGGCCAGCAACAACGGCCCAACCGACTGCGCAACGGATGCGGACAGACCTGCCACGCCCAGATACGCGGGCTGCGCCTGGTTCGGTGCGAGACAGACTGCCAATTCCCAGGAGCTCACCGCTCGCATCAACTCCGCCCCGGTGACCAGGCCCGCCGCGGCAAGCATCAGGACCGTCGAGAACACCGCTCCGCCGGCCGGCGAGAGTGCGACGAGAACGCAGCAGGCGAGCAACGTCGAGCCATAGGCGACGACTGCCCAGCCCGCACGGCGCGGGCTGTCGATCCTCCTCGATACCGGCATCTGAAAGACGACCACCAGCACGGTGTTGATAATGAGAAAAGTTGGGACGACCGTGTGCGGTGCTGTGGTGTGATTGAACAGCCACAGCGGGAGACCGACGCTGAGGATTGTGCTGTCCAGATTGAGTGGTGTGTCGAGCAGTACGAAGCGCAGATAGCCCAGGTCGCGCCAGGGAGTGGGTGCAGACGCTCGACTTTCCACTGCGGGCTCGGATCGCTGTGGCCTCTCCGTTTTGCCCGGCACACCGCTTACTTCTCGAGTGCGACCGACGATGAGCGCCGCGATGAGGAAAGAGACCGCATCACCCATCACCAGTGCGCTGTAAGCATCCCGGGTTCCGACCGCGATACCGAGGGCGGCGATCCCCGCCCCGACCGCGTAGCCAATGTTCATCGTCACGCGCGAAAGGGCTCGATACGTCACCCGCTGCTCGCCCGCCACCCGAGTAGCGAAGAGCATTTCCCATGTTCTGGCGGCGCGATCCGCGATAGAGAGGAGAGTGACAACGGGCAGCAGGGTGGCGAAGCTGTCGCAGACCAGCAGTAGAGCGACCGCTGCCATCCGGAGCAGATGGGCTCCAATCAGCAGAGTGCGCAGGCTATGGCGGCCTGCCAATCGGCCGCCGACCGGAGACCCGGCGATGCCGGCGGCTCCCGCAGCGCCCAGCAGCAAACCGATGTGCCCGGCGTCCAGGCCGACCACGAAGGTGAAGTACAAGACTGAGACTGCCGACCACACGCCGGTCCCGGTCCGATCCAGCATCAGCGCGACAAGCATGGTCCGTGCGTCACGGCCTCCTGGGGGATCGCGCAGCTGCGCCCGCAGCCCCCCGCCGCGCCCCCGTGCCGATCGACTCCGCGGCGTTCCATGCATCACACGGCCCCTTCAGAAAGAATCTCTTGACGTCAAGAGACTGCGAGTCTGCCGATCCAATACCTTGATGTCAAGATACTTGATATCGACAGAGTCTCCCGGAGCCCCTTCGACGGCCAGGGCTTGTCCGGCCGATGATGTTCTGAGCCGGATGGTGAGTGCTGCTGCAGGCGGGCGGCCTGGCTGTCGGCCTTCTTCGGGATGGTGTGCTGGATACCCCGGCGTCGCAGGTACCCGCGGATGAGCGTCGAGGGTTGGCCGTTGGGCCGCCTTTGGCGGGGGGCTGGACGGACTCCTGGTCTGTATGCGGCACCTGGGAGTGCTTCGCCTGGGAACGCGCATCGTGGCCGGCACCTTCGTGAACTGAGTGCAATAGGCCCGCTGTCCCGGCGTGACGATCAGGGACAACGGACGGCAGCGGCCATCGGCGCTCAGGTGGGCTTTGCTGGTGAACCCGCCCCGCGAGCGGCCCAGGCCCTCACTTCCCGCGCCACCTCCACCAGGCGGCCGTACAGGCTCTGACCAGCTGAGCGGTCGGTGGAGCTGGTCCCCCCCGCACCATCTGGCGGTGTGGCTTCGACGGCGCGACATAGCCCAGGTCTCGTATCCGAGCGGCGCAGGGCTGACCGGTACCGCAGGGGGAGGGGGGAGGGGTGAGCGATCCGTCATTCGTGAGGTGGGCTTCGCCGGGCAGAGTTCGTGAGCCGTTCGGCGAGAGCTTCGACGAGGCCGCGGAGCTCATCCGGGCGTTCGACGATGAAGGGCCGGTCCAGCGAGGCGAGGACAGCCGGCAGCCAGTCGAGCCGTTCCACCCGGAGTCCGACGCGGGACCAGCGCGCGGTCTGCGGATCCGCGCTGCTCGGGGGGAGTTCCTCCACGATCGCGATGCCGGCGGGAAGCCGGGTGTGGATCTGCTCGGCCGTCCCCTGGATCCGCAGGGTTACCTCATGCCGGTAGGGAGCTGTGGCGAGCCCGGTCAGTACGCGCTTCGCCGGGTCGAGTCCCGCGGGTGGCTCGAACGAGCCAGGCAGGGTTCTCACCCCGGTGATGCGATCCAGCCGGAATGTCCGGTCCTCGCCGGCCGTGAGATCCGCAGCCGTGACGTACCACCGGCCCGAGTGGGCGACGACCCCGTGCGGGTGAAGTGTACGTTCGCTGCGCCGGCCGTCAGCGGCTGTGTACCGGATCGAGAGCGGCCGGTGATGGTTGACCGCGTCGGCGATCGCGAGCAGGACCGTGGATTCCGGGGCGACTGCCTCGCCGGGCCGATCAGTGAAGGCAAGGGAACCGAGCACGGCGTCGAGCCTGCGGCTCAGCCGCTCGGGCAGCACTCGTCGGATCTTGGCCGCCGCCGTCTCACTCGCCGTGTCCGTGGCCAAGCCGGCTCGCCGACCCGCGACCAGGCCGAGCAGCACGGCGAGCGCTTCGTCGTCGCTCAGCATGAGCGGAGGCATGCGGAAACCGGGGGCGAGGCGGTAGCCGCCGTAACGGCCGCGCACCGACTCGACGGGCACATCGAGGTCGAGGAGGTGACCGACGTATCGCCGTACGGTGCGTTCGTCGACGTCGAGCCGATCGGCGAGTTCGGTCACAGTGCGGGTTCCGCCCGACTGCAGGAGTTCCAGCAGGGCGAGCACGCGGGCAACGGGGCGAGGCATGCCATGAAGTCTCCCGCATATACCGGGCGGGTTCCGCCCGGTATTCGTCGTAGCTTGCGTTCGGAAGCACCGACGGACCAGGAGAAAACCATGGACTTTGTCTCTATCCGCATCATCACGGGCGACGTCGCCCGCCTCGTCAGCTTTTACGAGTACGCCACCGGCGCATCTGCCGACTGGTCCAACGAGGACTTCGCGGAGCTCAGGACCGCCTCGGCCACCCTCGCGATCGGCAGCACCCGCACTGTCCCCCTGTTCGCGCCCGGCTCCGCCCGCCCGGCCGACAACCACAGCGTCATCCTCGAATTCCTTGTCGACGACGTGGACAGCGTGCACAAGAACCTGACCGGCTTCGTTGAGGACTTCGTGAACGAACCCACCACGATGCCCTGGGGCAACCGTTCGCTCCTGTTCCGCGACCCAGACGGCAACCTCGTCAACTTCTTCACCCCCGTCACACCGGCCGCCATCGAGAAGTTCGCTCGCTGAGCGACAACACAGCCGCCCAGCAGGCACACGGTTTCGCCGTCGGTCCCACTTCGTTGGCAAACCGTCCGGGTTCATTGTCACCGGACAGCCGGCTGCGCGGCCTGCGGCGAGCGCGCCCACCAGCCGGGACGGGTGTGACGCTCACCGGGATTGGGCGTTGCGGGTGTCACGCCGCCGTGACACGCGGCGTGGCACCCCGAGGGAGCGTGACACCCGGCGTCCGCCGGACGGCCGCGTCCCCACTGCCTCGACCGCAGGACTGGCACTCAGGCAAGGTGCGTGTCGTAGGTCTCACGGTTGGCAAGCACTTCGTCCATGTGCACCTCGGCCCAGGCCTTGACCTGGCGCATCGTCTCGTACAACGACAGGCCAAGTTCGGTCAGCTCGTATGAGACCGTGACCGGCACCGTCGGCGTGACGGCCCGGCTCACCAGGCCGTCACGCTCCAAGGCGCGCAGCGTCTGAGTGAGCATCTTCTGGCTGACGCCGGCCAGAAGGCGCAGCAGCTCCGAATAGCGCATCACCCGGGGCTCGCCGGCGCAGTCTGCGCCGGGCTCATGCGGAGCGTCACTGCCCAGCGCAGCCAAAACCAGCGTGACCCATTTGTCGGAGATCCGGTCGAGCAGCTTGCGGCTGGGGCATGCCGCCAGGAAGGCGTCGTACTCCACTTTGGCTTGCGCCCTCTGCTGGGCAGCCGTCATCGTCGCCATCAATTCGTTCCTCTCTCCTTCGGGTGACCTACGCACTCCAAGGTGCCTTCTTCCGATCAGGGTGCAACATCCCAATAGTAGGCAAGGTACCGATTGACACCACGCCTGACCCGACACGAAAGACAAGGCATGAGCACGATCTCCACGCCTCTGCCCGGGGGCACTTGGACCTTGGGCGGTCTGACCGTCACCCGCTTCGGCTACGGGGCCATGCAGCTCGCCGGACCCGGGGTCATGGGTCCGCCCGCAGACCACGATGGCGCGCTCGCCGTCCTGCGGGAGGCCGTCGACCTCGGCATCACTCACATCGACACCGCCGGAGCGTATGGACCACGCGTCACCAACCAGCTGATCCGTGAGGCCCTGCGCCCCTATCCTGACTCGCTGCACGTCGTGACCAAGGTCGGCGCTACCCGCGATGAGCAGGGCGGCTGGCCGCCCGCCCGGCGGCCGGAAGACCTGCGCCGGTTCGTCCACGAGAACCTCGAGGACCTCGGCCTCGACGCCCTCGACGTGGTCAACCTCCGGGTCGGCGACGCTCTGGGCCCCCGTCCCGGCTCGCTCGCCGAGGCGTTCGAGACTCTCGTCGAACTCCAGCGGCAGGGCCTGATCCGACACCTGGGAGTCAGCAACGTGACGGCGGACCAGGTCGCCGAGGCGCAAGCGATCGCCCCGATCGTATGCGTGCAGAACATGTACAACCTTGCCTACCGCCAGGACGACGAGCTGATCGACGACCTCGCCGGCAAGGGCGTCGCCTACGTGCCCTTCTTCCCGCTCGGCGGCTTCACCCCCCTGCAGTCCACAGCACTCTCCATCGTGGCCACCCGGCTCGACGCGACGCCGATGTCGGTAGCCCTTGCCTGGCTGCTGCGGAGATCACCGAACATCCTCCTCATTCCCGGCACCTCGTCGGTGACGCACCTGCGCGAGAACATCGCCGGCGCGCGACTCTCGCTCTCCGAGGACGACCTCACTGAGCTGGACAAGATCGGCCGCTGACGGCGGTATTCCGGGGACCGCCCCTGTCGAGGGGGCGGCCCCGGGATATCCGGGCCCGGTGCAGGGACCGGCCACGGACGACAGTGGGCGTGCCGATCTGCGGACTGCAGGCCCGCAGCCTGCGCGAGGCCGGCACTGGCTTCGTCCGGCCCCGCCACGAAGACCCCCTCGGCCGAGGAGACCGAGAACGAGGTGGCCGAGCTGATCCGCGAGCCCGGTCCGGACACCGTGGGCGCGGACGACCACGTCCGGGCAGCGGTCGCGGACACCTTCGTGCACAACCTGCGACTGATGCACGCACACGTACCCGGAAAGGTGGACGGCGATCTACTGCTCTTCACCGCTGTGCTCGGCAAGCACGAGGAACACCCCAGCGGCGATGTCTGGCAGGCCCACACCACCGGCCGGGTGATCAACGCCGACCTGCAGTGCGTGCACTACGAAATGAACTCAGCGACTGCCCTTGCCCAGGTCGGCGGGGTGATCACCTCGCACCTCCGTCGTGCCACTTCCCGCTGACGCACACTCGGTAATCTCAGCACTCGCCTCGCCCGGTCCCTGGAAGGGAGCCCTCTCAGGGACCGGGCCACCGCATGACACATGCATCCCGAGGCTTGGCACGACCGCGCGCAGCAGCGATCAACCCCCACTTCACGGGGCGGCTTTCGCTGCCGACACCATCGGTCGGTCGGCGCACCGCCCGTCGTTGTGCCGCCTGGTCAGTCGTCGGCCGCGACCAGCAGCGTGATGCGCCCGGCTGATCGGTCGATGAGCACGAACTGGTGCAACTCCTCATGGACTCCACCCCAGTCGTGGAGTGCCTCGTCCCGCGGCGACGCGGTCGAATACCTCCCGCTGCAGGTCCGCCTCCAGATTGCGGGCACTTTCGCACGCATGCCCACCCACCCCCAGGGGACCCTTACCGGGCAGGCACCCACCTTTGATTCGGCCCTGCCTGACGGTTCGTCAGGGGTGGGGCAGGATGCTGGGTCCGTAGCCGGCCCTATTTGGCGTCCTGCGCCTGGATCAGGTCGAGGTCACGGACGCAGAAGCCGTGGTGTTCGAAGGTCTCGTTGAGCACGGTGCCGAGGCACTGCCGTACCGAGCGTCCCCGGGCGTACGGCGGCCAGACATCGTCGTCGGGGACCGGCGCTCGCGCTGCGAGCTGCACAGCGGTGACCTCGTCGAGCCAGGCCTCGAGTTCGGCGGCCTGTACGTCACGCACGCTGACGATCTCGTCGAGGGTCGGATCGAGCGAGAGGTCAAGCCCGTGCGCTCCGCGGTAGGGCTCGGCGGTCGTCCCGATGCCCATCGGCGTGAACAGTTCCGTCGAGCCCAGGCAGCAGCGGCGGAACCACGAGTCGTGGACGAAGACAAGGTGGCGCATCGTCTGCACCGCCGACCACTCGTCGTTCACGCTGCGGCGCTCGATGTCGGGCGTACGGCGGATTCGCTCGATCGTGGCGGCCCAGCCGGCATGGAGCTGACGCGATGCCTCACGCAGATCGGCAGGGTCCTCGGAGCGGATCAGTACCCGGACCGGATGACGCCGGTCGAGCTCTGCCTCGACGTATTCGGTGACCTCGACACCGTTCACTACGAGGTTGGTGATGAGGCCGTCGATCACGGCATCCTGCATGACGACGCCGATCAGGCGTGCCCCGGTCAGATCGCACTCGCGGAACTCCGCACCGTGCAGATCCTCGTCAACATACCTCGTCATGCTCTGCATACTAGGCAGTTTCGTTCGGATCAGCTGGTCGTTCGTCGGGTGTGCCGTTGACTGACGTGCAGTGGGCGCGGATTGGGCCGTTATTCCCGGACCGGGCACCGAAGCGTGGTGGCCGCTGGCGTGACCATCGCGCGGTGATCGACGCGATCGCATTCACGTTCCAGACCGGGACGCAGCGGGTGCACCTGCCAGAGAAGTGCGGCAACTGGCGTGCTGTCTACGACCGCTTGCGGAGGTGGGCTGTCGACGGGTCCTGGGAGCGGGTGTTCACCGCGCTGGCGGCCCAGGCAGACGCGGACGAGGACCTGGCGACGGGCCAGCTGGGTGTGGTTCAGCCGGGCACTGTCGCGCTGGCTGCGCAGCCACTGCGACAGCGTCTGGAGCGCCTTATCGCACGGGGCAATGGGTGAACACGTCGGCCCGTCGTCACTTCCCCACCTTCTGGGACGGGGGATCCTGGGCCACCATCGGTCCTGGGGGAGAGCCTCGGCGCTACCGGGAAAACGGCGGACGAGCGGAAAAGGGAACTTTCATGATCCCTTCATCGCCCGGCATGCACGTCGATGCCCAGGAGGCGTCTCACGATGGTGCGGCCCATCTCGATGTGGCTCGCGTCCTGATACAGCAGGTACATGTCGTTCGCCTGACGCAGGATAGCGAGGACCTGGAACGTCAGTTCCTGCGGTGACTGCTCGCCGGACAGCCTGCCGGCTTCCTGTGATTCCGCGACGACGGCGTTGACCAGTTCGGTCCAACGACTGTAGAGGAGTACGAGCTGGTCGCGGACGGCTCCTGGGCGGGTGTCGTACTCCGAGTTCGCGGCGGCGAAGAAGCAGCCGCCCGGGAAAATGTCCCGTTCGACGAAGGAGAGCCAGTTCTCGCACAGAGCGAGGAGCTTTTTCAGAGGATCGGATTCCTGGAGGGCAGGCTGGACAATCTCTTTGTCGTAAACCAGACGGGCCTGTTCGATGATGGCCAGTTCCAGCTCTTCTTTGGATCCGAAGAGTGCGTGCAGTGACGACTTGCTCATGCCTAGCTTGTCGGCCAGCATTCCGATGGTGAGGCCTTGGAGGCCGTGCACGGTCGCTTCCGCGGGTGCTGCGGACAACACGGCGTGCCGGCTCCGCTCGCCATTGCTCCGCGTACGGCGAGCGCGAGTCCCTGTCGCCTCAACAGACATGAGCAGCCCCTCTTGGACGACCGACCGTCCAGTGTAGACCACCTCCCACTCGACCGCTGCCTTCGGCGCCCACGGGGTGCTGTCCAGAGAACCCGAGTCGCTTTTTGGACGGACGTTCGTCTAAGGTGTGCGAAGGTCTACCCAACGAACTCGCAAGCAACTCGGGGCGCGGGGCGACTTCCCGAAGCCGATCACCGAGCTCAACTCGGGGCCGGTCTGGACGCGGGAGTCCATCCAGCAGTTCGCGGCGGGATGGGACCGCAAGGCGGGCGGCCCCGCAAGACAACACCGGCGGCCTGAGCGCACACAGCGGCGGCCCGGATCCCCACGGTGGGGGTCCGGGCCGCTGTGCTGCGCCGTGGCGCGGGTCAGGCGAGACGGAAGTCCGCTACCACCAGATGACGACGTATCCGTTGCCGCCAGCGTCACCGGGGTTGAGAGGACCACCGGCGCCGCTGTTGCCGCCGGTGCCCGCGTTCGGCG
>NZ_JBIVNJ010000050.1:0-43202 GCF_044753585.1 Streptomyces sp. NPDC088354 | reverse complement strand
GTGACCTTCTGCGTCTCGTTCGCGCCCTGCACCTCGATCCGGCCGAGCCGGTCGTGGGGGGGCGGGGGGGGGGGGGGGGGGGGGGGGGGGGTTGTTGGGGGGGGGGGGGGGGGGGGCGCGCCCCCCCCCCCCCCCCCCCCCCCCGCCGTCCGGCGGCACGTCGGGGCCTCGCCGCCGCCCGTCCGTGTGCCCGCATGGGCCCGCACCCGCTCGCCCGCACGCAGGCACGCAGGCAACAAGGCGTCCGCTGCTGGCCGCTGGTCCTCACCGCATGCGGGTCGGCAGGGAACCGCGGCTCATCCGGGTGGCCCAGTGCGCCCGCCCCGAACGGCACCGCCCGGAGCGCCTCCGGGGCCCGGAGCACGCATGCGGAGGGCCGCGCCGGGGAAGGCGCGACAACGGCGACCGGAGGCCCGGCGGCCCGAACAGGCGGGCAAAACCGGCCGTAGTGGCCTGAGGGGGCCATGCCCTCGCAGTGATCGAGAGGCGACCGGTTACGCTGCCGGTGTAGTGCTGCGCCATGCCACACGCCGCAGAAGTGATCTCAGCGACAGGAGAATCCCAGGTGACGACCGTCGTCGGGCCCTTCGGGCTGAGTGTTATGGACGAGGGACTCGAGGCCGATGTCCGGGCCGGGCTGTCGGCCGTGGAGGAAGGCATCCTCGAGGCGACCAAGAGCGATGTGCCCTTCATCACAGAGGCGGCGCGGCATTTGGTGCATGCCGGCGGAAAGCGGTTCCGCCCGCTGCTGGCGATGCTGGCCGCGCAGTTCGGCGATCCGCACGCCCCGAAGATCGTGCCGGCGGCCGTGGTGGTCGAGCTCACCCACCTGGCGACGCTCTACCACGACGACGTCATGGACGAGGCCGCGGTGCGGCGCGGTGTGCCGAGCGCCAACGCCCGCTGGGACAACTCGGTTGCCGTACTCACCGGCGACTTCCTGTTCGCCAAGGCCTCGCACATACTGGCCGACCTCGGGCCGGAGGCCGTACGCATCCAGGCCGAGGCCTTCGAGCGGCTGGTCACCGGACAGATCCTGGAGACCGTCGGCCCCCGTGACGGGCGTGACCCCATCGAGCACTACATGGAAGTCATCGCGGGCAAGACCAGCTCCCTGATCGCCGTCTCGTGCCGCTTCGGCGCGATGATGTCGGGCGCGGGCGAGGCCGTGGTCGACATCCTCAGCCAGTACGGGGAGCGGGTCGGCACCGCCTTCCAGCTCGCCGACGACGTTCTGGACATCGCCAGCGACACGCACGAGTCCGGCAAGACCCCGGGCACGGACCTGCGCGAGGGCGTGGCGACCCTGCCGGTGCTGCATCTGCGTGCGGCCGTGGCAAAGGCCGACGGTTTTGCGCCGGCCGACGACCGCCGGCTGTGCGAACTGCTGGACGGGGACCTGACGGACGACCTCCGGCACGCCGAGGCGCTCGCCCTGATGCGCGCCCACCCCGCACTGCAGCAGGCCCGCCGGGACACCGTCCGGTACGCGGACGAGGCGCGGGCGCTGCTGGCGCCGCTGCCGGACTGTGCCGCCAAGCGGGCCCTGGAGGGGCTGTGCGACGCGGTGGTGCACCGCGCGGGCTGATCCGTGCCCGTTCCCGTTCGGACGCGGGGGGCCTCACCACGCCCTGAGCCGTTGTCAGGGGCCTCATCCCTGAGGTGTACGCCGAGTTGATCCCGCCGGGCGATGTGCTCGACCGGCCGGATTGATGGGATAAGAGGCACCACCACACGGCGGATCGGGTGACAATGGCCCAAGAGGTGGACGAGTGCGACGCTGACGACAACCCGCCGTTGACGACGGAGGTAGGGACGTAATGGCACCGATCCAGCCCTTGGACGACGACCGGGACCGCCGGCGCCGGACCAAGGCGATACGTTACGCGGTTCCGGTCCTGGCGGCCGGCGCCGCCGCGGCCACCATCGGGCTCGTACCCGCGCTCGCGAGCGCGGGCAGCCCCGAGCTGCCGAAGATCACCGCCGAGGAACTGATCGCCAAGATCGCCGCCTCGGACACCCGGACGCTCTCCGGCTCCGTCCGGATCACCACCGACTTCGGGCTCCCGTCCTTCATGAACGGGGTGGGCGGCTCCGCCGGCCCCTTCGGCGGCGGCCGCGGCGAGAGCCGCGGCGGGGACGGCTCCTCCGCCGCACCCCAGGAGCAGCTGACGCAGCTCCTGGCCGGTTCCCACACGCTGCACATCGCGGCCGACGGCCCCGACCGCCAGAAGGTCTCCATCGTCGAGGACGCCGCCGAGTACAGCGTCATCCACAACGGCGACGAGGTCTGGGCCTACGACAGCGCCACCAACTCGGCCTACCACCTCACCGATGTGCCTCAGGAGCGGGGCGCCGCCAAGGACAAGGGCGAGCACAAGCTGCCCGAGGGCTGGCCCACCAGCCCGCAGGAAGCGGCCAAGCGGCTCCTGGACGGGGTGGACGACACCACCTCGGTGTCGGTGGACGGCACGGCGCGTGTCGCGGGCCGCAGCGCCTACCAGCTGGTGGTCACGCCCAAGGCAGAGCACTCCACGGTCGGCTCCGTACGGATCGCCGTCGACTCCGCCACCGGAGTGCCCCTGAAGTTCACGCTGGCGCCCAAGGGCGGCGGCAAGGCCATCGTCGACGTCGCCTTCACCAAGGTGGACTTCGCCAAGCCCTCGGCCGCCACCTTCGACTTCACCCCGCCCAAGGGTGCCGAGGTGACGACGGAGAAGGCGGGCGAGCACGCCGCGGACGGCGCGCACGGCACCCGTCCGGCGCCCGGCGAGCTCTCCGGCCTCGACGGGCTCGGCGGCGTGGACGTCCTGGGCAAGGGCTGGGACTCGATCGCCGAGCTCCAGCTGCCGAAGGACGCGCTGAACCAGAGCCCCGACAAGGCCCGGGGCCAGGGCTCGGAGGGTCCGTCGCTGCTCAGCTCCTTCGGCAAGGACGTCAAGGGCGACTTCGGCACCGGCACGGTCGTCGGCACCCGCCTGGTCAACGCCCTGATCACCGACAGCGGCAAGGTCTACGTGGGCACCGTGAACCAGGACGCCCTGATCAAGGCCGCCAACGCCGGGGCCAGGTAAGTCACGTTCGGCCGGCAGACCGGCCGGCAGGGCAGCGAGCGAGGGAGCGCCGATGGGGGAACCGTCCGCCGACGCCCGTGAGGACGCGATCTCCACGAGCGGACTCACCAAGCGGTACCGCGGTGGGCAACTCGCCGTCGACGGCCTCGACCTGATCGTCCCGCGCGGCAGCGTGTTCGGCTTCCTGGGGCCCAACGGCTCCGGGAAGACGACCACGATCCGCATGCTGATGGGCCTCATCGAGCCGACTTCCGGCACGGCGCGGGTACTGGGCGAGCCCGTGCCCCGCGCCGTGCGCAGCGTGCTGCCCCGGGTCGGCGCACTGATCGAGGGCCCGGCCCTGTACGGCTTCCTGTCAGGCCGGGACAACCTGCTGCGCTTCGACTCGGCCGACCCGACCGCCGACCCGCGCACCCGCGGGTCCCGGGTCGGCGAGGCGCTGGAGCGCGTCGGTCTGTCTGCGGCGGCGGGCAAGAAGGCGCGCGCGTACTCGCTCGGGATGAAGCAGCGGCTCGGACTGGCCGCGGCCCTGCTGCGGCCGCGCGAGCTGCTGGTGCTGGACGAACCGACCAACGGCCTGGACCCGCAGGGCATGCGGGAGATCAGGGCCCTGGTCCGCGAACTGGCGGCGGACGGCACCACGGTCTTCCTCTCCTCTCATCTCCTCGACGAGATCGAACAGGTCTGCACGCACGCCGCCGTGATGTCCCGCGGCCGGCTGATCACCCAGGGCCCGGTCGAGGCACTGTCCTCCGGCGGCCGGCTGGTGGTCACCACGCCCGACCCCGCCGACGCCGTGCGCGTCCTCAAGGAGCAGGGCGTGACCGGCCTGGCCGCCGACGGCGAGCGGGTCACCGGCGAACTGCCGGCCGACCCGGCGGCGGTGCCGGATCTCGCCGACCTCAACGCGGCGCTGGTCGGGGCCGGTGTACGGGTGCGCGGCTTCGGCGTCGAACGCGCCTCACTGGAGGACGCGTTCGTCGCCCTGACGGGAGAGGGATTCGATGTCGCAGGCTGACACCGGCGCCGGGACCCCGCCCCGAGGGGCGGCCGGGACCGCACGACGGCCCCTGTGGTCGCTCGGACTGCTGCGCAACGAGCTGGTCACCGTGCTGCGCCGCTGGCGCACCCTCGCACTGCTGGCCGTCCTGGCCGGAGTGCCGGTTCTGATCGGCATCGCGGTGAAGATCGAGACCGGCGACGGGGGGAGCGCCGGAGGCGGAGGTGGCGGCCCCGCCTTCATCGCGCTGATCACCAACAACGGCCTGTTCCTGGTCTTCACCTCGCTCGCCGCGACCTTGCCCTTCTTCCTCCCGATGGCGATCGGGGTCGTCGCGGGCGATGCCATCGCGGGCGAGGCCAACGCCGGCACCCTGCGCTACCTGCTGGTCGCCCCGGCCGGGCGCACCCGGCTCCTGCTCTCCAAATACGCCTCCGTTCTCGCCTTCTGCGTGCTGGCGACCCTCGTCGTGGCGGCCTCGGCGCTGATCACCGGCGCGCTGCTGTTCCCCCTCGGTGATGTGACGCTGCTGTCCGGCACGAGCGTGTCCTTCTCCGAGGGCCTGCTGCGCGCGCTGCTGGTCGCCCTGGCCGTCGCCGCCTCCCTCACCGGGATCGCGGCGCTCGGCCTGTTCATCTCCACGCTCACCAACAGCGGCATCGCCGCCATGGCGACCACCGTCGGTCTGCTGATCACCGTGCAGATCGTGGACACGATCCCCCAACTGCACGGGATCCAGCCCTACCTCTTCCCCCACTACTGGCTGAGCTTCGCCGACCTCGTCCGCGACCCGGTCTACTGGGACGACCTGCGCCGCAACTTCGAGCTCCAGGCCCTGTACGTCGCCGTGTTCGGCTCCGCGGCCTGGGCCCGTTTCGCCGCCCGCGACGTCACCGCCTGACGCGTCGGGCGGCCTCCCCCGGCGTTGTCAGGCGAAGAAGGCCTTCGCCCGGCCCAGGGCCGCGGTGTCCCGCAGCACGTCCCCCGGCCGTTTCCCGTGCCCGAGCAGTGCTCCGCCCCAGCGCATCCCGGCGTACGCCGCGGTGTGGCGCAAGGTGCCCACCAGGGGCGCCGCCGTGGCCGGGTCCTGGCCGCCGTGCACGGTCACCGACCACAGGGTCTTGCCGCGCATCCGTTCCAGGAAGTCCAAGCCGGGTACGCGCATCCAGTCCGACCAGTGGTCCAGGTAGAGCTTGGTGCTGGTCGAGACGGTGTACCAGTGCAGCGGCGACACGATCACCAGGTCGGTCGCCCGCAGCGTGGCGTCGAGCAGCGTCGCGGCGTGCCCGGTCGGCGCGGGAGCGACGCCGTCCCCGTCGTGCCGGTGGTCCTCGAAGAGCGGCAGCGGCAGATCCCTCAGATGCACCCACCGCCGGTCGACCCCGGGAGGCAACTGCTCGGCGGCCCGCCTCGCCAGCGTCTCGGTGTTCCCCTCGGCGCGAGTGCTCCCCACCAGGAACAGGAACGTGCGCTCTGTCTCCGACAACCCGTCATCTCCTTGCGCATGCATAAATTGCGTATGCATGGAGACCTTTTCACCGTCGCCGTCCCGTCGTCAAGACGGGTGGCCACGGGGCCCTCGGGGCCGCGCGAGGGCGCGGAAGCCGTGCCGGCCGCCGCTCGCCGCGCTACTGGACGTCGAACTCGTTGCCCTCCGGATCGGCCATGGTGACCCACTCCCCGGAAGGCTCCTTTATGTGCCGCAGCACGGTCGCGCCCAGTCCCTCCAGTCGCGCGACCTCCGCCTCCATCCGCCCCGGCCCCGGGTGGAGGTCCATGTGCAGCCGGTTCTTCACCGTCTTGGACTCGGGCACGAGCTGGAAGAGGATGCGCCGCCCCAGTCCCATGCCGCTCTCCTCCTCGTACGGGTCCTCGGGGTGGCGCACCGCCGCCAGTTCCCGCCAGGCCCTGCGGCCACCGGTCTCCGTGAGCAGGTCCTGCGTCACCGCGCCGGCCCCCAGCAGCCGCTCGATGAGTGCGCTGTGGTCCTCGGTCTCGTATGCGAGCGCCGCCGCCCAGAAAGCGGCCTGCCCGTGCGGGTCGGCCGCGTCGATCACGAGCTTCCAGTGCACCGCCATCATTCGCTCCCCTGTTCGATGTGGAACCAGTTGTATGGGTTCCCCGCCGGAGCGCGCAATGGGGCTGGTCGCTCATTCACCCGAAGGGATGGCCCGCCTTCGGTCCCGGCCCGCAGGGCCCGGAGCCGCTGCCCGCGGAGAGGGCCGTTCAGCTCGCGACGGCCCCGCGCGGCGCGGCCCCGTCGGCCGGCACGGCGGCATCGCGCAGTGCGATCCGCCCCCGGCGGGCCGTGCGCAGCGCGTCCCAGGTGAGCAGGGCCAGCGCCAGCCACACCAGGGCGAAGCCCGCCCAGCGCTCGGCCGGCATCTCCTCGTGGAACCAGAGCAGCCCGAGCAGGAACTGGAAGACCGGCGCGAGGTACTGGAGCAGGCCGATCATGCTCAGCGGGATCCGGATCGCGGCCGCGCCGAAGAAGATCAGCGGTACGGCGGTCACGATGCCGCACAACGCCAGCAGGGAGGCGTGGCCCGCGCCGTGCGAGCCGAAGGTGGCCTCGCCCCGGCCGCCCAGCCACAGCAGGAAGCCCATCGCGGGCAGGAACTGCATGGCGGTCTCGGCGGCCAGCGACTCCAGGCCGCCCATGCCGACCTTCTTCTTCACGAAGCCGTACGTGGCGAAGGAGCAGGCCAGTGTCAGCGCGATCCACGGCAGCCGGCCGTAGCCGAGGGCCAGTACCAGCACGGCCGCGGCGCCGATGCCGACCGCGGCCCACTGCGCGGGCCGCAGCCGCTCGTGCAGCACCAGGACGCCGAGCCCGATGGTGACCAGGGGGTTGATGAAGTAGCCGAGCGAGGTCTCGACGACGTGGCCGCTGTTGACGCCCCAGATGTACAGGCCCCAGTTGACCGAGATGACCGCCGCCGCCACGGCGAGCAGGGCGAGCTTGCGCGGCTGCCGCAGCAGCTCGGGTATCCAGGCCCAGCGGCGCGTCGCGAGCAGGATCAGCGAGACGACGGCCAGCGACCAGACCATGCGGTGGGCGAGGATCTCGCCCGCGCCCGCGGGCTCCAGGAGCGGCCAGTAGAGCGGGAAGAGCCCCCACAGGCCGTAGGCGGCGAATCCGTACAGCAGTCCCGCGCGCTGCTCGCTCACTCGGTTCCTCCCCTGGGCGCCGTCCGACTGCTGCGAAGGTAGCGCGGGGGAGTTCGTTCGTCATCTGCGTATCGCATGACGGTCATGACAGGCGGCGGAGCGAGGCGGTGGCGGCGCGCTGAAGCGCGGGCCCCGCGGCCGGAGGGGAATCCGCCGCGGGGCCCGCGCGCTCTCGGGACGGGCCCCGGCAGGGCCCGCCAAGCCCTTCCCGTCAGCCCTTGAGCGCCTCCGCGATCGTGTCCGCGAGCGGGGTGGTCGGGCGGCCGATCAGCCGGCTCAGGTCGCCGCTGCCGCCTTCCAGCAGGCCGGGGGCGATGCCGTTGGCGTCGCAGTCGGCGAAGATCGCGGCGACCGGTGCGGGCAGGCCGGCGCCGACGAGGACCTCCGCGAACGCCGCCTCGGGCAGGTCGGTGTAGGTGACCGTGCGGCCGGACTGCCGGGACAGCTCCGCCGCGTACTCGGCGAGCGTCCAGGCGTGGTCGCCGCTGAGTTCGTAGGCCTTGTTCTCGTGGCCCTCGCCGGTCAGGACGGCGGCCGCCGCGGCGGCGAAGTCGCCGCGGGCCGCGCTGCCCACCCGGCCCTCGCCCGCGCTGCCGACGACGCCGTGCTCCAGGTGGACGGGGATCTGGGCGGTGTAGTTCTCGGTGTACCAGCCGTTGCGCAGCAGGGTGTAGGTCAGCCCGGAGTCGAGCAGCGCCCGCTCGGTTGCCTTGTGCTCGTCGCCGAGCGCGAAGTCGGCGGCCGGGCCGCCCAGGATGCCGGTGTAGACCAGGCGTGCGACGCCCGCCTCCTTGGCGGCGTCGATCACGGCCGCGTGCTGCGCGACACGCTGCCCGACCTCGCTGCCGGAGATCAGCAGGACGACGTCGCCCTCCTGGAAGGCGCCCTTGAGGGTGGCGGGAGCGCTGTAGTCGGCGACCCTCAGCTCCACACCGCGCGCGGCGATGTCCGCGGCCTTGTCCGCGTCGCGCACGACGGCCACGACACGGTCGGCCGGGACCCCGGCGCCGGCCAGCAGCTCGTCGATGACGAGACGGCCCAGGTGTCCGGTGGCTCCGGTGACGACGATGCTCATGAGGGGTTCACTCCAGTCGGGCGGTTCCATTGAATGCGGATGCGCAACTCACCCTAGGTGGGGTACTAACTCTGGGAAAGTACCCACTTCTGGGTAAGCTAGTGGCATGGACGTAAGGGAACAGCTCGCCGCCGTACTGGGGACGCCGGACGTGAACGCCCGCGACTGCCCCTCGCGTGTGATCCTCGAACACGTCACCAGCAGGTGGGGCGTCCTCGTGCTGGCCGCACTGATCGACGGCACCCGGCGCTTCAGCGAGCTGCGGCGCACCGTGGGCGGCGTCAGCGAGAAGATGCTCGCGCAGACCCTGCAGACCCTGGAGCGCGACGGTTTTGTGCACCGCGTGGCCTACCCGGTGATCCCGCCGCGCGTCGAGTACTCCCTCACCCCGCTCGGCAAGGAGGCCGCCGACCAGGTCTGGGGCCTGGCCCGGTGGGCCGAGAGCCGTACGGAGCAGGTCGCCGCGGCCCGCGAGACATACGACGGGGCCCGGGCCTGATCGACAGGCCCGGGCCCCGGACGAGGCGGGAGCGGCGCGTCAGCCGACGACCGTCCAGGTGTCGCCGCCGGCCAGCAGCGAGGACAGGTCGCCCTTGCCGTGCTGTTCGACCGAGCGCTCCAGCTGCTCCGACATCAGGTCGTCGTAGACCGGTCTGACGACGCTGCGGAGCACGCCGATCGGCGTGTGGTGCAGCGTGTCGGGATCGGCCAGGCGGGACAGGGCGAAGGCGGTGGTGGGCGACGCCGCGTGCGCGTCGTGCACCAGGATGTCGCCCTCGTTCGCGTCGGTGACCTCGACGACCTTCAGGTCGCCCGTGGCCGGGTCGCGTACGACGCCCTTGGCGCCCCCGGCGCCGAAGCGCACGGGCTGACCGTGCTCCAGGCGGATCACCGCCTCCTCGGCCGTGGCACGGTCCTTGAGCGCCTCGAAGGCGCCGTCGTTGAAGATGTTGCAGTTCTGGTAGATCTCCACGATCGCGGTGCCCGGGTGTGCCGCCGCCGCGCGCAGCACGCTCGTGAGGTGCTTGCGGTCGGAGTCGATGGTGCGGGCGACGAAGGAGGCCTCCGCCCCGATCGCCAGCGACACCGGGTTGAAGGGCGCGTCCAGCGAGCCCATGGGCGTGGACTTGGTGATCTTCCCGAGCTCGGACGTCGGGCTGTACTGGCCCTTGGTGAGCCCGTAGATCCGGTTGTTGAAGAGCAGGATCTTCAGGTTCACGTTGCGCCGCAGCGCGTGGATCAGGTGGTTGCCGCCGATCGACAGCCCGTCGCCGTCACCGGTGACCACCCACACCGACAGGTCGCGCCGCGAGGCGGCGAGCCCGGTCGCGATGGCCGGGGCGCGGCCGTGGATGGAGTGCATCCCGTAGGTGTTCATGTAGTACGGGAAGCGGGAGGAGCAGCCGATCCCGGAGACGAAGACGATGTTCTCCCTGGCCAGGCCCAGTTCGGGCATGAAGCCCTGGACGGCGGCGAGGATCGCGTAGTCGCCGCACCCGGGGCACCAGCGCACTTCCTGGTCCGACTTGAAGTCCTTCATGGACTGCTTGGTGTCGGACTTGGGCACCAGTGACAGCGCCGGCGCCCCCGGGCCGGGATGGTCGACGGCAGGAGCCTCAGACATCCGCACTCTCCTCCTGGATGGCGGCAGCGAGCTGCTCGGCCTTGAACGGAAGGCCGGTGACCTGGGTGTGGGAGCGGGCGTCGACCAGATACTTCGCCCGCAGCAGGTGGGCGAGCTGGCCGAGGTTCATCTCCGGCACCACCACCTTGTCGTAACGCTTCAGGACCTCACCGAGATTCCCCGGGAAGGGGTTCAGATGGCGCAGGTGGACCTGCGCGACCGCGCCCCCTGCGCCCCTGATGCGCCGGACGGCCGCCGTGATCGGCCCGTATGTCGAGCCCCAGCCGACGACCAGGGTGCGCGCGGCGCCGCCGGGGTCGTCCACGGTCACGTCCGGCACCTCGATGCCGTCGATCTTGGCCTGCCGGGTGCGCACCATGTGGTCGTGGTTGGCCGGGTCGTACGAGATGTGGCCCGTGCCGTCCTGCTTCTCGATGCCGCCGATCCGGTGCTCCAGCCCCGGCGTGCCGGGCACCGCCCAGGGGCGGGCCAGGGTCTCCGGATCGCGCTGGTAGGGCCAGAACTCCTCGGTGCCGTCCTCGGCCACATGGTTGGGCGTGGTGGCGAACTGCACGCGCAGATCCGGCAGTTCGTCCAGCTCAGGGACGCGCCAGGGCTCCGAGCCGTTGGCCAGGTAGCCGTCGGAGAGCAGCAGTACCGGCGTCCGGTACGTCAGGGCGATCCTGGCCGCCTCCAAGGCGGCGCCGAAGCAGTCGCCGGGGGTGCTGGGCGCCACGATGGGCACCGGCGCCTCGCCGTTGCGGCCGTACATCGCCTGCAGCAGGTCGGCCTGCTCGGTCTTGGTCGGCAGGCCCGTCGAGGGCCCGCCGCGCTGGATGTCGATCACCAGCAGCGGCAGTTCCAGCGACACCGCCAGGCCGATCGTCTCCGACTTCAGCGCCACACCGGGGCCGGAGGTCGTGGTGACGGCGAGCGAGCCGCCGAAGGCCGCGCCGAGCGCCGCGCCGATGCCGGCGATCTCGTCCTCGGCCTGGAAGGTGCGCACACCGAAGTTCTTGTGCTTGCTCAGCTCGTGCAGGATGTCCGAGGCCGGGGTGATCGGGTACGAGCCGAGGAACAGCGGCAGGTCGGCCTGGCGGCTCGCGGCGACCAGGCCGTAGGACAGGGCCAGGTTCCCGGAGATGTTGCGGTACGTGCCGGCCGGGAAGGCCTGCTCCGCCGGGGCCACCTCGTAGCTGACCGCGAAGTCCTCGGTGGTCTCGCCGAAGTTCCAGCCCGCGCGGAAGGCGGCGACGTTGGCCTCGGCGAGCTCGGGCTTCTTCGCGAACTTCTTGCGCAGGAAGTCCTCGGTGCCCTCGGTGGGCCGGTGGTACATCCACGAGAGCAGCCCGAGCGCGAACATGTTCTTGCTGCGCTCGGCCTCCTTGCGGGTCAGCGGGAAGTCCTTGAGCGCTTCCACGGTCAGGGTGGTCAGCGGCACCGGGTGCACCGCGTAGGCCGACAGCGAGTCGTCCTCCAGGGGCGAGACGGCGTAGCCGACCTTCGTCATCGCGCGGGTGGTGAATTCGTCGGTGTTGACGATGATCTCGGCGCCGCGCGGCAGGTCGCCGATGTTGGCCTTCAGTGCCGCCGGGTTCATGGCGACCAGCACGTTCGGGGCGTCACCCGGGGTGAGGATGTCGTGGTCGGCGAAGTGCAGCTGGAAGCTCGAGACGCCCGGCAGGGTGCCTGCGGGCGCCCTGATCTCGGCGGGGAAGTTCGGCAGCGTCGAAAGATCGTTGCCGAACGACGCCGTTTCCGAGGTGAACCGATCTCCCGTGAGCTGCATGCCGTCGCCGGAGTCCCCCGCGAAACGGATGACGACCCGGTCGAGTTTCCTGGTCTCCTTGGCCGGTTTGCGCTGCTCACCCAGAACGGGCTGATCGGTGCCTGACGCGCTGCTGACCTGGCTGGTCACTGAAACGGACCTCCTTCAGGCGGCGGCACACGGCCGGAGCCGTGACCTTTTGTCCCACGCGCCATCGTACGTGGGTAAGGGTCGCCTTCCCGGGTGTTCCCACAGGGTGAAATCCGTGCGGGGCACGAAGGCCCCACGCGCGGGGACGCCTGGCGTCCTCCCCGCAGGTCCGCGCACCCGCGACCGGATCTGACAAGATGTCAGCAGGCTACGAGTTCAGGTACGTCAGCACGGCCAGCACACGCCGGTGGTCCCCGACGCTGGGCGCCAGTCCCAGCTTCAGGAAGATGTTGCTCACGTGCTTCTCCACGGCCCCGTCGCTCACCACGAGCTGCTGGGCGATGGCGGAGTTCGTCCGCCCCTCGGCCATCAGCCCCAGCACCTCGCGCTCGCGCGGCGTCAGCCCGGTCAGCACGTCCTGCTTGCGGCTGCGGCCCAGCAGCTGGGCCACCACCTCCGGGTCCAGCGCGGTACCGCCCGCGGCCACCCGGACCACGGCGTCGACGAACTCCCGGACGTCGGCCACCCGGTCCTTGAGCAGGTAGCCGACGCCGCGGCTGCTGCCCGCCAGGAGCTCGGTGGCGTACTGCTCCTCCACGTACTGCGACAGCACGAGCACACCCAGCCCCGGATGGTCGCGGCGCAGCCGCACCGCCGCGCGGACGCCCTCGTCGGTGTGGGTGGGCGGCATCCGCACATCGGCGACGACGACATCGGGCAGCGCGTCCTCCGCCGCGAGCTCCGCGATCACCTTCAGCAGCGCCTCGGCGTCCCCCACCCCCGCCACGACGTCGTGCCCCCGGTCGGTCAGCAACCGGGTCAGCCCCTCCCGCAGCAGCACCGAATCCTCGGCGATGACCACCCGCACCCTGTCCTCCACGCTTTCGGCCCCCAGGTCGACGTCGACGTGTCCCTCCCCAGCATTCCAGCTTCCGGCGGAAGGCACACGGCCTTGCCGCGCCGGGGAGGGCGGGGACCGGATCGTCGCTCAGGTGCGCCAGGGCAGTTCCGCGGCGACGGTCGTCGGACCGCCGGCCGGGGAGTCCACGGCCAGCACGCCGTCCACCGCGCCCAGCCGCTCGGCGAGCCCGGCCAGACCCGACCCGGCGGCGGTGCTCGCGCCGCCGCGGCCGTTGTCGACGACGTGGATCATCAGCCGGTCGCCGGAGCGCCACAGGTCGACCGTGGCCCGCGAGGCCCCGCTGTGCTTGCTGATGTTCTGCAGCAGCTCGGAGACGGTGAAGTACGCGATGCCCTCGATCGCCGGCACCGGGCGGCCGGGCAGGTCGACGCTCACCTGGACCGGCACGGTGCAGCGGGCGGCCAGCGACGACAGGGCCGCGTCCAGGCCTCGGTCGGTGAGGACCGCCGGGTGGATGCCGCGGGCCAGGTCACGCAGTTCCTGCAGGGCGAGCTTCACCTCGCCGTGCGCCTCCTCGACCATGGTCGCGGCGGCCTCCGGGTCCTCCTGGAGCTTCTCCTTGGCCAGGCCGAGGTCCATGGCGAGGGCCACCAGGCGGGCCTGTGCGCCGTCGTGCAGGTCGCGCTCGATGCGCCGCAGGTCGGCTGCGGCGGTGTCCACGACCACCCCGCGGTCGGACTCCAGCTCCGTGACACGGCTGGCCAGCCGGGACGGGCCGAGCAGCCCGGCGACCAGGCCCCGGTCGACGTACGCCATGGCGCGGATCAGCCACGGCGTGGCCAGCACCAGCAGCAGCCCGACCGCGGAGGTCGCCGCCTGCTCGAAGGGGGAGTCCAGGTACCAGCCGCGGCCGTGCCCGTCCCCGTACAGCTGCAGACCGGGCTGGTCGGTGTAGGCCGGGAAGACCCACCGCCACAGCGGATAGGTGAGCATGCCCCACCCGTAGGTGAAGAACGAGACGGCCACGGAGAAGGTGAAGACGCCCCACGGGAAGTGCACGAAGCAGTAGAGGACGTGCCGCCAGGACGTGCCGTTGGTGAGCTGGCCGCCCAGCCACGCCAGGAAGCCCTGCCCCGGCTGCCGACGCAGCGGCGCCGGCTCGGCCACGTCCAGGTGCAGGCACTTGCGGGCCCGCTCGCGCTCCACCATGCCGAGGCCGCGGCAGCCGGCCAGCGCCACCGCGAGGACCGGCAGGCCGAGGAAGGTCACCAGCAGACCGGCGCCCAGGGACAGCATCGTCACCGCGAAGGTGAAGCCGATGATGCCCATCGGCAGATTGAGCAGCAGATAGAGGAGTTCGCGCCAGGTGCGGGCCTCGATCGGCGCGCGCACCGCCGCGGGCAGCCGGTGCTCTCGCGGCTCCGGAAAACCGTATGCCATGGTCACGTCCGTCCCTCTCTCCGTGTGCCTGTGGTGCCCTCGTGCCACTGGTCCGTGCACGCTTCCAGACTCGCCGCCCCGGCCACCGCGGCCCATGGTGCGGATCGGCCTCTTCGACCTGGGGAAAACCCCACCTCGGCCCCCCCGGGCCGCCGGCCCGGCCCGGCCCGCGTCAGTCGCGGTCGCGCCAGGGCAGCTCGGCCGTCACCGTCGTGGGGCCGCCCTGGGGGGAGTCGACGACCAGCAGGCCGTCCACGGAGCCCAGCCGCTCGCTGAGCCCGGCGAGACCGCTGCCGCTCGCGGTGCTGGCCCCGCCCCTGCCGTCGTCCCGCACCTGGATCATCAGACGCCCGTCGGACCGCCACAGCTCCACCGCGGCATGGTCCGCCCCGCTGTGCTTGCTGATGTTCTGCAGCAGCTCGGAGACGGTGAAGTACGCGATGCCCTCGATCGCCGGCGCCGGCCGGGACGGCAGGTCCACGCTCACCTGGACCGGCACGGTGCAGCGCGCGGCCACGGACGACAGGGCCGCGTCCAGGCCTCGGTCGGTGAGGACCGCCGGGTGGATGCCGCGGGCCAGGTCGCGCAGTTCCTGCAGGGCGAGCTTCACCTCGCCGTGGGCGTCGCCGACCATCCTGGCCGCCGCCTCCGGGTCCTCCTGGAGCTTCTCCTTGGCCAGGCCGAGGTCCATGGCGAGGGCCACCAGGCGGGCCTGTGCGCCGTCGTGCAGGTCGCGCTCGATGCGCCGCAGGTCGGCGGCGGCGGTGTCCACCACGGTGCCCCGGTCGGACTCCAGCTCGGCGATGCGGCGCTCCAGCTCGTCCGAGGGCGACAGCAGGGCGCGCACCATCGCCCGGTCCGCGTTCGCCAGCCCCCGTGCGATGAAGGGCAGCACCGGCCACGCCACGAACAGCGAGGTCAAGGCGATGGTGAAGGTCGCGATGCCCCACGGCAGCCGGGCGAGGAAGTACAGCCCGTGCCGCCACGCCACCGGGTCCTTCAGCGACGTCCACAGCCATGGGAAGAAGCCCATCCGCCCCGGCCGCAGCGGGCGCGGCTCGTCCACCGCGACCCCGAGCAGCCCACGGGCCCGGATCCGCTCCAGCCACCCCAGCAGCCGGCAGCCGGCCAGCCCCAGCGCCAGCAGCGGCAGGCCGACGACCGTGACCGACAGGCCGATGCCGAGGGACAGCACGACGACGACGTAGACAAAGCCCACGAGGTCGACCGCCAGGTTCGTCAGGAGATACGAGATCTCCTTCCACGTCACCGGGTCGAAGGCGAGCCGCGCCGGTGGGAGGGGGGCGTCCCCGCGCTGGGAGTTGGTGGTCATGGGGCCAAGCCTGCCGGTGGGCGGGGGGCTGCCGCCATGGGGTGCGCCTGCGGGGACGAGGTGGGGTTATCCGTACCCCGCTCACACGGGGTGGCTGCGACGCCTGAGGCAGGGCCTAGACTCCGTTCGTACAGATCGTCTAAAGATCCGCCGGGATCGCTGGACAACGCACGAACGACGAGAGAACGAGGGGCGGACGGACGTGGACTACTTCCACGGCTACTCGGTCGTCGGCCTGGTCGCGGTGCTCGGGGTGCTCTTCGTGGCCGTGGCCTTCGGGGCCGGCCGTCTGCTGCGGCCGGTCGTGCCCACGCAGGAGAAGATGCTCACGTACGAGTGCGGCGTCGACCCGGTCGGCGAGGGCTGGGCGCACACCCAGATCCGCTACTACGTCTACTCCTTCCTGTACGTGATCTTCGCGGTCGACGCGGTGTTCCTCTTCCCGTGGGCGACGGTCTACGCGGCCCCGGGATACGGCGGCACGACGCTGGTGGAGATGTTCGTCTTCCTCGGCTTCCTCGCCGTCGGCCTGCTCTACGCATGGAAGAAGGGGGTCCTGGAATGGACGTGACCACCCCCGAGCCCCAGTACCTGCCCGAGCCGCGCCGGCTCGGCACGCTGGCCCGCCTCGCACCCGAACCCATGAAGGTGGTCCTCAACTGGGGCCGCCGCTACAGCCTGTGGGTCTTCAACTTCGGGCTCGCCTGCTGCGCCATCGAGTTCATCGCCGCCTCCATGGCCCGGCACGACTTCATCCGGCTCGGCGTGATCCCCTTCGCACCCGGCCCGCGCCAGGCCGACCTCATGATCGTCTCGGGCACGGTGACCGACAAGATGGCGCCCGCCGTCAAGCGCCTGTACGAGCAGATGCCCGAACCGAAGTACGTGATCTCGTTCGGCGCCTGCTCCAACTGCGGCGGGCCCTACTGGGACTCGTACGCCGTCACCAAGGGCGTCGACCAGATCATCCCCGTCGACGTCTACGTGCCCGGCTGCCCGCCGCGGCCCGAGGCGCTGCTGCAGGGCATTCTCAAGCTGCAGGAGAAGATCGCCCGCGAGTCGCTGGGCGAACGCTACGGCGAGGGCGGCGCCCCGCAGGTGTCGGCCGAGGCGCTGCGCAGCGGCCTGGTGCAGGCACCGCCGCCGCCGGGGGAGGCCGCGAAGTGACCACCCCCTTCGAGCGGCTGACCGGTCCGGCGGCCGTCGCCGAGGTCTTCGGCCCGGAGGCCACGGCGGAGGAGGCGTACGGCCTGCTCACCGTGGACGTGCCCGCCGGTGCCTGGACCGGCGCCCTGCAGGCCGCCCGCGACGTGCTCGGCTGCACCTTCTTCGACTGGCTCAGCGCGGTCGACGAGCCCGGCGCCGGCTTCCGGGTCTGTGCCCACGTCGTCGCCCCGTCCGTCGGCTCCGTACGGCGGCTGCTGATCCGCACCACCGTCCCGCACGACGCGCCGGTGCTGCCGACCGCCACCGGTGTCTACGCGGGCGCCGCCTGGCACGAGCGCGAGACCCACGAGATGTTCGGCGTCGGCTTCACCGGCCACCCGCACCTGGCGCCGCTGCTGCTGCCCGACGGATTCGAGGGGCATCCGCTGCGCAAGGACTTCGTGCTGGCGGCGCGGGTCGCCAAGGCCTGGCCGGGCGCGAAGGAACCGGGGGAGCCCTCGGCGGGAGCGGCGCACGGCGGCCCCAAGCGGCGCCAGATGCTGCCGCCGGGCGTGCCCGACCCCAACGACTGGGGCCCGATGAAGGGCCAGCTCCCGCCCGCCCCGGCCCGCCCCGCCCGAACCCCGCGCGCGGCCGGTACCACGGGCGCGGCCGGTGCCCCCGGAGCCGCCGCTGGGGAGCGCCCCGCGCGGCGCACCCGCAGCGTCACGGAGGGCTCGGCCAGCCAGGCCGCGACCGCGGACGCCGCCTCCGCCGGTTCCGCGCGGCGCACCCGCGGCGTCACGGAGGGCCCGGCCGAGACGGCCGCGGACGCCCCCGCGGCGCCCCGCAAGCGCACGCCGGACGCCCCCTGGGAGGTTGCCCGGGACACCCCGGCACCCGCGCCCGCCGCCGCGCCGGCGACCCCGCCCGAGGGGGAGCCCGGGAGCGAACCCGCGCCGCCCGCGGAACCCGGGGACCGCCGCGGCAACGGCGACGGCGACCGCAACGCGAACGGCAACGAGCACGGCAACGAGAACGGCAACGACGGCGACACGGCAGAAGGAGGCGGCACCCCGTGAGCGACGCACTCGACGTGATCCTCCGCCTGCTCGCCGTCCTCGCGGTCTTCCTCGTGCTGCCCCTCGTCGTCGGCCAGACCGAGCACAAGGTGATGGCCCACATGCAGGGCCGCCTCGGCCCGATGTACGCGGGCGGTTTCCACGGCTGGGCGCAACTCGTCGCCGACGGCGTGAAGTTCGCGCAGAAGGAGGACGTGGTCCCGGCCGACGCCGACCGCAAGGTCTTCCAGCTGGCTCCGGCCGTCGCGCTGCTGCCCTACCTCCTCGTCCTCGCCGCGATCCCGCTCGGCCCGAACGGCCTGGTGGGCCAGACCATCGACGCCGGCCTGTTCTTCGTGCTGGCCGTGATGGGCGTCGGCGTCCTGGGCTCGCTCATGGCGGGCTGGGCTTCGGCCAACAAGTTCTCCCTGCTCGGCGGCCTGCGGACGGCCGCGCAGCTGATGTCGTACGAACTGCCGATGCTGCTCGCCGCCGCGTCCGTCGCCATGGCCGCCGGGACGCTCTCGCTGCCCGGCATCGTGGAGGCGTACCAGTGGTGGTGGACGCCGTGGCAGCTGATCGGCGCCGTCGTCTTCTTCACCGCGGGCCTGGCGGAGCTGCAGCGGCCGCCGTTCGACATGCCGGTGGCCGACTCGGAGATCATCTTCGGTGCGTACACCGAGTACACGGGCCTGCGGTTCGCGCTGTTCCTGCTCGCCGAGTACGCCGGCATCGTCGTGCTGTGCGGGCTGACCACCGTCCTGTTCCTCGGCGGCTGGCACGGCCCGTGGCCCGACAGCCTCGGCTGGCTGTGGACGCTGGTCAAGACCGGCCTGCTGGCCTTCGTCGTCATCTGGCTGCGGGTCACCTACCCCCGTATGCGCGAGGACCAGCTGCAGCGCTTCGCCTGGACCTTCCTCATCCCGCTCGCCCTCGCCCAGATCGCGCTCACCGGCGTGGTGAAGGTGGTGACCTCCTGATGGGCATCCCCGGTTCCGGCCTGGCCAAGGGCCTGGCCGTCACCCTCCGCACGATGACGCGGCGCTCGCACACCGCGCAGTACCCGGAGGCGCAGCCCGAACTCCCGCCGCGCAGCCGCGGCGTGATCGCGCTGTTCGAGGAGAACTGCACGGTCTGCATGCTCTGCGCGCGCGAGTGCCCCGACTGGTGCATCTACATCGACTCCCACAAGGAGACGATGCCGGCCGCCGCGCCCGGCGGCCGCGAGCGCAGCCGCAATGTGCTGGACCGCTTCGCCATCGACTTCTCGCTCTGCATGTACTGCGGCATCTGCATCGAGGTGTGCCCCTTCGACGCGCTGTTCTGGTCGCCGGAGTTCGAGTACGCGGAGACCGACATCCTCGACCTCACCCACGAGCGCGACAAGCTGCGCGAGTGGATGTGGACGGTGCCCGCCCCGCCGCCGCTCGACCCCGCCGCGGAGGAGCCCAAGGAGCTCGGCGCGGCGCGCAAGGCCGCGGAGAAGGCCTCGGCCGCCGCGCAGCAGGCGGAGGACGAGGCGTGAACCTCTCCGCAGCGGCCCACCCGGGCTTCCTGTCCCCGACGGGCGTCGAGATCGTCTTCGTGCTGGTCGGCATCGCCACGCTCGGCGCGGCCGCGGTCAGCGTCACCACCAAGCACCTGGTGCACGCCGCTCTGTGGCTGGTGGTGGCGCTCGGTGGGGTCGCCGTCGAATACCTCCTGCTCACCGCCGAGTTCATCGCGTGGGTGCAGGTACTGATCTACGTCGGCTCCGTCGTCGTCCTCGTCCTGTTCGGCCTGATGCTCACCAAGGCGCCCATCGGCCCCTCCCCGGACGCCGATTCGGGCAACCGGATCGCCGCGCTGACCGTCGCGACCGCGTCCGCCGGCACCTTGGTGTGGCTGGTCGTCGACGCCTTCCGGTCCACCTGGATCGACGTGGACCACGGCGTGCAGGGCTCCACCGAGGTCACCGGGCAGATCCTGTTCCGGCACTGGGTGCTGCCCTTCGAGGCGCTGTCGGTGCTCCTGCTGGCCGCCCTGGTCGGCGCCATCGTGCTGTCCCGCAAGCAGTCCCGTCAGCAGCCCGGGGAGCGCTGATGCATCTCGCCTATCCCGCCGTCCTGGCCGTCCTGCTCTTCTCCGTCGGCCTGTACGGGGTCCTGGCCCGGCGCAACGCCATCCTCGTCCTGATGTCGGTCGAGCTGATGCTGAACGCGGTCAACCTCAATCTGGTCGCCTTCGACGTGTGGCTGCGCGACACCTTGCACGCGGGGCAGGCGCTGACGCTCTTCGTCATCGTCATCGCCGCCGCCGAGATCGGCATCGGGCTCGCCATCGTCCTGCTCGTGTACCGCAACCGGGGCACCTCGGACATCGACCGGCTCACCGAACTCGTCACGGGGGACGGCGAGGACGATGGGGGCGTGTCCACCGCCGCACCGAAGACGCCCGAGAGCCCCGAGAAGAACGCCGAGGCCGCCGCGTGACCCTGACGACCCTCGCCGTCCTCGTCCCCCTCCTGCCCTTCCTCGGCGCCGCCGGCGCGCTGCTGCTCGGCCGCACCGCGCCCGGCTTCGTCCGGCCGCTGGCGGTCCTGCCGACGGCGACCGCCTTCGTGCTCGCGGTGATCGTCGCGACCCGCCAGGGCAGCGGCGCGGCCACCGACGCGGCCACCCGGCTCACCCCGACCGGCTCGGTGCCGATCGACCTCGCCCTGCACCTCGACGGCTTCTCGGTGCTCATCGCCGTGCTCGTCGGCCTGGTCGCGACCTGCGTGCAGCTGTACTCCACCGGCTACCTGCGCGACGACCCGCGCTACGCCTCCTACTCCGCGCTGGTCTCCCTCTTCACCGCCGCCATGTTCCTGGTCGTCTACACCGGCGACCTGATGGTGCTGCTGGTGGGCTGGGAGATCATGGGCATCTGCTCGTACTTCCTGGTCGGCCACTACTGGGAGACCGAGGTCGCCCGCGCCGCCTCCCTCAAGGCCTTCCTGGTCACCAAGCTCGGCGACGTCCCCTTCCTGATCGGCGTCTTCGCGCTGGCCGCCGACGCCGGGACGTTCCGGATCAACGGCATCCTCACCGCGGCGACCCACGGCGGCCTCGCCCACCCGACCGTGATCGGCCTGCTGCTGCTCGCCGGTGTGGCGGGCAAGTCCGCGCAGTTCCCGCTGCACACCTGGCTGCCGGACGCCATGGCCGGCCCCACGCCGGTGTCGGCGCTGATCCACGCCGCCACGATGGTCGCCGCCGGCATCTACCTCGTCGCCCGGCTGCTGCCGGTCTTCGAGGCGTCCGCCGCGGTGCTCACGGTGCTCGCGGTGACGGCCGCCGTCACCATGGTCGGCTCGGGCCTCGCGGCGTTCGCCCAGGACGACATCAAGCGGGTCCTGGCGTACTCCACGATCGGTCAGCTCGGCTACATGGCCGGCGCCCTCGCCGTCGGCGACCGCGGCGCCGCCGTCTTCCACCTCCTGTCGCACGGCGCCTTCAAGGCCCTGCTCTTCCTGGCCGCGGGCGTGGTCATCCACGCCGCGGGCACCAACTCGCTCGCCGCGATGTCCCGCATGAGCGACATCGGCAGGCGTGCGCCGGACGCCATGTGGACGATGGGCATCGCCCTGGCGGCCCTGGCCGCGATCCCTCCCTTCTCCGGCTTCTTCTCCAAGGAGTCCGTGCTGCGTGCCGCCGAGCACGCCTCCTCCGGCCACGCCAAGGGCGTCCCGGCGGGGGCCGGCTGGCTTGTCCTGATCGCTGCCCTGGTCACCGCCGTACTGACCGCGGGCTACGCCACCCGGCTCTTCCTGCTCGCCTTCCGCGGCCGCGGACCCGCCGCTCCCGAGGCGCACGCCAAGGAACCGGCCGTGATGAACGCCGTGCTGTGGGTGCTGGCCGTCCCCACCCTCGCCTTCGGCGCGGTCTCCCTGGTGCCCTCCCTCCTGGATCTGCCCGCCTGGTTCGACGGCCGAGAACTCGCCCCGACCCTGGTGACCTCGATCCTCGGCGTCGGCCTCTCCCTCGTCGGTGTGCTCGCCACCTACGGCGCCTGGCAGGCGATGTCCGCCCGCCGCGCCGCGCCGCTCGGCGCGGTCGTGACCGCCGGGGCGGCCGCCGAGGAGGAGCCCGCCCTCACCGAGGCAGCCGCGCTGCAGACGCACGAGCAGGTCTACGGGGACGTCGCCGCCGCCCACGACCCCGCCGACCCCGGGCGCCTGCTGCTCGGCCCGCTCTTCGGCCCCGCCTCGCACGGCTTCCGCCTCGACGCCGTCTACTCGGCGCTGTTCGTCCGCCCGGTGCTCGCCGCCTCGGGCCTGGTGCGCTTCCTCGACCGCGAGGTCGTGGAGACGTACGTGCGCGGTGCGGGCGGCCTGCCCCGGCTGATCGGCGCGGTGGTGCGGCGTACCCAGACGGGCAATGTGCAGACCTACATCAGCGTGCTGCTGGCCGGCTCCGTGATCCTCGCCGTCCTCGTCGCCGTCGGAGCGTGAGCCGTGAACGACACCGTCCTCCCGTACGTCCTCGCGGCCGTCGTCGTCCTGCCGCTGCTCGGGGCCGCCGGCGCCCTGCTGCCGCCCCCGCCCGGCCTCAAGGGCAAGAACCCCGACCAGGCCGTGCTGCGCCACGGCGTGACCGTCACCGGTCTGGTGCTCGCCCTCACCGTCGTCCTGGCCGCCGGGTTCGACCACGGCCGGCCGGCGACGATGCAGGCGACCACCGACATCAACTGGATCCCGGCGCTCGGCATCCACCTCCACCTGGGTGTCGACGGCATCAGCCTCCCCCTCCTCGTCCTGACCGCGCTGCTGACCTTCCTCTGCGCGCTCTACAGCTACTTCAAGATGCCCGCGGGCCCGTCCCCGAAGGCGTTCGTCGCGCTCCTGCTCCTGCTGGAGTCGGGCACGCTGGCGACCTTCGCCGTGCTCGACCTGGTGCTCTTCTTCCTGGCCTTCGAGACCGTCCTGATCCCGATGTACTTCCTCATCGCCCGCTGGGGCGGCGAGAACCGGGAGAAGTCCGCCCTCCGCTTCATCCTCTACACACTGCTGGGCTCCGTGGTCATGCTGCTCGGCCTGCTCCTCATCGGGGTGAAGGCCGGCACATTCGACATGGTGGCACTCGCCACTGACAGTGGCCCCGCTGCCGCACTCAGTCACTCCACGCAGCTGATCGCCGTCCTCGCCATTGGCATCGGTCTCGCGGTGAAGGCCCCGATGTGGCCGCTGCACAGCTGGCTCCCCGACGCCCACACCGCGGCCCCCACGGTCGGATCGGTGCTGCTCGCCGGCGTCCTGCTGAAGATGGGCACGTACGGCTTCGTGCGGATCCTGCTGCCGATCGCCCCCGACGGCATGCGGACCTTCGCGCCCTATCTGGCCGCCTTCGCCGTCGTCGGGATCATCTACGGATCGCTGGCGTGCCTGGCGCTGGCCCGCAGCGGCACCGGCGGCGACCTCAAGCGCCTGATCGCCTACAGCTCCGTCGGCCACATGGGCTTCGTCCTGCTGGGCATCGCCACCCTGACCCCGACCGGCGTCAACGGCGCGCTCTTCGCCAACATCGCCCACGGCCTGATCACCGGCCTCCTCTTCTTCCTGGTCGGCGCCCTGAAGGACCGCTACGGCACCACCGACCTGGACGGCCTGGCGGGCCGTACCGGCGCCGCGCTCTACGGCCGCGCCCCCCGCATGGGCGCGCTGCTCGCCTTCGCGGCCGTCGCCTCCCTCGGCCTGCCGGGCCTGGCGGGCTTCTGGGGCGAGATGCTGGCCATGTTCGGCTCCTTCGAGCCCGCCGCGGGCCTGGACCGGGGCGCGTACCTCACGTTCACCGCGATCGCCGCGTTCGGCACCCTGCTGACCGCCGCGTACCTCCTGGTCGTCGTGCGCCGGGTCTGCATGGGCGACCGCGACACCGTCACCGGTGCACCGGCCCTCGCCGACGTACGGGGCTACGAGTTCGCCGCCTGGACCCCGCTGGTCGCCCTCACCGTCCTGGCCGGCCTGTGGCCCGCCGTCCTGCTCGGCCTGACCGACCCGGCCGTGCGCTCCCTGCTTGGAGGCAGCTGATGAGCCCCCTCGCCACCTCCGTCATCCAGTCCGTCGACTGGGCGGCGATCGCGCCGCCCGCCATCGCCGCGGCGGCCGCGCTGGTCGTGCTCGTCACCGACCTGTTCCTGCCCGAGGGCCGCAAGCAGGTGCTCGCCTGGATCACCGTCGGCGGCCTGGTCCTGGCCGGGCTCGGCCTGCTGCCGCTGCTGGACGGCGACCGCACCACCTTCTGCCTGGCCGGCCGTCCCGGCGAGTGCTCCTACGTCGCCGACCACTTCACCCTGGTCGTGCAGTTGCTGGTGCTGGCCGGGGCGCTGGTCGCCGCGCTGCTCTCGGTCCACCTGACGGACCGGATGCCGGCCGGCGAGTTCTGGTTCCTGCTGCTGTCCTCGGCCGCCGGGGCGGCGCTGCTGCCGGCCTCCCGCGACCTGGCGACCCTCGTCATCGCACTGGAGGTCACCACACTGCCCTCCTTCGCGCTCGTGGGCCTGCGCCGCGGCGACCGCCTGTCGGGCGAGGCGGCGCTGAAGTTCTTCCTCACCTCCGTCGCCGCGACCGCGGTCACCCTGCTGGGCGTCAGCTTCGTCTACGCCGCCACGGGCAGCCTCCACCTGAACGCCATCGCCCGTGGCCTGGACGCGGTCGATCCGCGCCTGGACGCCCTCGCCGCCGCGGGCGCCGCCCTGACCGTCGTCGGGTTCGCCTTCAAGCTCGCGGTGGCCCCCTTCCACTTCTGGGTGCCCGACACCTACACCGGCGCCCCGCTGCCCGTCGCCGGCTACCTGTCGGTCGTCGGCAAGGCCGCCGGCTTCTCCGGCCTCATCCTGGTGACGGTCGTCGCCTTCGAGCCGTACGCGCACGTGTGGGGCCCCGTCGTCGCGGTCCTGGCCGCGCTCACCATGACCGTCGGCAACGTCGCCGCCCTGCGGCAGCGCCCCGGCCAGTCGCGCAGCGCGGTGCGCCTGCTGGCCTGGTCCTCCATCGGCCAGGCGGGCTACCTCCTGGTGCCGATCGCCGCCGCCGCGTACGCCGACCCGCAACGCCAGGTCGGCATCACCCTGGCGTACGCCCTGATGTACGGCGCCGTGAACCTCGGCGCCTTCGGCGTCGCCGCCCTCGTCGCCCGCACGGCGCCCGGCAACCGGCTCACCGACTACCGCGGCCTGTACGCCCGCCACCCGTTCGCGGCGCTCTCCATGGCCTTCTTCCTGCTGTGCCTGGCCGGTCTGCCGCCGGGCGTCATCGGCCTCTTCGCCAAGGTCGCCGTCTTCTCCTCGGCGGTCGACGCGGGCCTGGGCTGGCTGGCCGCCGTCACGGCCGTCAACGTCGTCATCGCCCTGGTGTACTACCTGCGCTGGACGGCCCTGCTCTTCACCCGCGCCGAGGCCCCGGCCGCGGGGCCGGCGGCCGCCGAGCGCACCCGTACCCCCGCCCCCCTGACGGCCGCCATCGCGCTCACCGCCGTCATCGGGGTCGCCCTGTCGGGTGCGCCGCAGCTCGTCCTGCGCTTCGCGTCGAGCACGCTGCTCTGAGCACTCGCTCCGAGCATCCTGTGGAAAGCGCACAAGGGAACTAACGTCCCCCCGGTGGCGTTGGCCCTTACAGGAGGTTCTCCTAGGAAAACGGAGAAAACGTCTTCCTGCTGCACATCTTGGAGGGTGACCGTGCACCGCCGGCACAACGGGCTGAAGACCGCCGCGCTCCTCGGCGGACTGTCGGCACTCATCCTGGTCATCGGCAGTTTCTTCGGCCGGACGGGACTGGTCGTGGCGCTCGTCATCGCGGTCGGCACCAATGCGTACGCCTACTGGAACAGCGACAAGCTCGCCCTGCGGGCGATGCGCGCGCGGCCGGTGAGCGAGTTCGAGGCCCCGGCCCTCTACCGGATGGTCCGCGAGCTCTCCACCGCCGCCCGGCAGCCGATGCCGCGGCTCTACATCTCCCCGACCGAGGCCCCCAACGCCTTCGCCACCGGCCGCAACCCGCGCAACGCCGCGGTGTGCTGCACCGAGGGCATCCTGCGCATCCTGGACGAGCGCGAGCTGCGCGGCGTCATCGGCCACGAGCTCAGCCACGTCTACAACCGCGACATCCTCATCTCCTCGGTCGCCGGTGCCCTGGCCTCCGTCGTGATGTTCCTGGTCAACTTCGCCTGGCTGATCCCCATCGGCCGCTCCGACGACGACGAGGGCCCCGGCCTGCTCGGCATGCTGCTGCTGATGATCCTGGGCCCGCTGGCGGCGTCCCTCATCCAGCTCGCCGTCAGCCGCTCCCGCGAGTACGAGGCCGACGCCTCCGGCGCCCGCCTCACCGGGGACCCGCTCGCCCTGGCCTCCGCCCTGCGCAAGCTGGACGCGGGCACCAAGCGCCTGCCGCTGCGGCCCGAGCCGCGGCTGGAGACCACCAGCCACCTGATGATCGCCAACCCGTTCCGCCCGGGCGACGCGTCCAAGCTCTTCTCGACCCACCCGCCGATGGCCGAGCGCATCGCCCGGCTGGAGGAGATGGCCGGTCACCGCCCCTGAGTGCCGGTCACCGATCCCTCGCGGGCACCGCCCGCGCTCCCGTGGGAGGCTGACAGCATGAAGCCGATCAACCTCGTCCTGAACGTCGTGTGGCTGATCATCTGGGGGCTGTGGATGGCCATCGGCTACGCCCTGCTCGGCCTGCTGATGTTCGTCTTCATCGTCACCATTCCGTGGGGCATCGCCTCGCTGCGCATCGCCAACTACGTGCTGTGGCCGTTCGGCCGCACCACGGTGGAGCGCCCCGGCGCCGGCGTCGCCTCGACCATCGGCAACATCATCTGGCTGATCTTCGCGGGTATCTGGCTCGCCATCGGTCACGTCGTCGCCGGCATCGGCTTCTGCCTGACGATCATCGGAATCCCCTTCGGCATCGCCAACTTCAAGATGGTGCCGATCTCCCTGGTGCCGCTCGGCCGCGAGATCGTCCCCGTCGAGGAGTGAGGCGCGGCGGTCCGCGGGGGAGGGCTCAGCCGGGCGCGATGTTGTGGTTGAGCCGGAAGACGTTGTCCGGGTCGTACTCGGTCTTCACCCGCGCGAGCCGGCTGAGATTGTGCGCGCCGAACCCGGCGATGACCCGCCCCGCGCCCTCGTCGCCGATGAAGTTGAGGTAGACGGCGCCGGTGGACCACGGCTTCATGTCCTCGCGCACGTCGTGGGCCCACTGCCGCGCCCGGCCGTCGTCCGCGGGGTTCTCCCACAGCCCGAAGGGGTGGGCCACCCAGGCGGCACGGCGCCAGGGCAGCGGGTAGTCGTCAGGGCCGTGCGTCATGGCGCCGCCGCAGGGGAAGAGGACCTGCTGCGAGGGGGAGGGGACGACCATCGCCCGGGACCTGGCGCAGAAGCGTTCCACGGCCTCGTCCGGCAGCGACTCCAGGTACTCCGCGGACCAGTAGTTGCGGTAGCCCGGCGGGTCGTCGAACATGCCCTGCAGCTCCGCGTACGGCAGTTCCGCGATCATGCTGCCCTCGGGGGAGAGGGCCAGCAGCGGCGCGATCAGCTCCCGCGCCGGCTCCTCCTGGCCGATGTACGTCACCAGGGCGGCCGCCACCATGGTGCCGGCCATGTGCGGCGGGACGAAGTCCTCCGGCGGGGCCGTCACATAGAGCATGGCGCCGCCGACCTCCGGTGGCGCCGACTCCATGAAGTCCCGGTAGGCGCGCAGCAGTTCCGGCCCCGCTTCGGGCGGCCACAGCAACAGGGCCGCGGTCATCCGCGGCACCTGGTGCAGCCGCAGCGTCAGCGAGGTGACGACGCCGAAGTTCCCGCCGCCGCCATGCAGAGCCCAGAACAGCTCGGGGTTCTCGTCCTGCGCGGCGCGCACCATGGTGCCGTCCGCCGTGATGAGCTCGACCTCCTCCAGGCTGTCGCAGGCCAGCCCGAACCTGCGCTCCAGCCACCCCGAACCGCCGCCCAGGGTGAAGCCGCACACCCCGGTCGTCGACACCCGGCCGCCGGTGGTGGCCAGGTCGTACGGCTGCGCCGCGCGGTCCAGATGACTCATCAGGGCGCCGCCGCCGACCCGCGCCGTACGCGCCCGGGGATCCACCACCACCGCGTGCATGCGCCGCAGGTCGACCACGAGACCACCGTCGGTCAGGGACGTACCGGCGACGCTGTGGCCGCCACCGCGCACGGCGATCTCCAGCTCGCGCCCGCGCGCGAAACCGACCGCCGACGCCACGTCCCCGGCCGACGCGCAGAGCGCGACGACCGCCGGACGCCGGTCGATCATCGCGTTGAAGACGGTGCGGTTCTCGTCGTACGCCGGATCGCCCGGAGTGACGACCTCCCCGTCGAGGCCGGAACGCAGCGCATCCAGTGCCGTGTCGTCGAGGACCCGGGGTGCCATCGCGTGCCCCTCTCTCCTCCTCCACGGTAGGACGGGGCCCCGGCGGCGGCACGTCGGGGCGGGGGCCCCGCCGGGCTCCGGGCGGGGCCCGGGCGGGCTAGGCGGACAGCCCGGCCGCCAGGGCGGCCCCCAGCTCCCAGCAGGCCTCCAGATCGCCCTTGGAGGGCTCGCCGGTGACCATGACCTCGGCCGCCGCCTGCTCCCAGCCCAGACCCGTGGTGATCGACCGGATCCCGCGCACGGTCCCCGTCAGGTCGCTCCCGCCGTGCACCCAGTAGCCGAAGGGGCGGCCGCGCGTCGCGTCCAGGCACGGGTAGTAGACCTGGTCGAAGAAGTGCTTGAGCGCCCCCGACATGTAGCCCAGGTTCGCGGTCGTGCCGAGCAGGTAGCCGTCCGCCGCCAGCACGTCGGAGGCGGTCGCGGACAGCGCCGGCCGCCGTACGACGTCCACACCCTCGATCCCGTCCGTCGTCGCGCCCGCGACCACTGCCTCGAACATCGCCTGGAGATGGGGCGAGGGCGTGTGATGGACGATCAGGAGCGTGGCCACCTCAGCCGACCGGGGCCGCGGCGGCGGGGATGCTGTCCATGAAGGAGCTGACGGAGAACACGGCGTTGCCGGGACCGGCCGGACCGTACCCGGGCGGCGAGGACAGGCCGTACTCCTCCAGCGTCGCGCGGTACACGTCCAGCAACCGGATGTGGTACTCCAGCGGCGCGCCCTCGGGGTTGGCCTTGCCGAGCGGCGTCGTCGGCTCCGGGCACCAGGTGGTGAAGCGCGGCGTGATGCCGCGCGACATGAAGAAGCGCAGGCCCTCGGCGGTGGAGTCGATCGCCTCGCCGACACTGGTGAAGCCGAACGGCTCGGCCATCTCCACGCCCGCCACGAAGTTCGGGATCACATTGCGCGGGCCGAAGATCTCGGCGGAGTCCAGGATGCGGCGGTGCCACTCGTCGCGGCCGACGTGCTGCTCCTTGCCGGGGCAGTACAGCTCGAACAGCCGGCGGTCCCACACCTCGTAGTTGGGGTGGTAGATCTGCACGCCGTAGTCCTTGAAGCGCTGCACGTCCTCCTTGGGCAGCGCCTGGGCGACGACCTTGCCGATCCAGCGGCCGGGGAAGCGCTCCTCGATGGCCTTGGCGTAGTGCCCGTAGAAGTCGGCCTCGTCGCGGCCCGCCACCTTGCTGGTGATGGCCCCGCCGGTGAGGGTGTACGCGGTGGAGGTCTTCGCCGTGTCGTACTTGTCGATGATCTCCAGCGCCTCCAGCACCTCCTCGACCGGCTTCACGCCCGTGTACGGACGGCCGGCCGCCTTGTGCTGGCGCCAGTTGTGGTTGATGTCGCAGTACTGGCACTCCGCCTTGGCGCCGAAGTACTGGCAGACGCGGAAGACCGTCAGGTAGATGAGGTAGCCCCACTGGATCGTCGGCGCGACCTCCATCACCGACTTCCCGTTCTCCAGGGTGTGCCGGTAGTAGTCCGGCATCGGCGGCAGGCCCACGTCCGCGATGCGCACCCCGTCCAGGTACAGCCCCAGCACCCCGCGGCCGCCGGCCTGGACCCGGTACGGCGAGGCCGGGTTGACGCGGACCGACACCACGGTGCGGCGCAGGTCGTACGGACCGCCGGTGAGCACGATCTCCTCGGGCGGGCGGTTCAGCGCGGCGGCGCCCAGCTCCGGCAGCGTGCGGTGGTCGAAGGAGAAGATGAAGTACGACTTCGGTTTCACGTCGCCGTCGTCACCACCGCTGAGCGCGGAATCGTCGAACGCGATCCCGCCACGCAGCAGGTCCTCCTTGATGACCGCTTCGCGTGGCACGTGCGGGAAGCGGCCCATCAGGTCTTCCACCACTGCGGTGCGGTTCTGCATTGCCCGGCTCCATCCTCGAGACGACTGCCCGGGTCCCACGTGGAGGGTGGGCCCGAGGAGACCTTCAACGAACGACCCTACGCATGCCGGGGCGGTTCACGATGGCGGCCCCTCCCGTTCACCTCGGTCTGCGTACGGGGAGGAACCCGCCCGAATCCACCCGTGCCGGCGCCCCGGCGACCTCGCGGACCCGTCGGCCTACGACAAAGGTCCCGGCCGCCTCCTCCGGCCGGGACCTCGGCGTGCCGCGGTCAGCGGTAGTTCACGAACTGCAGGGCGAAGTCCAGGTCCTTGCCCTTGAGCAGCGCGATGACCTCCTGAAGGTCGTCGCGGCTCTTCGAGCTCACCCGCAACTCGTCGCCCTGCACCTGCGCCTTTACGCCCTTGGGCCCCTCATCGCGGATGATCTTGGCGACCTTCTTCGCGTTGTCCTGGGAGATGCCCTCCTCGATCGACGCGAAGATCTTGTACTCCTTGCCGGACAGCTGGGGCTCGCCCGCGTCCAGCGCCTTCAGCGAGATCCCGCGCTTGACCAGCTTCGTCTCGAAGACGTCGAGGATCGCCTTGACCCGCTCCTCCGAGTTGGCCTGCATCGCGATCTTGTCCCCGGACCACGCGATCGAAGCGCCGACGTTCTTGAAGTCGTAGCGCTGCGAGATCTCCTTCGCGGCCTGGTTGAGGGCGTTGTCGACCTCCTGCCGCTCGACCTTCGAGACGATGTCGAAACTGGAGTCGGCCATCTTCTGTTGGCTCCTTGGCTCTGATCCGTCAGGTCCGCGACCCACCACCGGGCCGCTCCCGCAAGCCTAGCCATCCGACCCGCCGGAGGCGCTGATCAATAGGGTGGCGGAGCACCCCCACGCATCGGGTATTGTTTACGACGTCGCCACGGGGACCACGCAAAACGGCCTCTGGAGACACTTCCCAGGCGGTGTGCCCGAGTGGCCAATGGGAGCGGACTGTAAATCCGTCGGCTTAGCCTACCCAGGTTCGAATCCTGGCGCCGCCACAGGAAATGAAGGGCCCGTGACCAGCAGAGATGCTGTCCACGGGCCTTCTTCGTACTCGAACGGCAGGCTGCCCCAGATGTGGGGTATGCCCCGTTCTGTCTCACCCGATTCCGCGTGCTGACCAGCTCTTGTGGGACATGTGTGGGACGGAGATTCCGATCACCCCCAGTTCTCCAGTGCCCTGTCGATCCGGGCGTTCGCCATCGTCGTCGCCCCGTCGAGACACTTTGCGTAGACCTTCAGTAGTACGGCGACGGTGTGGCCGGCGCGCCGCGCGACCTCCATCGGGTCCACCCCAGAGTTGAGCCACAGGGATACGCACGCGTGCCGCAAGTCGTAGGGGCGAGCTGCCATGCCGACATCTGTTGTTCCGCCGTGAGTGCCGTCTTGCGGGCCCGCGCCCAGACCTCCCCGTACCCGCTCTCCTGCACCAGGCCGCCCCGGGCGGTCCGGAACAGGCGCCCGTCGGGGGTCGTGCCGTAGGTCTCCAGATGCTCGCGCAGCATCTCCACCAGCGACGGAGGGATCGGGACCGACCGGACTTCCTTCCTCGGGCGTCGCTTCAGACCACGCTCATCATGTGCCTTGCCGGAGTCCGTCCAGGAACTCCCGACACGCGGCCGTGACCCGTCGAGTCGCAGCGTTCCCCAGCCCTCGGCAGGCAGGTCACAGTTCGCACGGCGGAGCCATACGACCTCACCCGGGCGCATGCCGCGTACTCGCGGTCGGGGCCCCTAGGGTCTGCACGAGAGCTCTGCGGGTGGAACTTGTCAAGCGATGCTCACGAGCCCCGTTGATGGCGCGTCAGACTGGAGCGCACGTGGGACGGGCATGGGACGACAGGGCGGTGTCCCTCAAAATTGCCAGTCCAGGGGACATGGGTCGCGCGGTCTGTAAAGCCGACCGTCAAGCGGAATCGGACGTTCACACTCAAAGGCTGCGGCGCAGGACGTCGCCGCTGCTCAGGCGCAGGCGTTGCCGCGCCCTGATGCTGGTCGGTTGACCCGGCAACGTGGGCAGAACGGGGCCGGCTTTACGACTGCGGGCGGATGGGCTGATCCACTTGCTGATCGGTGGTCATGGGTGAGGCCGTTACCGTACGGAGTGACTCTCATGACCGGCGGCTGCAGGGGCGGAGCGTGTGAAGAACCGACTACCGGTCCAGAACCGGGGGGACAGGGATGTCTGCCTGTTCATCGAGCCGTACGGCGAGGATTTTTGGATGAAGCCGGGAGACTCCTTCACCGTCGTGCCGATCCGAGAGCAGAGCAATGTCGAGTTCTCGGTGGTCGTGGCGGCGGACCTTCTCACAGTGTGGCTCTACGAGGACGGCGACCCCTACAACGCCATACTTGACTACGAGGTGGTTGACGCCCACGGCTCCAAGCTGGCGTGCGGGCACCAGCGACCGGCTGATGTCTGAAGCCGATGAGCGGCAAGCCTTGCGGTAGCTCTTGGGTCTCCCATGCCGTGGGAGTGCGTGGGGCCGGTGTGGGACGACCGTGTGGTGTCGGTGGAAAATGCCAGGTCAGGGGCCATGAGCCGCGCGGTCTGTAAAGGTGACCGTCAAGCCGAATCGCCTGTTCACCTCATTGAGTCGGGCCCGGCGCCAGCGCGCCGGGCCCGATGAGGATCGTTGTGCTTAGCCGACGACCTCAATGACGATCTCGGCGCTTCCTGAGACGTGGTCGGAGTCTCCTGCGTAAGTGACGCTGTATAGGTGCGTACTCGGCAGGGGCGGGCGATCAACGAATTTGAAGGTGCCGTCGGCTGCCACACGAGCGGTAGCGATCGGCTCGTAGTCGCGCGAGACCGTGACCCGGGCGTGCGCCGGAAGCGGAACCAGGGAGGTCAGCGTTCCGTGGACGGTCAGTCGCTGTCCGAGCGGGGTTGTCTCCGGTCCCTGCAAGGTGATGTCGCCGGAGGCTTTGCGGACGTCGGTGACGACGTCGAGGATCACCTCGCCCGAGTACGGGAAGCGGGTTGCGAACAGGCGGTTGCCGTCTGGAGCCCAGGTCACCCCTCGCGCCAGCAGGTCCCAGCGAGGCCAGGAGAGCGCGATCTTGCGGAATGACGCGGTCGAGCCAGGCTGGTAAAGGTAGATGTCGGAGGGGCCGCCGATCGTGATGCCCGCGGCAACCATGCCGTTGGGGGCGATGGCCACCGAGCTGGGATAGGTACCGGTCTCGTATTTACCGATCTCGGTCAAGTCGGAGATACGCCACTGCTGGTGGGAGTCGGGTCACGCCGCGGTGACGGCGGTCTCGCCGTCCGGGGTGATGGCCAGGTCGTCGACGCGGAAGGCAGCGTCCGTGTACGCGACCTCCTGGGCGGATCCGGAACTCACGTCGTACGTACGCATCCCCGGTGCACCCGTACTCTCCGCGGCGACGAGCCTGTCAGGGCGAGCCGGCGAGGAGGCGAGACGTGGTTTGCCGTACCACACAGGGTTGCGGTCCAGTTCGACCACCGGATCGGTGTCGGCGACGCTGATCGAGCCGATGCCGGCGTCGAAAACGGTCGCTTGGTAGGAGAACCAGAGCTTCCCGCCCGCTACGGCGAGGTTTTCCGGCTCCGTGTCGGATCCCGTGGCGAACCGGCGGGTCTCGGTCAGGGTGGTGGTGTCGATGGCAGCGATTGCGTCGGCGTCCGGCAAGGCTACGTACAGGGTCGACTCGTCACCGGACAGCGTCATGCCGCGGGCGCCGTCGAGCCCTTCGACCGTCTTGAGCACGCGGCCGTCGTGATCGGTGGCCACGACGGCGTCATCGCCAGGTGCGCTGACGTATACGTGGTGGTTGTCGGCGAGCGTCTGCCAGTGCGACGTGACCGGCAGGATGACGCTGTCCGCGGCCTGTGCCGGGCTTGGGCTCGCAAACAAGGTCAGTGATGCGGCGAATGTGGCAAGTGCAGTTGCCCCCGCCAGTCTGCGTATGCGCAAGTGTGTTCCCCCTACCGGACTTGATTGACCACAGGGCGTGATCAACTGACGGAGGCTAAGGGTTGACACTGAACTGCGGGCGACACTCCGGTGTACGGCCAGTGGCCTCATGTTGCGATCAGGCGCGAGGTGCCAGGCCCGCGCATGGGAACCCGGGCCCCCTGTCCCTCTATGAACGCGCAGCTTGCCGAGGCTTGTCGAAGTGGATCCTCAAGACGTTGGCGGACACACGTCTGGGAGAACAGGTACGTCAAACCCAGGTGGGTACGGGGCGCCGTCGTGCAGCCGTGGGACTGGCGTGGGGCAGGTGGGCCTACAACTGGGATTACCGCTGGTCAGGGCGCCATGCCACGCGGTCTGTAAATCCGTCGGCTTAGCCTACCCAGGTTCGAATCCTGGCGCCGCCACAGTGGAAACACAGCCCCTGAACTGCGGAAACGCAGAGCAGGGGCTGTTTTGCCTGCTTCGGCCGGTGGGGGCCCCTGTCTCGCTCCGTCCCGTTCACGCATGAACCCTCCGAGCGGCTGTGGACAGGGATCCGGGGGCCGGCCTGCGGCTGCGGGACATGTGTGGGACGGGCGGACCGCGCCCGGTGAGTGTCCGAGCCCGGTCGTTGTCGTGGTCGCATTGTCGGTGGCTCGTGCGAGGCTCCCGGCCCAGCCGTACGAGGAGATCATCATGGGTACCTGGGCTACCGGCGCATTCGACAACGACAGTGCCGCGGACTTCGCCCACGCTCTCGACAACGCCCAGCCCGAAGAACGTGAAGCCCTGGTCCGGGGCGTACTCACCCGTACCGTGGAGGCCAGTGGCTGCCTCACGGAAGCGGAGGAGGCTGTGGCCGCCGCGGCACTGATCGCGGCGCAGTGTCCGGGCGGGGAACCAGTCGACACGCCCTACGGCCCTGAAACACCCATGCCGAACTTCCCCCTCGACCTCCGGACCCTGGCGGACGAAGCCCTTGCCCGCGTCGTCAGTGACGAATGCGGATCGGCGTCGAACTGGATCGACCCACGAGACGGCAGGCAATGGCGTACGACGCTCAACCGGCTTCGTGGCGTGCTCCTCCCGCCGCCACCAACCATCCCCCTCTTTGCTGTCGAGCCGTAGCGCAGGGCAGCGAGTTGTGTGAGGCGGGTGTGGTCGCTGTCGACGCCGAGGCGTTCAGCGGCCCAGGACACCGCCGGCCGGGGCGGCCCAAGTGCCTGGTGCTCGGGGCCGCGGCAGGTCTAACCTCGGCGGATGGCCTTGGAATGGGAACAGGTAGTTGTCCACTCGGAGGATCCGGCGGCCCTCGGGCAATGGTGGGCCGAGGCCCTCGGCTGGGTCGTGGTCCACTCCTCCGACGATGAGTTCGAGATCCGCCCGGAGCCCGATCGCCTGCCGGGGCTGGACTTCGTCCGGCTCGCTGAGAGCAAGAAGGCCAAGAGCCGGCTGCATCTCGACTTCAGGCCCGATGACCAGGATGCCGAGGTGGCTCGCCTCGAGGCGCATGGCGCGAAGCGGGTCGACATCGGCCAGGGCGACCAGTCGTGGGTGGTCCTGGTGGACCCCGAGGGCAACGAGTTCTGTGTCCTCGGTCAGCGGCAGCCGTAGGAGCCGTAGGGGCCGTAAGGCTCGGTAGCGGGGTACCCGGCGCGGACGGCGGTGTGAATCAAGGGGATCCGTCCGCGCCGCGGGTACGGTGACGTTCCGGTCCCGCGAGCCGTGAGCTCTTCGTATGACGCCGAGCCGATCGAGCAGCAGCCGTGACTGACGCGGCCTCACGCGCGGAGGAACGGGTCGCGCGCGTACGGGACGACCCCGCCGGACGGTACGCGCCGGCGCGGGAGTTCTACCAGGTGGCCTCGGGGCCACGGCGCCGGTACGGACATGCCGAGTTGAGCTTCATGCGCTGGTCGCTCGCCCGCGTCGTGCTCGCGCCGGAAACCGCCGAGCGGCCCGGCAGTCCCTGGTGGCGGGCCGTCAACGAACGCCTGCTGCGGGACAAGACCGAGGCCCACCTGCTGTGCGCCGGGAACACGGCCGCGGCCGGCGCCCGCAGCGTCGAGTTCCGGGTCCACTTCTCCGCGCACCCGACCCCGGCCGCTGGTACCGCGCGCACAACGCCAGCATCGTCGCGGGCTACCTGGAGCGCGAGGACCTGGCCGCCGCCGAGTCGCGGGTGGAGCGGTTCATGATGAACGTCGCGCTGCTGCGCGTCCTGTTCACCCACGCGATGCTGGCTCGGCCGCGCCTCGCGCTCGGCCGGGCGGCCGCCTTCGGGCCCCTGCTGGCCGACCCGCGGCACCGGGCCGTCCGGATGTTCCTCGACCTCGGCCGGTCCTTCCCGCCCGACTATCCGGTGACCACACCCATCGACGAGACCGTCCTCGACGAGCACGCCCTCGCCCGCATGCTCGACTACGGACTGATCGTCCCGCGGCTGCCCGCGCTCTACGCGTTCTCGGCCGAGTCGCTGGGCCACCGCGGCTGACGGACCTGCTGGACGACGGTGTCCCGGCCTACGCGTGGCCGCGCAGGGAGCGGCGGACCCGGTACATCGGCAGCACGGGTCCCCATCTGCGCGTGATCGCCCGCGCCAGCGGCGCGCGCCTGTCCTGGGAACCGTCGCCCCTGGCCCCCGCGCGCCGCCGCGAGCCGCCCGGTGGGCAGAACCGCTGACAGGGCCGCGACCCGAACGTTATGAAGGTCCTTTGCAGTCGGGTTGTCACGGACGGATGGGGTAGGCGAATTGACCGGGTTGACCGAGAGGACATTGACATCGCTGGCCGAGTTGATCGTGGACAGCGTCGCGCCACGGTTCCCGGCAATCTCGCCGGACGGCCGCGCGGTCGCCTACGCGGCGAGCACGATAGGCGTCCGGGAGCGCCCGGCCAGCACCCTGTGGCTGGCGTCCGCCGACGGGAGCGCGCCTTCCCGACGGCTGACCGAGGGGACGGGCCGGTACGGCGCACCGCGGTGGGCGCCGGATTCGGCGTCGCTGTTCTTCACCGCGGGCGGCCAGCTGCACCGGATACCGGTCGGGGGCGGGGAGACGGAGACCCTCACGTCCTGGGCGAGCGGTATCGCGGGCCAGTTGCCGCTGGCCGACGGACGCACGGTCGCCGTGATCGCGGAGGACGAGCCCGACGCGGAGGACGAACGCAGGGAGGCCGAGGGGGACGACGCCGAGGTGTGGGGCGAGCGGGTGCCCTTCGCCCGCCTGCGGCTGCTCGATCTCGGCAGTGGTGAGCTGCGCGTGGTGGACCAACTGGGCGACCGGCACGTCGTGCACATGGCGCAGCGCCCGGACGGCGGCCCGCTGGCGGTGGTCAGCTGGTCGAGCCCGGACATCGATCCCGGGTTGTCCACCGCCGAACTGCACGTGGTGGACCCGGTGTCGGGGGCCGTGCACGACCTCGGCCCCGCCGGGCTGGATGCGAGCTCGCCGGCCTGGTGGGCCGCCGACGACGGGTGGCACCTGGCCTACCTGACGACCACTCCTCCCGGCACCGTGGGCGGCAGCGCGGTCCTGGACGTCGCCGTTCCGGAGGCCGGCCCCGCCGCGGAGCACCGCAATCTGACGGCGGACATGGTCGTCTGCCCGACCGAACTGGTGCAAGCCGCCGACGGCCCGCCCTTGGCGCTGTTCGCCGACGGCCTGGACACCGCTCTGTTCCGGCTGGACCCACGGGACCTGCGGTTCCGGCGGCTGTTCAGCAGGCAGGGCATCGTCCACGCGCTCAGCGTGAGCGGGTCCGGTGGGACGATCGCCGTGATGGCGGGCACGGCCCATGAGCCGAAGGACGTGCACGCCGGGTCCCCCGAAGGTGCGCTGGCCCGGGTCAGCGACACCAGGCCGCAACTGCGCGACGTCGTGTGGGGGAGTCAGGAACGGCTGTCCTACAAGGCGTCCGACGGCCTCGCTCTGGACGGGCTGCTGCTCCTGCCGCCCGGCCGGAGCCGCGAGGACGGCCCTTTCCCGCTCATCACGATCGTGCACGGCGGCCCGTACGGGCGCTACGCCGACGAGTTCCAGTTCCACATCGACCTGCCGCCGGGGCAGTGGTTCGCGGCCGCCGGGTACGCCGTCTTCCTGCCCAACCCGCGCGGCGGCGAGGGCCACGGCCATCCCTTCGCGGCGATGGCGGCGGGGGCGGCCGGCGGTGCCGAGTGGACCGACATCACCGAGGGCATCGACCTGCTGATCGCGGAGGGCGTCGCGGACCCGGACCGGCTCGGGATCGGCGGCTGGAGCCACGGCGGGTACATGGCGGCGTGGGCGGTGGGGCAGACCGACCGCTTCAAGGCCGCGGTGATGGGTGCCGGGGTCAGCGACTGGGGCATGCTCGCCGCGACCGGCGAATGGGGACCGGCCAACGAGGCCGGCGTCAGCGGCAGCGTCGGCTGGGAGGGACCGGGCCCGCACCCGCACGACCGGGTCAGCCCGATCTCGTACGCGTCCAGGATCCGCACCCCGGTGCTGATCCTGCACGGGGAGCACGACACCAATGTGCCCATCGGCCAGGCCGTCCTCTTCCACCGCGCACTGCGGCACTTCGGTGTCGAGCACGAGTTCGTCACCTACCCCCGCGAGGGCCACATGATCGGTGAACGCGGCCATCTGCTCGACCTGCTCCGGCGCACCCGGGCGTGGTTCGACCGCCGGCTCGGCAGCCCCGGTGCCGGCAGCCCCGGTCAGGACGGGCGGCCGGTGGACGGGCAGGGCAAACCGGCCTGATCCGGGCCCGCGGAAGTGCCGACCGCCGGCCGGCTCAGCGCCAGTCGGTGTAGTGGCCGAGCCGCCGGTCGCCGGCGTCGTACTCGTCGACCGAGGTGATCGTCAGTCCGCCGGGGACGGGGGCGGCCCAGGCGCGGTACCCGGTACCGGGGAGGGTGATCACAAAGGCCTTCACCTGGCTGCCGTCGGAGAGGTGGAGCACGCCGTAGGCGACCTCGGGGCCGGGGTGGGAGACGATCAGCCGGGTGCCGGTGGTGCCCTTGTCGTGCAGGCCCCACAGGCCGGTGTTTCCGCCGGCCTGTGGGTCGTCGGTGCCGGTGACGGGCTGGCAGTCGCTCCAGGGGCCGCCCTGGTGGTCGATGCGTACCCCGCCGATGTACATGCGCTGGCAGAGCAGGGCGTCGCCGGGAGTGGTGCTGCCGTCGGGGAGGACGAGCCGGGTGTAGCCCTCGGGCAGGGTGCGGTGGAACTCCAGCGCCACCGACCAGGGCTGACCGTCCGTCGTCCCCTCGGCGACGCGGACGGTGACCGTGTCGGGGGTGCGGGCCGTGCCGGTGGCGGTGGGGCTCGCGGAAGGGGAGCCCGTGTGCGCGGGGCCGGCCGAGGGGTGCGAACCGAGGAACGGCAGGGTCAGGGCGGCGGTGAGCACGCACGCGGCTCCGGCCGTGGCGGCGGCCGCGGCCCGGCGGCGCCTCCTGCGGGTGCGCGCGAAGGTCAGGATCCGCTCGACGGGCGGCCGGGACGAGGGGTAGGCGTCGCGTGACCTGGCGAAGGCGGCGCGCAGCCGGTCTTCCTGCTCGGGGTCGGGAGTCATCGTGCCTCTAGGGGGCGGCCGGGCCGGTGGGGAGGGGCGAGCCTGGCGTCGCTGCGCAGTCTGGCCAGGGCCCGGGACGCCTGGCTCTTCACGGTGCCGACCGAGCAGCCGAGGACGTCGGCCACTTCCTCGGCGGACAGGTCCTCGCAGTAGCGCAGCACCACGACCGCCCGCTGGCGCTCGGGCAGGACGGACAGCAGGCGGGCCAGGGCGTCGTTCCCGTCCACGGCGCCGACGCCCGCCCCGTCGTCGGGGACGGGGCGGGTGTCGGGCACGGAGGCGAGGAGGAGATGGGCGATCCTGCGGCGGCGGTGCCGGCTGCGGTTGGTGTTGACCAGGGCGCGCCGCACGTACTGCTCGGCGGACTCGGGCCGCAGTCGGCGCCAGTGCGGGTACACCCGGGCTAGTGTCGTCTGCACCAGGTCCTCCGCCTCGTGGAAGTCGCCGGTGAGCAGGTACGCGGTGTGGGTCAGGGATCGCCAGCGGGCGGCGACGAAGCGGGAGAACTCCGCGTCCGGTCCGCTGTCGGCGGCCCTGCGATCACGTGACTGCACGGCAGGAAGTGCCCGTCCTTCGCCTCGGTGGTCAGTGCCAGAAGGTGTCGTGCCTCAGGCGCTTGCCCTGGGCGTCGTACTCGTCGACCGCATCGATCGTCTGGCCGTCGGCTATGGGCGCGGCCCAGCCGCGGTAGTCGGTGCCCGGCAGGGTGACGGTGTTCGCCCGCACCCGCGTGCCGTCGGAGAGGTGGAGCACGCCGTAGGCGACCTCGGGGCCGGGGGTGGAGACCATCAGCCGGGTGCCGGTGGTGCCCTTGTCCTGCAGGCCCCACAGGCCCAGGCTCCCGCTGCCCTGGGAGTCGTGGGCCCCGGTGACGGGCTGGCAGTCGCTCCAGGGGCCGCCCTGGTGGTCGATGCGCACGCCGCCGATGTACATGCGCTGGCAGAGCAGGGCGTCACCGGGCACGGTGTCGCCGCCGGGAAGCGTGGGCAGCGTGTAGCCCTTGGGCAGGGTGCGGTGGAACTCCAGTGACACGGACCAGCGCCGGCCGTCCACCCGGCCCTTGCCGATCAGCTGGGTGACGACCCGCGGCGCCTGCCGGTGCGCGCTGGCAGCGGCGGCGGAGCCGGGAGCGGGCGCCGCGGCCCGGTGGACGGCCGGGCCCGAAGCGGCCGGGCTCGGCGCGGCCGCCATCGCGGAGGCGCCGAACGAGAGCGCGCCGACCACCGTCGCCATGACGGCGGCCAGGGCGGCCTTCCTTGCTGAACTGAGAGCCATGGGGAGTTTCTCCTTGCAGCCGGTGCCCGGCACTGCGCCGGGCGGTCCTCGGCGGCCGGCGCGCTGGGCCCGCGCGCCGGCCTGCGGCGGTCACCGGATGTGGTGGCCGCCGTGGGGACGTCCGTCCTTAGGTACTCCCAAATGTGCGTGGCAGGTTGCACGCCCGGCGCGGCCAATGCGTTTCCGGTCCGGGCGCGGAGGATCCCCGACCGTGCGAAGTCCACCGGCGACGAGCGGAGTTGACGCCGGAGAACCCGTCCGTGCGACGCCGGCAGGGAGGGGACGCTCCGTGGGCCGGCGGTGCGCGCCCTACGCCCGCAGGGAGGTGTCGCCCGTCGGGTCGGCGTAGAGGAGGCCGAGCAGGCCCTCGCGGTGGAGGCCGGCGATGGGGCCCAGGAGGTCGGGGTGGCGGAGCAGCGGGGCCGCGCTGTGGTCGCGGGGGCTGGGGATCGTCAGGCGGCGAGCGTCGCCCACGGCGCCGGAGCCGCCCGCGCCGTGGTGGGTCGCGGCCAGGCAGGCCGCCGCGGCCGCGGCGAGTTCCACGTCGGCGAGCAGGCAGGCGGCCCAGCTCACGACGGTCTCGTCCACCCAGGTCCGCCAGACGCGGTCGTCGTCCGCCGTCGGGTGGACGTCGGCGCCGGTGACCGCGTCCAGGCGGCCGGAGCCGCCGGGGCCGAGCATGGTGAGCAGCTCGGCGTCGAGCGGGGTGGGGTAGCGGAGGGCGGCGGCGATGGTGGCCGCCTGCCACGCCTGGGCCTCGGCCAGGGCGTGGTTGAGCGGGCCGGCCGCCGGCGGGAACGCCGAGAGCAGCCAGCGCGTGGCGGCGGCGATGAATGGCGAGAGATCAGTGGGCATCGTGAACCGTCCTTCACATGTGCCCGCCGTGGTCCTCTGCCGGCGCGTCATTGCGGTCGCGAGCACTGGCGCGCCCGCGAGGGGCGTGCCTGGCCGGCCAGCGTAGGACGCTCGCCGGGGTGCCGACAGGACGTGGCTCACAGCCGTCCGCCGCCCCTTCCCGCCGCCCGGTTCCGCCCGGGCCTCCCGCAGGCCCTCCCCGGCGCGGCATTTCGGGCACTTCGCCCGTTCGGGAACCGCGTCCCGGCGCGACCGCGACGTGGCGAAGGTCACCGCACGCCGGCGCCGAGGAGGCCGCGCGGAGACCCCGCCGGACGAGGCCCGGGACGCGACGCGCCGGGGCATCACGACGCCGGGCGGTGGCGGTAGCGCCGGATCCAGTAGACCGCCGCGGCCAGCAGGGTCCACCCGATGAGCACCAGGAACGGGAAGGCGTACTGGTGGCTGTAGAAGTAGATGGCGTTGTGCTGGGCGTTGACCGACGCCCCGGGCGGGAGCCAGCGCCCGATGGCGCCCAGCGGCTGCGGCAGCAGCGGCCAGGACACCGCGCCGCCGGAGGACGGATTGCCCAGCACGACCATCAGTGCCCAGGTGGGCAGGATCGCCCAGCGGCCGAAGAGGATGTGGAACATCGTGAAGACCAGGGCCGACGTCACCATGGTCATGGTCAGGATGCCCCAGGACTCCCAGAACGGCAGGTGCAGCACGTCAAGGCCCCAGTCCACGACGGCGCAGATCGCGAAGCCGCCGAGCGCCGAGTAGGCCACGATCGCCGCCAGGCGCTCCAGCGGCCGCAGGTCCGGTGCGTGCACGGTGAGTTGGCCGGATCCGACGAAGCCGATGATGATGGCGGCCAGGGTGATGTAGAAGATGGCCAGGCCCTGCGGGTCGCCGGGCTGCAGCGGTTTGAGGCTGGTGACGGTGAGCGGTACGCCGGCCTGCGCGGCCGCGCCGGGCGCCGCGGTCGCCAGGACCCGGGCCACCGAGGCGCCGGCGGCCGGCACGAGTTCGAGGGTGACGCCTCTGCCGCCGGGCCCGGCCTGCAGCACGGCGAAGATGCGCTGCCGTTCCACGGCCTCGACGGCCGCGGCGCGGGTGGCGAAGCGCCGTTCCTCCAACTGGGTGCTCAGCCCCGCGTCCAGGCGCGCCACGAAGGTCCCCACGGCGGGCGCTTCGTCGACGACCCCGACCGGCACGCGGTGCGGCGTGGGATGGGCCATGGCGAAGCTGTACGAGCCGGCGAAGAGCCCGGCCATGACGGCCAGGATCGGGATGAGGACGAGCGCCGGCAGGAACCGCGAACAGACCGACTGGCGTTCCGCGTTCATTCGCGCATCGCATCCTCCGCGATTCCGGCCGCTCCTCGTGCGCCCGGGCCCGGGCTGCCTGTGCGCCACGCGGGCCCGGCGGGAATGCCCTTTCCGTACAAAGCATGCGAAAGCTGTCGTGAGTCAAAGTACTGCCCGGGTTCCGCGGTCGCCACCGCGGCCGCGGGCGCCGGAATGCCTAGACGAGTCTGTCCGAATGGCTGCGGGCATGAAGAGAGGGTGTTCAAGATCCGTTTGTGACGACAGAACTGAACACCCTCGTGACCGCACTGT
>NZ_JBIVNJ010000049.1:0-43775 GCF_044753585.1 Streptomyces sp. NPDC088354 | reverse complement strand
CCTGTGGGCCATGATCCGTGACGGAGCGTGCTACCAAGCCGTGTCCCCCAGCACCTCGACGGCTTGACAACGGCATTGGGAAGCCCCCTGTCGAACCGATGACCTGGGGGGTGGTGTCACCGGGCCCGAGGGGTGCCGTCGGAGACGCTGATGAGAGGTCTGACCACCGCCCGGCCGGGCGCAATGCCCGGCCGCAACCGGGCGGCAGGTCTGCATAACGTGGATGCGCGAGAACGGCCCCGGCGCCCAGGCCAGCACGGCATCGAGCAAGTGGGGGCACGATGATCGAAACAGGCGACGTGGGCGTCTTCCTCGGCCTGGACGTCGGCAAGAGCACGCACCACGGCCACGGGCTGACCCCGGCCGGCAAGAGGGTCTACGACAAACCCCTGCCCAACAGCGAGCCGAAACTGCGGGCCGTCTTCGAGAAACTGGCCGCGAAGTTCGGCACCGTCCTCGTCATCGTGGACCAGCCCGCCTCCATCGGCGCCCTGCCACTGGCGGTAGCCCGCGACACGGGCTGCCAGGTCGCCTACCTGCCAGGCCTTGCCATGCGACGGATCGCCGACCTCTACCCCGGTGAGGCGAAGACCGACGCGAAGGACGCGGCCGTGATCGCGGACGCCGCCCGCACCATGCCGCACACCCTGCGCTCGCTGGAGCTGACCGACGCCATCACCGCCGAGCTCACCGTGCTCGTGGGCTTCGACCAGGACCTCGCTGCTGAGGCCACCCGCACCTCCAACCGAATACGGGGCCTGCTCACCCAGTTCCACCCCAGCTTGGAACGCGTCCTCGGGCCCCGGCTCGACCACCAGGCCGTCACCTGGCTGCTGGAACGCTACGGTTCCCCGGCTGCCCTGCGGAAAGCCGGCCGCCGCAGGCTCGTCGAAGTGATCCGGCCCAAGGCCCCGCGCATGGCCACCCGGCTGATCGACGATGTCTTCGACGCCCTGGACGAGCAGACCGTCGTGGTTCCAGGGACCGGCACTCTCGACATTGTGGTGCCCTCGCTGGCCCGCTCTCTCGCGGCCGTTCACGAGCAACGACGCGCGTTGGAAGCCCAGATCGGGGCCCTGCTGGAGGCCCACCCTCTTTCCCAGGTCCTGACGTCTCTGCCCGGCGTCGGCGTCAGGACCGCCGCAGTCCTCCTGGCCACCGTCGGCGACGGCACCAGCTTCCCCACCGCCGCCCACCTCGCCTCCTACGCCGGCCTCGCACCGGCCACTAGGCAGTCAGGCACCTCCATCCACGGCGAACACGCACCCCGAGGCGGAAACCGGCAGCTCAAACGCGCGATGTTCCTCTCAGCCTTCGCCGCCCTCCACGACCCCGCCTCACGCACCTACTACGACAAGTGCCGGGCCCGCGGCAAAACCCACACCCAAGCCCTCCTCCGCCTCGCCCGCCACCGCATCAGCGTCCTGTTCGCCATGCTCCGCGACGGAACCTTCTACGAACCCAGAACCCCACGCCTGGCTTGACGAAAGACATAGAGGCACCCCCCGGCACTCCCCCCGATCCCCGAAGGACACCTCATACGGCCGGCGACCGCCTCACACACCACCTGCCCCGCCGCGCAACGCGCCCACCGGGCGCCAGGGCGTCCCCATCCCGCAGGGCTCGCCCACCAGGGAGGACGGGAGGGGAATCCCGGGATCGGTGCTTGTCGGGCTTCGCGGGTGCCGGGGCCGCGCAGTTCGACACGTAAGGACCTTTTACGAACTTTTGAATATATGCCCCATATGGGATCATTGCTTTATGCCGTGGAGTCTTCCGAAGCGCGATCCGACGAGCCAGCCGGATCGCCGCGGGAATCGCGTCTCCGACAGGGGGACCATTTCCCACGCGGACGAGGAACTGCTCCGCACGCTGTACGCCGAGCATGCCGGGCCGCTGTTCCACTTCGTCCTGCGACTGACCTCGGGAGACCGGCAATGGGCCGAGGACGTGGTGCAGGAGACACTGCTGCGGGCCTGGCAGCATCCCGCGGCGTTCGACCCCGAACGCGGTCCGGCCCGGGCGTGGCTGTGCACGGTCGCGCGGCATCTGGTCGTCGACGCCCGCCGGGCCCGCCGGGCCAGGCCGACCGAGGTGGACGGCGAGGTGCTGGAACAGGTCGCGGAGCGGACGGCCGGGGAGGACGAGATCGAGCAGGCGCTGCAGAGCTGGGCGGTGGCCGACGCCATCAGGACCCTGTCCCCGGAGCACCGGGCCGTGCTGCTGGAGACGTACTACAGGGGCCGGACGATGGTCGAGGCGGCGGGGGTGCTCGGCCTTCCGGTGGGCACCGTGAAGTCGCGGACGTACTACGCCTTGAAGGCGCTGCGGCTGGCGCTGCAGGAACGGGGTATCGAGCCGTGACAGCGGCATGGAGGAGGTGCGGACCATGACCATGAACGGCGGCTGCGACGTCGTCCGGTTCTCCCTGGGCGGGTACGTGCTGGGAACGCTGTCTCCGGCGGAGACGGAGCAGGTACGCGCCCACCTCGCGGAATGCGAGGAGTGCCGCGCCGAGCACGCCGAGCTGGCGGGACTGCCCGCGCTGCTCGCTACGGTCAGCGTGGCAGAAGCCGAGGCCGCGGCCGCGCCCGCAGCGAGCGAGGACCTGACCGATCGGCTCGTACAGCGGGCCGCCGCGAGCGCACAGCCGCAGCCCGCACGCGCTGCCGTACCGGGCACCTCGCGCAGAACCGAACCGGGCCGGCTCGACCGCTTGCTCCAGCAGGCCGCGTCCCGGCGCCGTACCGTCTGGCGGAGGCAGCTGGTCGGGGTCGCCACGGCCGCGACGCTCATCGCGGCGGCAGCCTCGGGCGGCACGTGGCTGGCTACCATCGCCTCCACTGGCAGCCAGGTGGCGCGGCCCGCACCGACGTCACCGGCCCCGGCCCGCACGTTTTCCGGAACAGACCCCACCACAGGCGTGTCCGCCTCGGTGAAGGTCTCGCCCGCCGCCTGGGGCAGTGCCCTGCAGGTCTCGGCCAAGGGAGCGCCCCCCGGGATCACGTGCAGGCTGCAAGCGGTCGGGGTCACGGGCACCACAGCGACCGCCGCCACCTGGCAGGCCGGCAAGTACCCGGGCGGCGCCAGGATTTCCGGGACGGTACCCATGTCCCCGGGAACGATCAGCCACTTCGACATCTACGCCGGCAGCGGCCAGAAGCTTCTCACCATCTCGGCGTGAGGCCTCGCCCCGGCTCGTACCTCGTGGCCGGCGTTGATAGTCGGCCATCAGCTCTCGTTCGGCACCGAGGCCCGCATGGAGGGGATGTGCGCGGCTTCGACGATCATGTGCGACGCGACGGCTGTGTCCGCGTTGGGACCCCCTGGGTGAGAGGGCGCAGCACGTCGGACCGGTGGTGTGGGGTCAGCGCTGCGCGACGTGTCGTGTGAGGGCCGGGGGCGAAGGGCGGCGTGGTCTTCGGCCATGGCGCGCAGGGGCTCGGTCAGCTCCGAAGTCGCTGGTCCCGGCAACTGTCGCCTTCCTGCTCGACGGCGAGTTGGCCATTGCCTGGCCGCACAAACTCCCCTACCGGCTCCTGCACGCCGCCGCCCGCAGCCTGGCCCTGGGCGCCACGACCTGGCGGCCGCCTTCACCCGGCTGCAGACCCTGCCCGGCCCGCCACCCGAGCCGGCACGGGCCGTTGCCGCCCGCCCACGCGTCGAGGCCCCTTGGAGGGCCCGGCCTGTGCGCGCCGGGCCCTCGGCACGTCCCGCGACCGCACACGGCCGGCAGGGCATCACCGATGCCGTCGTCCTGGCTCAGCCGGAGCCGACTGGAAAGCGGTGGCCAGGTCGTGCTCGGTGATCTCGTCGGCGGGGCGGTGGAGTGTCCAGCGGTGGACCCCGCCGTCCATGGGCAGCACCTCGACGACGGTTTCCCACGGCGGGTGGCCGAGCTCACCGCAGCCGAACTGGCGGATCATGACGGCGGTGTCGTCGTCCAGGCCGAGCAGGATGCGCACAGCGTCCCTCAGTTCGCGCAGGTGCGGACTCGGCCAGGCGATTCCTGGGCGTGGTTCCAGGTGCATGGGAGATACCCCCTTGGTTCCGGAAAGGTCGGCAGGTGGCGTGGACGGCGGGCTTCGCCGTGGCGGTTCAGTCCGGTGGTGTGCGGGTGGTGGCCCGGGGCCGGATCGGTGGCGTGAGGAGTGGTCGGGCAGCGCGGTGTTGTGCGGCCAGCGCCATCTGCCAGGCCGCGAGGAGCAGCAGCGTTCCGGTCTCGGCGAGGAGGCTGAGGAGGGCCTGCGGTGCGGGCTGCAGACCGCGCTCGGTGAATCCGAACACGCCCACGGTGCGCGAGGCGGCGAAACCGCCGAGGGCCCCGAGCGCGACGCCTGCCGCGGCGGCCCTCAGCAGCAGGGGTGGCGTCCCCCACAGCAGCAGGGCGGCGAGGGCGAAGGAGGTGCCGGCCTGGAGGAGGAACAGGGGGCCGATGAGGTGGACGAAGCGGTACTCGTCGAGGTAGAGCTCGGCGTGGATGTATCCGCCGGCGGCGAGGGTTGCGGCAGTCGCCCACCGCAGGACGAGGATGGGCAGCCTTCGGGTGTTCATGCCAGCCTCTGATCCTTGACGGCCAGTTCGCGATCGCCTTGGTGGTAGCCGACGCTGCGGATGCCCAGGGCGTCTTTGAGCTGCCGGGCGGGGACGACCTGCGGGGTGGGCGCGGGGGCACGGCCCGGCTTGGGCAGGGGGTAGGCGGTGGTGGTGGCGGAGTGGAAGGTGATGTTGCCCTCCGTCTTGGTGAACAGCTGGTGGACGTGCCCGTTGAGACAGGTGACGGAGGAGAAGCGGCGCAGGAGGGCGATGACCTTGAGGGCGTCGTCGGTGCTCCAGCCCCACTGCGGGTACATCGCGAACAGCGGGATGTGGCTGAAGACCACGATGGGGGTGTCCGACGGCAGTCCGGCGACGTCCTTGCGGACGAAGTCGATCTGCTCGTTGCCGAGGTGGCCGAGCTTCTCCAGGCTCAAGGTGTTGACCAGGGCGATGAAGTGCACGCCGTGGGTGTCGAAGCTGTACCAGCCGTCGCCGAGCGTGCCCGTGCCGAAGGTCCGCCGGTAGGTGCGGCCCGCATCGCCGATGGAGTCGTGCTCCCCCGGCACGGTGAAGACACGGTCTGTCTTCATTGCGGCCATCATCTGCTTGACCTGGTCGAACTGCCCGGCCGTGGACAGGTGGGTCAGATCGCCGCTGTGCATGACGAAGTCAGGCCTGAATCCCAGCGAGTTGACCTGGTTGATCGCTTCGGTGAACGAGCCGGCCACGTCGGTGTTCGCAGGACCCTGGAACCCGATATGGCTGTCGGAGACCTGCACGAACCGCAGCGTGCCGCTTCCCGCGGCGGCAGCACCGGCCCCGGCACCGGTTCCGGCACCGGCGTGGGTGTCCCGGGCGTCGGCGATGTGGCTGATCACCTCCCCGCCGGCCACGGTCAGTACCACCGCGCCGCCGAACCACCCCGCATGTCGCATGAGTTGGCGTCGGGTCATGCCGTGTTCGGTATCGGGCCGGCCGGCGTCGCGGTCCCGCGCTGCGTCGTGGCTGTCGTAGGAGTCGGTCATCGGGTCACCTCCACGGTGGCGGTCATGAACGGATGGATGGTGCAGAGGTAGGCGTAGGTGCCGGGTTTGGTGAACGTGTAGCGGTAGGTGGCGTGGGTGGCCAGGGCGGCGGACTGCAACGGGCCGCCCGCCTGGGCGCTGGTGACGGTGTGGGCGTCGGTGTCCTGGTTGGTCCAGGTCACCGTCGTCCCCGCCTTCACCTTCAGCGTGGCCGGGGAGAACGCGAAGTTCTTGATGGCCACGGCGTTCCCGGTCACCGGCGCGGCCGGCGCGCCCGCGCCCGAGTGAGTCGTGGGCATGTTCATGCTGGGCATCGGCGAGGCGCCGGGAGCGGTGCCCGCCGCCTTCCCCGGCCCTGCGGCACCGGGCATCCCGGCCGCTTGGTGCTGACCCGGACCGGGTGTGACGCCGCCGGCTCCGGAGGACGAGGGGTGCGACCACGGAGCGCACGAGCTGAGCAGCCCGAGCGCGCCGACGGTGGCGATGGTGGCGACGGCCAGCCCGGCCGCAACGCGTGATCGCCGGTCCGGTGTGCGGAAGTTCAGATGCATGGTGGTGGCTCCTGACTGGTCAGGCGGGGACGGGGGGCTGCGACGGCAGGGGCGCAGGCGACCGCAGGGATGTGGGGTGGATGCCGTGTTCACGGCCTGTCCCGACCGCTGCACGCGCACCGGCGCCGCGCGGAGCCGTCGCCGTGGCGTGCGCCAGGGGGCGGGCCGAGGCCGCGCGGTGGCGCCGACTTCGATGTGCGAGGGCACGGCGCGGGCGTGGCCGGCGCCAGGAACGCACGCGTCGCGTGGCGTGTCCCGGTCGCTTGCGATCCGTCCTTTGACACGGGGGGAATCGATTGAGGAACTGCGTGAAAGCCGGCTTCTGCCCAACTCCACGGACGGCGAGGGCCATACGGTTCGACGCATATGCACTTTTATGCGGCTTTTCGGTACCACCGCAGATCGGTCGGCCTGCCCGGCGCCGGGGTCGCGGTGATCGCGTGGGGCCAGCCGCCGGCGCACCTCCCGTGGCAGTCACCGAGTGCTTCCCGCCCCTCTCCGTGCGTTACAGAAAGGAGCCGTACAGATGTGCGCTGATCGGCTCATGTCCCGGAGTTCCTGAAACATGGCCTGCAGACCGATCCGGATCGCTCCCCGCGCCGTGTCTTGGGTAGAGGGACTCTTCGACCGAGGGCGAGGAACTGCTGCGCACCGTGCACGCGGAGCACGCAGGGCCCCTGTCTCACTACCTGCTGCGAGCGACCTCAGGAGACCGGCAATGGGCGGAGAACGTGGTGCAGAAGACGCCGCCGCGGGCGTGGCGGCATCCCGCCGCATTCGATCCCGCACGCGGCCCGGCCCTGGCACGGCTGCGCCCGGTCGCCCGGCATCCGGTCATCGACGCCCACCGGGCGAGGACACAAGCGAGCAGGCACCGCAGAGCCGGGTGGCTGCCGACGCCGTGCGGACGCTGCCCCCGGACCACCGCGCGGCACTGCCGGAGACCGGCTGCCGGGGCCGGAGCGTGGTGGAGGCCGCACGGGCGCCGGGCATCGCGCCGGGCACCGTGAAGCCACGGACCCACCACGCCCCGCACGCCCCGCGGCCGGCGCCCCGGGAGCGGGGGACCGAGCCATGACCGCGGTGCGCAGGAGGTGGCGACCATGAGTGCGAAGCACCACGCCCTCCGACTGGCGCTGGGGGGATACGTCCTGGGCACACTGCCCCCGGCAGAAACGGAACAGGTACGCGCCCACCTCACGGAATGCGACGAGTGCCGGGCCGAACACATCCGGCTGTCGGGACTGCCCTCGCTGCTGGCCACGGTGGCCGCGGCCGAAGCCGCCGGCCGCGCCGCGCCGGCGACGGCGGACGGGAAGCCGGCCGACCGGCTGGTGGCACGGGCAGCCAAAAGCACGCAGGGCCCCTCGCCCGCACGGCCTGCGCTGCCGGAAACACCGGAAACGCCGGCACCACAGGCGGGTGTCCTGGACAGGCTGCTGGGGCAGGCCGCAGCCCGGCGCCGCAGGACCTGGCGTCTGCAACTGGCCGGCGCCGCCGCCTCCCTGACGTTCGTCGCGGCAGCGGCCGGCGGCACATGGCTGGCGGCCACCGGATCCCTGAGCAGTCAGGCGACGCCGCCCGGGCCGACCGCGCCGGCCGCCTGGCGCACGTTCTCCGGAAGCGATCCCGCCACCGGCGTCTCGGCCACGGTGCAGGTCTACCCCTCCGCCTGGGGCAGTGTCCTCAAGGTCTCCGCCAAGGGCGCGCCCGCCGGAATCACCTGCCGGCTGCAGGCGGTGGGGCCGGGCGGCGCCAGGACGGACAGCGCCACCTGGCGGGCAGGCCAGTACCCTCCCGGCACCACGATCCCAGGGGCGGTTGCCATGTCCCCGGGAGCCATCGAGCACTTCGAGATGCTCGCAGGCAACGGCCGAAAGCTGCTCACCATCCGATCGTGAGGCATTGACGACAGCCATCACGCCGTGGTGCCGCCCCGCCCGCACCACCTGTCACCGGAGGCCGGCCGTGTCGGCACCGGGGCAGTTCAACGGCCTCGGTCGCCGGGCCGCGGCCCGCTCCCGTCACGCGGCTTCGACAGCGGTGGACCGGGCCGGCCACCCCGCACCGGGACCTCCCGGGAGCCGGGGCACCCTCACCGTCGGCTCCCGCGAACCGGCCCGGCCCCGGGCCGGCTTGCTGCGTGAGTGCCCCGCCGATCACGCGAGGGGACCGAACCACCGCCGTCCCGCCCGCCCGGGTACGGCATCGATCAAGCCCTGACACCGGCGCGTGGGTCCGGCCAGGCCGCCGTACCGACGAACCCACAAGAAATCAAGCAAAAGGTACGAATAGGTCGAACCGATGGGCATGCGCCGTCCGTGGAACTGAATGAGCGCGCCCACTCAAGGACCGGCCCCACCGACCGCCCCGACGTCGCCGGCGGCCTCCCCCCGTTCCGAGCTCCGCACCTCCACAGAAGAGCCACAAGACCATGTTCGTGACCGATTCTCCCCGCCCGATTTCGCTGCCCGACCAACCCTGCGCCCACCAGGCGTTGCTCACCCTGCCCGCGCGGGAGGCGCACGTCTCCGCCGCTCGTCACTTCGCGGCCGATCTGCTCGAGACCTGGAGCGTGCCCACAAGCGAGCGGGACTCCGCCGTTCTCATCGTCGACGAACTCGCCACCAACGCCGCCCAGTACGGCCGCGAGCGCATGACCCTGGTGCTCGTCCTCGACCACGGCACTCTTCACATCGTGGTCACCGACTCCGGCACGACCGTGGAGCGCCCTCGTCGCGACATCGCCCCCGACGAACACGGCCGCGGCACCGGCATCGTCCAGGACCTCGCCCAGTCGACCGAGGTCCACCAGACGGGCAGCGGCCGCGAGGTCCGCGCCTGCCTGAGGTGTTCGGCATGACCGGCCCGGGCGTTCCGCGCGAGCCGCGGCGCCGGGCCACCCGACGACCCCGCGCACTGGCCTTTGCGACCCGGGGGCCCCGCCCCGTCGACGGCCGCCCCGGCCCGGCCAAGGTTGCCCCGCGGTCCGCGGCGCATCCACCGGCCCTCGATCACCGCGGCCCCGACCACGACAGGGCGCCCTCCCGACGCCGCGGCGCTGGCGTATCGGAGCAGTGGTGAGCGTGGACCTCACCCCGAACGGCCTCGGTGCCCCGCCTGAGCGCGAGGCGTACGCGAATGCGCCCGATCTGCGCCGCGAGATGCACCAAGTCCTCGCCCTCGAGGCCGAACGCGACGGCCGCCAGGCACGGCCCCTCACCGGCCCCCCGGTCGACCCGACGGCCGCCGAACGGGCCCGCCTGCTGCGCCGGGCCGCCCTCATGGACCGGATGGCCATGGACGACCCCCGCCCCGGCCCCCTGGCGGCAGCCGCGGAAACCGCCGAACAACTCCTCCTGCACGACCGCCGCCATCCCGACCTCGTGGCCGGCCCGCACCACCCCGACACGACCACGCCCGCCCCCGGCCGCCGCTGCTACGTCCGCCAGGAGTACGCCGCCTGGACGGCCGCCGGGCGCCCCGGAACCTGAATTCGACACCGGCCTACCCGACAGGAAGAAGGACACATGACCCGCAGCGACTTCGACACCCGGCACGCCCCCGCAGCAGCCGGCCGACTCGCCAGCCGGCGACAGGAACGGTCACCCCAGTCAAAGCCGCTGAACGCACCGCGGCCGAACCCGAAGACGCACCGGCTGTTCCAGGCGCCCGAACGCGGTTGCCCCCAGGGGCAGCAGCCGGGACTGGGTGACGGTGCGCCGTCAGCCGGTCGCCGGGAACGGCGACATCGTCGCCGCGACGATCGCGGGCGAGGCCACGGTCAAGCACGGATCACCGAGGCAGGGATGAAGGCCGACGCGTTCGAAAGGGTGGTGTGACGATGTTCCGCAATGCGCTGGAGCCCTGGCACCTGCTGATCCTGGTCGCGGTGCTGGTCTTGATCTTCGGCTCGAAGAAACTCCCCGACACGGCCCGGGCGCTGGGCAGGTCCATGCGGATCCTCAAGAGCGAGACCAGGGCCATGAACGACGACAGCGCCCCGAACGAGCCACGCCCCGAGCCTGAGCCCGCGCCAGGACCGGGACCGAGGACGTTCCCGGACGCTCCCGAAGACACCGCCACCGCCCGCACCGCGCCTGCGGACAGCACGACCGGCCGCCGGGACTGAGCCCGGTCGTGCCCGCCCTCGGCCCATCCCCGCGACAAGACGCTGCCCGAAGCCTTGCCGGCCGGCTCACCTCTCGCGCTGCCCGGCCGCCCGCATCGCTGTCCGCGGTCCAGGCAGGACAGATCAGACCGCGGTAAGTGGTACCGACCTGCACCGACTATCGCCTGAACGCGCTAGGCCCAACCGGCGCCATGCCGAGCTGAACCGACGCAGGGCCGGCAGTCTCCGGTCCGCCGCACGAAATGAGGACATGGCGTGCCCCCATCGGCCCGCACCAAGGAAAGGGATCCCGAGCGGCGGATGCCGCTCGCGGAGCACCTTCGTGAGATCCGCAACCGGCTCACCAAGGCCGTCCTTGCCATCCTGGTCGTCACGATCGCCGCGGCCTTCTCCTACAAGGGCATCATCAACTTCTCCACCAGGCCGGTGCTGGACTCGGTCGGCTGCCCGACGTCCTTCGCCGATCTGGCCGAGCGGACCGCCAACACCACCTGCGCGCGGATCACGATCAACGGTCTGCTCGCGCCCTTCACCCTGGCGCTGAAGGTGTCCCTCATGGCCGGCGTCGTGCTGGCCTCGCCGGTATGGCTGTACCAGCTGTGGGCGTTCGTTGCCCCCGGCCTGCACAGGCACGAGCGCAGATACGCCTACGGGTTCGTCGGCGCGGGGGTCCCGCTGTTCTTCGGCGGCGCCTTCATCGCGTACAAGGTGCTGCCCACGACCGCGAAGGTACTGATCGGCCTCACCCCGCACGGGGTGGACAACCTGCTGCCGCTGGACGATCTGCTCGACCTCGTCACCCGCATGGTGGTCGTCTTCGGCCTCTCCTTCGAGATGCCGCTGCTGCTGGTGATGCTGAACCTCACCGGAGTGGTGTCCGGCCGGCGGATCATCGGATGGTGGCGCGGCATGATCATGGGGATCGCGGTCTTTTCGGCCGTGGCGACGCCGAGCACGGACCCGCTGACCATGCTGGCGCTGGCCGCACCGATCTGGGTGCTCTACTTCGCCGCCGTTGTCTTCTCGCTTCTCAACGACCGGCGCAAGGCCCGAAGACGGGCAGCGGAACCCGGCGACCACGAGACCTGCGACCTCGACCTCGACCTCGCACCGCAGGACATCGGCGAGGCGGAATCAGTGCCCGCCGGCCAGGCGTTGCCTGCGCAGCCGGACGCAGGCGACGACCGCTTCGACGGTGGGACGAGGTGACCTGAGAGGCCTTCAGCAGGGTCGGGACCTGGCGCGACGGCCTGTGAGGGCGGGCGCTGTCCATCGGATGGGGGTGCATCCGGGCCAGGACAGGTCGAGGCCGGGTGAGAGGGCATGCCGGTGCTGAGGTCAGGCCGCGGCGGACCCTCCGGTGCTGACGTGCTTCAGCCCGCGACCCGCGGCGGACACACCCTTTCGGAAGGCTGGTCGTGGAGGTGTGCTGGCGGCGGCGATAGTGGAAGGACACACAGGCGGCCCGCACGCTGTCCGCGTCGGGGCCGGTCCCGTCACCCAGGCGGCCCCATGTGCCGTACTGGCGTTGGCTGGTGAGCCAGTCCGGCAGAGCGGCACGAACTGGGTGTGGGGCAGCAGGAGGTTTCCTGCCGCCCCACACACCAACGCAGCGCCGGCGTCCTGCTTGCTCAGTTGGCGGTGAAGGCGGGGTAGTCGGTGTAGCCCTCGGAGTGACCGGCGTAGTAGGTGGACCGGTCGCCGTCGGCCAGCGGGTGGCCCTGCGCGAAGCGCTCGACCAGGTCGGGGTTGGCGATGAAGGGTTCGGCGAAGGAAACCGCGTTGACGGTCCCGTGGTCGAGGATCTGGTTGCCGAGGGCCTGCGTGAAGCCGAGGTTGGCGACGATGTTGCCCTGGTAGTGGGCGCGGTAGCGGGAGAAGAGGGCGATCCGCTCCTCGATCGTGCCGGGGGTGCCCAGGAGGTGCAGGTAGGCCAGGTTGCTGTCGTTGAGCTTCTTGAGCAGCTGGTCGTAGTCGGCGAGTGTCTCCTCGTCCGCGGTGAACGTGCCTCCGTTGTTCCAGCCCGGCGACATCTTCACGCTGACGCGGTCGCTGCCCCACACGTCACTGACGGCGTCGAGGATGTCGAGGAGGAACCGGGCCCGCTTCTCGCTGCTGCCTCCGTAGGCGTCGGTGCGCTGGTTGAGACGCGGGTTGAGGAACTGCGGGATCAAGTGGGACTGCTGGGCGTGGATCTCCACGCCGTCGAAGCCGGCGCGGCGGGCGTTCTCGGCCGCGTGGCGGTAGTCGGCGATGGTGGCGGCGATCTCGGCGGCGGTGTAGGCGCGCGGGGTGACGGTGTCCTTCGGGCCGGAGGGGGTGAAGGACTTCTCGCCGGGGTTGACGGCCGAGGGTCCGGCGGGCAGGCGGCCGCCGAGGTGGTCGGGGTGGGAGGCCGCGCCGAGGTGGCCGAACTGGGAGACGATCCGCCCGCCGGCCTCATGGACGGCTTCGGTGACCTTCGCCCAGCCGGCGGTCTGCGCATCGGTGTAGATGCCGGGCGCGTGGATGAAACCGATCGCGTCGGCGTTGACCCAGGTTCCCTCGGTGACGATCAGGCCGGCGCCGGCGCGCTGCGCGTAGTAGGTCGCGTGGAGGTCGGTGGGGGCCAGCTCGGCGTTCTGAGCGCGGGCGCGGGTCATGGGGGCCATGACGACGCTGTTGGCGAGGTCCAGTGCGCCGAGGCGGACGGGCTGCAGCAGGGGCTGGGTGGTGGTCATGAGCAACTTCCTTGTACTGAAGGGGGGATGAGGAGGGGAGTGAGGAACGGGCGAGGGCCCGGCTCAGTCCTGTTGGAGGGCGTGGAGTCCGGACAGCGGGCCGCCGAGCTGCATGAGGCGTCCGCCCTCGCGCAGGGAGCCGAGGTCGACGGGGGCGAAGCCGAAGGCGGCGGTCAGGTCCGTGACGGTGGTCTTGGCGTCGGCGTCGTCACCGGCGAGGAACAGCACCTGGCGTCCGGCCCGGTGCCGCGGGTCGGCGGCGATGTACTGGCCGTAGAGGGTGTTGAACGCCTTGACGACGCGGGCTCCGGGCAGCAGTGAGGCGACGTGTTCGCTGCCGGTCAGCTCGCCCAGGTCGGCGATCTTCACGGGCGGCGGCGGGGAGGCGAACTGGTTGGTGGCGTCGATGACGATGCGCCCGTCGAAGGGCGGCAGGCCGGCCACCGCGTCCGGGATCTGGGGCCAGCCGACCGCGAGCACGACGAGTTCCGCCGCAGCAGCCTCCTGAGGGGTGCCGGCGTGGGCGAGCGGTCCGAGGTCGTCGGCGAGGCCGGCCAGGGAGGCGCGGCCGCGGCTGTTGCTCAGCACGACCTGGTGGCCGTGGGCCACGGCGTGGCGGGCGATGGCCTGGGCGACGGTTCCGGCGCCGAGGGTTCCGATCTTCATGAGGTGCCCTTCGTGGGGTTCAGGGTGCGGGGCTGGTGAGCAGGACGGTTCCGCTCCTGCCGGGGCGGCGGACGTGGTCGATGGCCTTCGCGAAGTCGGCGAGGTCGTAGCCGGCGGCGACCTCGAAGAGTTCCGGGGCGGTCGCGGCCAGACGGGCGGCGAAGGCGACGTCCTCACCCCGTTCCTCGGGCGTGCGGGCGGCCATCCACTGGAGGACGGACGTGCCCCGCACGGTCAGGGCCCGCGGGGTCAGCGCGAGCGACTCCAGCGGCGTGCTGCCGGAACCGAGCTGTCCGTAGGTGATCAGCGTGCCGCCGTCGGCGAGCAGCCCGGCCAGCTCACCGGTCAGGGATCCGCCCACCGCGTCCAGTACGACCTGGGCACCCCGGCCGCCGGTCGCGTCCCGGACCTGAGTGCGCCAGTTGGCGTCGGCCGTCGAGATGGCCGGCAGTGCGGGGAAGCGCTGCCGCATGGTCTGCGCCCCCGCGGCGCTGCGGACCAGGTTGACCAGCTCGATGCCGTGCTTGAGTGCCGCGGCGCTGACCAGCTTTCCCACCGACGAACCGGCGGCGGTCTGCACCACCGGACCGGCCTGGCCGTGCTGGGCGTCCTGGACCGCCCGCAGCAAGGAGAGCAGGGTCAGCGGGTTGGCCAGCATCAAAGCGGCGGTCTCGTCGCTGAGGTCCTCGGGCACCGGCACCACAAGATCGGCCGGCGCCGTGACGAGTTCGCTCCACGCGCCCGGCACCGGGAAGAACGCCACCCGCCGGCCGGGTCGCAGGTCCCGCACGCCCTCGCCGACGGTCTCGATGACGCCCATTCCCTCAACGCCGGGAATCCGTGGCGTGGCGAACCGCTGCCGCGGCCCGCCCGCAAGGCCCGCCACTGCCGCCAGGTCGCCGGGGTGGATCGGCCGGGACAGCACCCGCACCCGCACCTGCCCGGCCGCGGGCGCAGCAGGGACCGGCTGTTCGCTCAGGCGTAGTACCTGCCCGGCCTCTCCGTGCTGGTCGTAGGTGATGGCGCGCATGGCGCTCCCCTTCCAGAATTATTAATGATGGGGGTCATTGAAAACCTCCTGCTACGATGAGAGGCATCATTAAAAATGTCAAGTCGAGAGCGACGCGAGAGGACGGCCATGCCGCGGATCACCAAGGAGGACAAGGCCCGCAACCGGCAGAACATCCTCGACGCGGCCAGCCGCATGTTCCGCTCGCAGGGCATCGACGCGGTCGGCATCGCCGAGTTGATGAAGGAAGCCGGACTCACCCACGGCGGCTTCTACAACCACTTCGCCTCCAAGAACGACCTGGCCGTGGAGGTGTGCGGCGCCTCCTACGCCGCCTCGCTCGAGGGCCTGGCCCAAACGATCGAGGACGGCCCGGGCCAGGACGGCTCCCCGCTGGAGCGGGTCGTGGCCGAGTACCTGTCCACCACGCACCGTGACGCCCCCGACGGCGGCTGCCCCTCCGCCTCTCTGGCCACCGACGCCGGACGGCACAGCGAAGCCGTGCAGAGCGCGTACGCCGAAGGCGTCGAGGGCTACCTCACCGGCTTCGCCGCCGAGTTCCTGCGCGAAGCCCAGGACAAGGGCCACGAGCTCGACCCGGCCGAGGCCCGCCACAGGGCCGTCCGCCTGCTCAGCGAAATGGTCGGCGCGCTGATGCTCGCCCGCGCCGTACGACACGTCGAACCCGAGCTCTCCGACGAGATCCTGCGGACCGGCCGCAGCCACGCCCTCGACTGATGCGACTCGGGGCCGGTAAGCCCCCGGGCCGCCACCGCGGCCCGCTTACCGGGCCGCACCCCGCTTCCCGTCAGCCCAGCGCCGGCGGCCCCCGGGCCGGCTCCCGCTACGGCCAAGAGCGTGCGCACCCGCACAGGAAGACCCACCTGTGCGCCAGCCCGGCACCGGCCCGACAGTGGAGCGGCCGTCGGATCCAGATGAACCTGGTACGGCGGGGCCAGACCACGTGCTGACCAACAGCGAGGCCTCCTCCACCTCGCCGGTGTCACGTACATGCTGCGCTGACCCGCGACACGTGAAGACGCTCGCTACCATCCCCTGATGAAGATCACAGCCGGGAGCCTGGTGGTGGGCCTGGTATTCGGGGCGGCAACTTCGCTCGCGGACATCCTTTCCTCGCCGTTCACGACGTTAGGGATGCCGCTCCACGGCACCATCTGGGCAAAATCCGCCAAAGTGCTCAGCCTGCTGATGGACTCGGGCTGGTGCTGGGCAGCGCTCGCGGTCGCAATGGGCTGGCTCGCTGCAACACCGCTGCGCGGCGCGGTGGCCGGACCCCTGGCACTGATCGGGGCCACTATGACCTACTTCGTGACGGACGCGGTCGTCGGTGACGAGAACATGACGTCGATCGTCTACTGGCTGGTGGCCGGCGTTCTCTTCGGGCCGGCCCTGGGCGCGACGGGCGCAGCCATAAGAAAACCAGGGCTGATCGGCATGCTCGCGGCGCTCGCCGTTCCCATGGGCGCCGCTGCTCAAATGATCGTCATGCCACCTCGACCACACTTCACCGTGACCCCGTCCGTCATCGTCTCCGAGGTCATCGTCTGGACGGCCGCGATCCTGGGCACCGGCTGGGCCCTCTACCGCTTCTGGGCTGCGCGGCGCACGGCCCCGGTGGGGTAGCACTCGCCATCGGCGTGCGTCGGACCCCCGCCGACAAGAACGACCGCTCAGCAGTTCCACGCCCGCGAGGGAAGCCCCCTGGCGGGCGGGCAGGAAGCACCTTGAGCGGCTCACCGAGCCCGACGAGCCGGTCGTAGAGGTTCGACTCGGTCAGTTCCCGGACAACACCGCCGCCGGATCGGGAAGTCGGCCGAGGCACGGCGCGCCGGACCCGACGCACTCGGCATGCGCCGGCAGCCGCCACAGCAGGGGGAAAGGCCAGGCCGTCCCGCACATGGGTCCCGGCCCCCTGTGCGGCGGCTTGATGCCGAGGTTCTCCTGCCGCGGTCCCCCAATAGGATCAGCGAGATCGACCGACGCGCAGGCGGATTCGTGGGGGAGGTCACTGGTGGTGCTTCAGGTACGTGGCGTCGTGTTGCCCGAACGGGAGGAACGATCCTTCTGGATCGACGGCGACCAGCTGAGGGCCGGGGCTGCCCCCGATGCCGACCTCGTCGTTGACGGCGGCTGGCTGCTGCCGGGCCTGGTCGATGCACATACCCATCCCGGTACCGAACACCTCGAGGCCCCGTTCAGCGATGCGACGCTTCGACGGCACCTGACCGATCACCGCGACGCCGGAGTGCTGCTGGTACGCACGCCCGGGTCCGCGGCCCGCATCCCCGACTGGGTGGGCGAAGACCCGGACATGCCCCGCGTCCGCTCGGCCGGACGCTGGCTGGCCACCCCGGGCCGTTTCTTTCCCGGCTTCGGAAGAGACGTGAGCGAGGCCGACCTGGTCCACGCAGCCGTGGAGGAGGCCACCGCGTCCTCGGGTTGGTGCAAGGTCATCGCGGACTGGAGGCACGACGAGCCCGCGCTGCCGCTGGACGTCCTCGCTGCTGTCGTCCAGGCCGTGCACGCGATCGGCGGCCGGGTGGCCGCACACTGCCAGACCAGCGAGGGCAGTCGCAACGCCGTCCTGGCCGGAGTCGACAGCCTGGAGCACGGCATGCACCTGGACCCGAGCCTGATCGATCGGATGGTGGACCACGGTACCGCGTTCGTCCCCACGCTCAGCGTCCTCGGCTCCGGAGCCGACCGACGGCGGGCCGCCGAACCGAGCGCCCGCCGGGACTGGTGGCTGGCCGGATGGGACACCATGCTGCCCAATGTGAGGGCCGCACACGAGGCCGGTGTCACCATCCTGGCCGGCACCGACAGCTTCCCGTGCGGCACCGTCACCTCGGAAATCGCATGGCTGGTCCGTGCGGGCATGTCGCCCGAGGCGGCGCTGGGCGCGGCCTCGTGGTCGGCCCGCGCCTACCTCGGCCTGCCCGGCCTGGTCGACGGAGCCCCCGCCGATCTCGTCGCCTACGACACCGACCCCACACTCGACGCCTCCGCTCTGGCCCACCCCAGCCGCATCATTCTCCGAGGCCGGGTCATGGCCTGAACGCCGGACGTCGGTCCACAACTCTTGACCATGACTCCACTCCAGCGGTTCGCAAACGGCATCGAAGCCCAGTGCAGACGGGTCCACCGGGCCTCCTCGCCGGCGTGCGACTCCTCGGGGAGGGCGTCGACATCACCGGCGAGCGGGGAGTCGAAGCCATCTGCTTCGCCGACACCCGCGGCTCCTGGTCGAGATCGTCCGGAACATCGGCAGAGCCCACGCCCCAACCCCGGCGGCACGAACCGAGGTTGCCCGCATCATCGTGCCCGTTCCTCGAACCGGGAGAGGGCCCGGACAACGTGATCGCCTCCGACTCGTACCGCCCCTGGTCGCCGTCCTGCAAGGCCGGCCTGCGCTCACACGGCGAACACCTCGTCGAACAACTCGCCAACGTGCCCTGAAGCGGACCGCGCACCATCCACGTCCACTGATGGCGCTCTTTGACGGGGAGCCCCGGGCCTCGTCCCTGTATGCCGCCGTGAACGGCCTGCTGACACCAGGCAGCCAACCCGCCCGGCTATTGCCACGAGGCGGCACACGGTGAACAGCCCGCTCGCACCTGCCCGTCGATCAGACGGCCGCAGGGGCGCCGAGCATCGCGGAAGCCTGCTGGAGCGGGCTGAGGGCACGCGTGGGTGCGGCCGTCCGGGGAAGGCCGCGGCAGGTGAAGCCGAGCTGGGTCATGGCCCGGAGGACTTCGCCGGCGCTGAAATCGCGGCGGTCTTGGCGTGTGATGACCTGGCCGACCTGTTTGACGGGGTAGCTGCGGCGGCCGATGATCACGGACTCGCCGGTGACCGGCTCGGGCTTGACGCCCGTCATGGATTGCAGGACGCCGCTTTTGGTGAGGTCGAACGGGAAGCGGGCGATGACACAGCGCATGATGCCTCACAGGGAGAAGGAGGGGATGGTTCTGCGGTGAGGCGGTTCAGCGGGCAAGGGCGAGGACGCCGAGAGCGCTACCTTGTTCGTCGACGACAGGCAGGGCATCGACCCGGCGGTAGCGCATGGTGTGCTCGGCTTCGGCCATCGTGGTCACAGGCGAGGTGAACGGCCCGCGGTCGCCGAGGATGTCGCGCAGCTGGACCCGGTCGGTGTAGACGGAGCTGTCACGGACGGCGGTGAGCTGGACCTGGGTGACCAGGCCGGTGCACAGGCCGTCGTTGTCGCAGATGAGCAGGTGCCCGACGCGGGCACTGGCCATGACGGACAGGGCCACTTCGACGGTCATGTCGTCACTGACCTGCGGACCGGCGGTGTCCATGGCGTCGGCCACCGTCTTGTGCACGGGGGTGGCACTCGCCGAGCGGGGTTGCATCTGAACCAGCGTCAAAAGGTGCCTCCTGCAGAGATAGGCCGGCTTCCTGAGCATGTGGTGTTCAGGCCGCCGCGTCGAAGGCGGACTGCCGCACGCTCACGCGCCGGGCACCCGAAGCGGGACCGCGTCGACTGCGGGAGGCCGCGCTGCGCTTGCGTCGCTCGGGCGCCGGCGCGGTGATGGTGACGGGGATGCCGGAGGGGGTCTGGGCGCCGGTGATCCGGTTGAGGGCTTCATCGCCGGAGCGGACCTGGGTGGTCTGGGGCACGATGCCGGCGGCGGTCATGAGGCGGGTCATGTCGCGGCGCTGGTTGGGGGTGACCAGGGTGACGACGCTGCCGGACTCGCCCGCGCGGGCCGTGCGGCCGCCGCGGTGCAGGTAGTCCTTGTGGTCGGTCGGCGGATCCACGTTGACGACGAGGTCGAGGTTGTCGACGTGGATGCCGCGTGCCGCGACGTTCGTGGCGACCAGCACGGTGACGTGCCCGGTCTTGAACTGGGCGAGGGTGCGGGTGCGCTGCGGCTGGGACTTCCCGCCGTGCAGGGCGGCCGCCCGTACACCGTTGTTGAGGAGGTCCTGGGTGAGCCGGTCCACGGCGTACTTGGTGTCCAGGAACATGATCACGCGGCCCTCGCGCGCCGCGATCTGCGTCGTCGTCCGGTGCTTGTCGGTGCCGTGCACGTGCAGGACGTGGTGTTCCATCGTGGTGACCGCGCCCGCGGACGGGTCGACGGAGTGGACGACGGGGTCGGTGAGGTAGCGGCGGACCAGGAGATCGACGTTGCGGTCCAAGGTCGCGGAGAACAGCATGCGCTGGCCCTCGGGGCGTACCTGGTCCAGGAGTGCGGTGACCTGCGGCATGAAGCCCATGTCGGCCATCTGGTCGGCCTCGTCGAGCACGGTGATCGCGACCTGGTTCAGCCGGCAGTCGCCGCGGTCGATGAGGTCCTTGAGGCGTCCGGGGGTGGCCACGACGACTTCGGTGCCACCCCGCAGCGCAGCCGCCTGCTTGCCGATCGACATCCCGCCGACGACGGTGGCCAGGCGCAGCTTCACCGAGCGGGCGTAGGGGGTGAGTGCATCGGTCACCTGCTGGGCCAGTTCCCGGGTGGGGACCAGGATCAGGGCAAGCGGCTGGCGGGGTTCGGCACGCCGGCCGGCGGTGCGGGCCAGTAGGGCCAGGCCGAAGGCCAGCGTCTTACCGGAGCCGGTGCGCCCGCGGCCCAGGACGTCGCGGCCCGCGAGGGTGTTCGGCAGGGTCGCGCCCTGAATCGGGAACGGCACCGAAACGCCCTGCGCGGTGAGCGCGGCCAGCAACTCCCTGGGCATGTCGAGGTCGGCGAACGCCTCGACGGCAGGCAGCGCGGGAGTGATCGTTTTCGGCAGGGCGAACTCTCCCGAAACCGCGCCGGGCCGGCGGCCGTAACCACCCGAGCGGCTCGGACCACCGGAACGGCTCGGGGCGGACGAAGCGAAGCGGCGGCCACGAACCGAACCGGCGGCGGAGCCGGAAGGGGGGCCGTCGGTGCGGAGGCGGGTGCGGGAGGAGCGGTCGTTCGTACGTGTGGGGTTCATTCAGAACCTTCCTTGATACGGCACGTATCAAGGAATTCCTGCAGCGGAAGAACAGCGCGAGGAATCACAAGAACGGGCCGAATGGGATGCGAAAGCGAATCTTGCCTGCTAAATCCGGAGCGGGGTGCAGGCGATGAAATCGGTGGCGTCGACGTGGACGTGAATCGTGGACGTCGACGGGTGCAGCTCCGAAGAGGCGCGCGCCGACGGGCGGGGGTTGTCCCGCAGGTGACACCGCTGCGGGATTCCCGCAACTGGTGCCGCACGTTCGGGCACCAGCTGCCAAGTGGGCGCCAGTGTCAGGCGGGAACGATGTTCTCGGCCGTCGGTCCCTTTTGGCTCTGCGCGATGTCGAAGGTGACCTTCTGGCCTTCGAGCAGCTCACCAAGGCCCGTGGCGATGTTCGAGAAGTGGGCGAACACGTCAGCGCCGCCACCGTCCTGCTCGATGAAGCCGAAACCCTTGGCCGTGTTGAACCACTTCACAGTGCCAGTCGCCATGTCACATCTCCTTTGGGGCAGTACACCAGCATCCGCACTGTACGGACACCGGGTCGCCGCAATGACGCCCCGCCCGGAAAATGACCGGATATATAAAAACGCTTCCAGTGGCTGAAAATACTCACGGAGGCGCTTGAAGTTTTGGGAACCGCGACTGCAACTGAGGTCGACAGTAGCATGCCGTGTCGGCCCGCGTACGTTGCATGACTTCACTCTGTTCATTGCGGGAAAAACTCTTCCGGCGCTGCGCGCCAAATCCTCGCCTCGCGGTCATAGATTCTGGCCTGCCGGGAGCGCAGAGTTGAGGAAAATGGTTGCCGTTCGCCTCGAAGGGTCTTTGCCTGCCGTGCCCCCGATCAACCCCCGACCCCGGGTGGCTGAGCACGGCAGGAGGGGTTGGGGCTCGGCCTCGCCGAGGCAGTCATGCGACTGCCAGGACGATGGCCGTGTAGTGCGCGGTGAAGGCGGCGATGGTGAGGGCGTGGAAGACCTCGTGGAAGCCGAACCAGGCCGGTGAGGGGTCGGGGCGCTTGAGTCCGTACACGACGGCGCCCGCGGTGTAGAGCAGGCCACCGGCAATGACGAGCACGACCACCGCGGTGCCGCCGGTGCGCGCGAAGTCGGACAGGTAGAAGACGGCCACCCAGCCCAGGACGAGGTAGCACGGGGTGTACAGCCACCGGGGAGCCCCGATCCACAGCACGCGGAAGGCGATGCCGGCCAGGGCGCCTGCCCACACCGCGGTCAGCAGCACCAGCTGCCGACCCGCGGGCAGAAGAAGTACCGCCAGTGGGGTGTACGTGCCGGCGATGATCAGGAAAATGTTCGCGTGGTCCAGCCGCCGCAGGACCGCCTCCCCCCGCGGACCCCACGTTCCGCGATGGTAGACCGCGCTGGTACCGAACAGCAGGCAGGCCGACAGCGCGTACACCGAGCAGGCCGCCACTGCCGCGGCCGAGCGCGAAACAGCGATCAGGACGATGCCGCCGACCAGAGCGAGGGGGAACACGCCGGCGTGGAGCCAGCCACGCATCCTCGGCTTCAGCGCAGCCGCGGCGCGCTCCATCCCGCCTTCCGGGCCGGCGGCTCTCTGCCCGGCAGTCAGCCGGCCGGGGGCGCCGACAGGCGCATCAACTGCGCGAGTACGCAGGGAGTCGGGCGTGGTGCCGGGGCGAGGCTGGGACTCCCGCCCGCGTGCCGGCGGCTGGGTCTCTTCGGCGATCATGTGCTCGTCTTCTGAGTGGGCGGAGGAATGCGCGGCCCGGCACGTCGCCCCGGACTGCGGGGTCAGGTGTCGGCCGCGTGCCGGGATGCGGCGCGGCGGTATTCGGCGTTGATGCGCTGGGCTTCTTCGAGCTGGTCTTCGAGGATGATGATGCGGCAGGCGGCCTCGATGGGGGTCCCGTGGTCGACGAGTTCCCGGGCGCGGGCGGCGATGCGCAACTGGTAGCGGGAGTAGCGGCGATGTCCGCCCTCGGAGCGGAGCGGGGTGATCAGGCGGGCTTCGCCGATGGCACGGAGGAAGCCCTGGGTGGTGCCGAGCATCTCGGCAGCCCGTCCCATGGTGAATGCGGGGTAGTCGTCGTCGTCGAGACGGCCGAACGAGTCGTCTGCTGTCATTGCACCTCTCTGTGAAACCGCGCTGAGGGGCCCTGGTGCCGTGCTGGCACCAGGGCCCCGAAGGAACTGCTACACCATCTGCCGGCCCTGGAAGTACGCCGGCCTACTGTTTCCGCCCACCCGACCGACATGCTGCCGGGGGTGCGGGGATCGCGGATGCGTGACCGGAGACCACCTCACTGTCAATGTCCTGCGGTACCCGGGCTCACGACCTCCGCCCGGGCGATCCTGATGGCGCTCTGCTCCTCCATTCTTCCCTCTGGGATCAATCACTTACCTACCGCGGGTACTGCTCTCCTGCGTACTGCTGGTGATGCGAACTACTCCGTGGCCTGCGTAGCACCACTGTCCGGCAGCCGGCCCCTTCGCCCGTCCTGCGTCTGCTCCGGCTTGGAACCCCACTGCCGAACCTCCCGGTGCGCGCGTCCGCAGCCGACGCCTTCACCGAGGTACTGCTCACGGTGGCCCCTGATCACTGCGGGCCACCCGGTCCGGTCGTCAGTCCCGTCGCCGTCCTGCAACCGCTCTGGCTCCGGAACTCCACCACCGCACCGACCTGCGCACTTCAACTGGCTGTACTGCGGTACTACTGCCCGGCAGGTCGTCTCTGCCAGGCCCTGCATCTCTCTGGCTACGAGAGAAACCATAACCATGTCACCGCCGAATGTCTACTTCGGCCAACGTAGATTTTTGGATGCTGGACGGTGAGGTAATCGACCTCGGCAGCGACGTGGACAGGCAGGCGGGCGCACTGACAACCACCTCCCACGAACGCCTGGCCCCCGAAGGGGCCGGCGAGCCGCCCGGTGAGCAGCAGGTGTGGGGTGGGCGTCCCTCCCAAGACCTGAACAGCAGTCGCGGCGGACTCGTGCGGACCCCGACCAGTGAACGATCGTTTTCGGTCCGAGTCGCGGCCCAGGACTTCCTCGCGGGCCACCACCCGTGCTCTTCGCGGTCGTTGAGGGGGTATGGAGGACACCACAGCCCTTCCCCCACTCCGCACCGCCGGCCACGCTCGTCAGCCCAGCGGATACCAGGCCAGCGCGGACCCGCCGATCTACCGCGCCGTCCTGCGCCAATGGATCGAAGAAGGCAAGGAAGTACCACGCCCCTTCGCAGCCATCCCAGCCGCTCGAGCCCCCCGCGACACGGCGTCCCCGGGCCAATGGATCCGCCTCGGCCGCTGACGGCAGTTCACCGATCACTTTCTGTGGCACCGGATGGAACAGCACCCACGGCGCCTACGTAGGTCAAAACGCATATACCGACGCCATCCACGATGAGCCCAGCCCACACGTCGCCTGCTCAGCGGGCCCTCCCCGGCCTGCCGGCCTGAGGGGCGACCGCAAGGTGAACTTGATCCGTTGACGAACATCTGTGGCGGCCAACGCAAGTCGGGCCCCAGCCGGCGCCACCGGCACCCCGGCGGCGACCCCGTCGTCAGACCACCCACCCTGCCCGACCCGGCCCCGTTCCAGGGCGCGGGACCCGGCTCCGGGGGCGGCCCCCGTTTCATCGCACGGGCATCGCGTCCGGCTCCTCCGCCCAGCCGGGCGCAGCGCGCCCACCCGATGGATTACCCCAACAGGCACCGTCACTGAGTGGCATATACCGTAACTTTGCGTGTCCGTCAGAGTGCTATGCACCTGGCATGTGCCAAGGGCTCGTGGCCGTCCTTCACCCAGGAAAGGAACACCAGTGAACACTCGATTTGGCGTGCGCCGAGGCAAGGCGCTCGCGGCCATAGCACTGGCCGCGATAGCGGCGTCGATGGTCCCGGGAGCGATAACTGCCGTCGCGGACGAGAAGAGCCTCCTGTCGGACCACTGGGGGGTGATCACCCGTAACACGATCGGCTCCCCCATCGCAGAACTGAGGAACGGGCCGTTCGGCTCCTTCGGCGTAACGGGATCCGCCGCCCGGCCGCCCTACGGCACAGGCAGCCTGGGCATCGAGGTCGCGAACAACGCCACCACGCTGGCTCCCCCCAGCGAGAAGGTCGACTTCGGCAACGAGGTCGACTTCTACGGCAACCCGGTCCTGGGCCTGAACAAGGTCGGCTTCCACGTCTTCCAGACCGGCGAGAACGTCAACTACGGCGGCCCGACCAACATGCCGAACATCAGGATCGAGATCGATCCGAACATGACCGCCGGCGACAACTACTCCACCCTGGTGTGGACCCCGCCCGCAGTCACGACGGTGGACCGCTGGAGCCCGTACATCGACGCCACCACGAGCGGCACCTGGTTCCTGTCCGGCAACGAGACCTCCTGCACCCAGGCCACCCCGTGCACGTTCACCCAGCTGAAGGCCTCCTTCACCGGCGGCGTCGGCCAGCCGACCATCCTCAGCGTCGCGGTCGGCAAGGGCCGCGACAACATGTGGATCGGCGCCGTCGACGGCCTGCGCATCAACCGCACCATCTACGACTTCGAAGCCGACGGCGTCAAAACCCGCCTGCAGCCCTTCTGACACACCGGCACGCCGAGCATCGAAGGATGCGTGACATCGGCCGCAGGCGGTCGTTGAACCCGGCGAACGCGAAGTGCACGGCCAGGCCCCCGGAACTTCCTCCCCGTGGTTCCGGGGGCCTCGTGCCGTCCGGAAGCCCCCGGGCCGCCCTCGCGGCCGCTCATCAGGCCCGCACCCCGGCTTCCCGCCGGGCCGCCCCAGCCGGCTCTCGCCGGACACCCGGGGGGGTCCCTGCGTGGCACTCCGGCCGAGGCGAGAATGACGCGGTGTTGATCGTGGATGCCGTCCTGGAAACTCCGGACACCGTTGGCTTCTCCTGCTGGCCGGTGGCCGACCTGCCTCCGTACCAGTTCATGGCCCTGTCGGGCAGGATGTCCCCGCTCGAAGTCGGCAGCGCGCTGGCCGTGCTGGCCGACTACAACTCGCGGACGAGCGACGAAGATCGCCCCTTGACGGACGCCGGCGAGGCGATTCGCCGCCTGCTGGAGACAGACAAGGTGATCGCGCCGGGAGGGCTGCGCGTCCACGACACCCGGACCGACGTCACCGTCCGGCCGGGATGTTGCTGCGGCCTGGAGGACTGGCGCGAGTGGCTCGGCGTCGCAGACGGACAGACCCTGTGGCTCGGGCACGACCCCTCACCACGGCTTGAGCATGCCGCCGGGGTCGTACGGCTGTGGCCGGACGGAGCAGGTGCCCGGCAAGCTCCTTCCGGGCCGCCCGTCGAGATCCTGACAGGTGACCTGCCGGGGATCCTGCACACCGTGCAGGAGGGACTGCGGGGCTTTCTCTGCCTCACCGAGCAGTGGGCCACTCGCCATGTTCCGGCTCTCGCCCCGGCCCTGGCAGCCAGACTCGACGACGATCTGGCCATCAGCGCACCACTGCGACACGCGACGTGAAGAACGGGCGGGTGTCGACGAGTTCGGGCGCCGGGGTCAGTCCCGCCGGCCCCAGTCCAGGTGGTCGGCCAGGCCGGCGGCGGTGAAGGCGGCTGCCAGTTCGTCGCGGCCTTCGGTGAAGTGGGCCCAGCTGTCGTAGTGGACGGGGACCACGCGGCGGGCGGCGAGGAGTCCGGCGGCCTCGGCGGCCTGGGCGCTGTTCAGGACGATCAGCTGGTTGTCGAAGAGTTCGGGGAAGCGGGGGGCGCCGGCGAACAGCAGGGCGGTGTCGACGGGGGCGAAGCGCTCGGCGATCTCCTTGACCGCGTCGAGGGACGCGTTGTCGCCGCTGACGTAGACGGTCGGCAGGTCCTGTGCGGCCAGGACGAAGCCGACGACCTGGCCGGTGATCGGCTCCACCTTCTCGCGCGAGCCTGGGCCGTGGACGGCGGGGACGCCGGTCACGGTGACCGTGCCGCCGTCGGGGCGGTTCAGCTCGACACCTTCCCAGTCGGCCAGGCCCTTGGCCCGCTCCCCCAGGCGCTGTGCGCCACCGGGGGTGGTGAGGGTGAGCGGGACGTCGGCGAGCAGGGCGCGGCCCGAGGTGTCGAGGTTGTCGGGGTGTTCGTCGTGCGAGAGCAGGACCACGTCGATGGCGCCGAGGTCGGTGGGTGCCGCGCCGGAGGCGGCGGTCTTGGTCAGGGACCGGCCGTCGCCGCGGGGGTAGTCGCCCGGGGAGTCGAAGGTGGGGTCGGTGAGGAAGCGCAGGCCGCCGTACTCGAAGAGGGCGGTCGGGCCGCCGAGGACGCGGACGGGAAACGGGTGGGTCGCCGCGGGAAGGGAAGAGGACATGGAGCACCTCACGGATGAGCAGTGTTTAACCGTGATACGACCGTAGCCGCCTCTCACGGATGCAAGCAAGCCGTACCATGAGGAACGTGGAGGAGCCCTTGATCGCACAACCCGGCCTGCCGCCCGCGCACGGCGAGGCGGAGCATCTGGCTCTCGCCCTGGCCAACAGCGCGATCGCGCTGGCGGGCGGGCACACGGTCGATCTGCTGGGTTCTCCCGCGCAGGCGAACCACTGGCTGGGGGAACGCGGTCTGGCACCGGTCGACGCCGGCATGCGGGAGATGTGCGCGACGCAACTGCGCGCACTGCGCGAACAGATCAGGTCGCTGTTCGCCTCCCGAGCCGAAGGCCTGCCCGCCCTCCCCGCCGCGATCGGGGCCGTCAACGACGCCATGACCCGCCTGCCCACCGCGGCGTTGCTGCAGTGGGACGAGGTGACCGGTCCCTACCGCGCCACCCCCCACCCCACCACCGCGATCGTGGACCACGCCCTGGCCGTCCTCGCCGCCGACGCCGCCGACCTGCTCACCGGCCCCGACGCGGACCGCCTCACCGCCTGCGGCTCCGCCCCCTGCAACCGCTTCCTGCTCCGCCACGGCCGCCGCCACTGGTGTTCCACCCGCTGCGGCGACCGCGCCCGCGCCGCCCGCGCCTACGCCCGCCGCACCGCCTCCCCCTGACGCCCCGCCCCCCGGCAACCATCAGACCCGGGGGACCGACGACGCCGGGCAAGGCCTGGCCGGAGGTGACGCCGAAGGCGCCGAAAGCGGCGACGGCCGGTTCGGAGCCTTTGCCGGCGACTGCTGCTCGTCGGCCATTTCCGGCAGGCCCAGGTCGTTCATTCTCATGGCGCGGGCCTCGGCCCAGGCGCCGTCGACCGGCGCGCCGCGTCGGGCGCGCCGTTCCGCGGGGCTTGTTGCCTTCCGCCGGGCCAGGCGCAGGGCGTCCTGCCGGGTGATTCCGCCGTCGATCAGGTAGTAGTGCCTGGTCAGGTTCCCCGCAGTGGAACGAAAACGCAGTCCGACAAGCCAGTGGACGTCCGTCTGCCGGTGGCCCGGCGGCCTGTCGGCGGCGGGTGCTCCCGCGGGGACGGGTGCGGTGGGCCCGCGCCCCGGTGCGCCCGGGCGGTCGCAGAGGTGGACCGCCCGGGGCGGCGGGGCCGGCCGGTTCGTCGGGGCAGGCAGTACGTGCATGGTGCGCGCCTTTCTCGTTCGGCTGTCGGCGAGGCCCGAAAAGTCCCGGGCTCCGCCCGAAAGCGGCCGCCAGGTACGGGGCACCGGCAGTGCCGGGCTGTTTCTCGCAAGGCTGTGAGCCGTTCGTGTTCGCCGGTGGGGTGCCACGGCCGAGGCCGGGTTGCACCGGACGCCGGCCGGCATGCTCAGCCGCGGTAGGTCTCCAGCAGCCGCAGCCAGACTTCGCCGAGGGTGGGGAAGGCGGGGACGGCGTGCCAGAGCCGGTCGAGGGGTACCTCGCCGGCGACCGCGATGGTGGCCGAGTGCACCAGTTCCCCGACGCCGGGGCCGGCGAAGGTGACGCCCACCACGGTGCCGCGGTCGGTGTCGACAAGCATGCGGGCCCGGCCGCGGTACTCCTCGCCGTACTGGTGGGCACCGGCGACGCGGGCGAGGTCGTAGTCGACGACCTCGACGCTGCGCCCGCTCCGCTCGGCCTCGCGGCTGGTCAGGCCGACGGAGGCGACCTCGGGGGTGGTGAAGACGACCTGCGGGACGGCCGCGTGGTCGGCGGTGGCGACATGCGCGCCCCAAGGGGCGTCGTCGACCGGCTCGCCCTTGGCGCGGGCGCCGATGACGGCGCCGGCGATCCGGGCCTGGTACTTGCCCTGATGCGTCATCAGGGCGCGGCGGTTGACGTCGCCGACGGCGTAGAGCCAGCCGCCGTCCACGCCGGTGACACGGAAGGTGTCGTCCACGGTCAGCCAGTCGCCGGGGGTGAGACCGACGGTCTCCAGGCCGATATCCCGGGTCCGGGGGGCCCGGCCGGTCGCCAGCAGGACCTCGTCCGCGGCCAGTTGCCCGCCGTCGCGGAGCGTGATCCGCACCTCGCCGCCCTCGCCGCCCTCGCCGTCCTCCCGGGCCAGGGAGGTGACGGTGGTGTTGAAACGGATGTCGACGCCGGATTCGCGCAGCCCGTCGGTGACCAGCTCGCCGGCGAACGGCTCCATCCGCTCCAGGAGTCCGTCGGCGAGGACGAGCATGGTGACCTGGGAGCCGAGGGCCTGCCAGGCGGTGGCCATCTCGACGGCGACCACACCGCCTCCGACGACGGCGAGGCGGCCGGGCACCTTGTCGGCGCTGGTGGCCTCGCGGCTGGTCCACGGCCGGACGGTGTCGAGTCCGGGGATCGGGGGCAGGGCGGCGCGGGTGCCGGTGGAGACAGCGACCGCGTGCCGGGCGGTCAGGGCGACCGTGTCGCCCTCAGGGGTCTGCACCGCGACCTGCTTGGGGCCGGTGAGGCGGCCGTGGCCGCGCACGAGGTCGACGCGGACCGAGGTCAGCCAGTCGACCTGGTCCTCGTCCTTCCAGTACGAGGACATCTTGTCGCGGTGCGCGAGGACCGCCTCGACGTCCAGCGGGCCGGCCACCGCCGGGTCGAGTCCGGGTACGCGGCTCGCGTCGGCACGTGCCACCACGGGCCGCAGCAGCGCCTTGCTCGGGTCGCAGGCCCAGAACGAGCACTCGCCGCCGAGGAGTTCGCGTTCCACGATCACGGCGCTGAGCCCTGCGGCGCGGGCGCGTTCGGCCACGTTCTCGCCGACCGGCCCCCCGCCGATGACGATCACGTCGTAGGTGCGGCTGGTCTCGTTCCTCACTGCGGTGTTCCTCACTGTTCGGGTTCTCCTTGGCTTCGGTGACTCGGGCGGGCCTGCCGGACGGCGCCGTGGCGCCCGCGCAGGCCGGCGCCGTCCTCCGGGCCGTGTCCGTTGCGATGCAAGCCCCTGGACGGTGGTTTGCGGACCGGTCAGCGGCCGGGGAGGCGCTGCGAGACCTCCTGGAGCACCCAGCCGTTGCCGTCCGGGTCGCTGAAGGTGAGGAAGGAGCCGTAGGAGGCGCGCTCGGGGTGCAGGCCGGCCAGCCGCTCCTGGCCGAGGCCGCTGTGGGTGACGTCCCCGCCCGCGTGGCCGTGGAAGAGGCCGCCTGCGTCGTGGAAGATCTCGCCGACCTCGATGCCGCGGCCGACGAGCTCCGCGCGGGCCTCCTCGATGTCGGAGACGATGAGATACAGGCCTTGGACCGAGCCGGGTGCGACGGGCGTCAGCCCCTCGCCGAAAATGATCGAGCATTCCGAGCCGGACGGCGTGAAATGCACGATCCGCACGCCCTCGTCGGCCGTGTAGTCGACGTCCAGGCGGAATCCGGCCTTCTCGTAGAAGGCCTTGGCCCGGTCGGTGTCGGACACGGGCAGCACGATCATTTCGAGCTTCAGGTTCATGGGGGGAAGTCCTTGTTCCTTGATGTCGGCTTGCAATTCCAGAGAACCAGCCGAAAAGGCGCCGCGGAGGGGTCCGGCAGGCCCGCCTCGGCCCGGGCCTGCCGGTCCGGGTACTGGCAGGCCCCCCCAGCCCCATCACCGGGCAGTGCGCGGTGGGCGGCTTCGGGACAAGGCAGTTCGACCTCGCCGGCACGGACACCGGCGAGGACACGTGCCCGGCACGGGCGCCTGCCCCCGGAACACGTACTTCCCCGACGGCCACTTTTGCGACCACCCCCGGCGAACGCATTTACCGAAAACGACCACCCGTCGTTTTCCGCCGCCCGTCGGGCAAAAAAGTCGCGCGCCCCATTTCCCTTTTCCCGGGCGCCGCCGCTGGCCTGTTTCCCGGTGACGGGGCGCAGCTTGTGCGGCACGTATCATTCCCTTGCACGTATTGCCGGGGCAGCGCGACGAGGGCTAGCCTCACCATATGGCCAGGACATCGTCCGCTTCGGGTGACAACAAGGAGCTGAGCGATTTTCTGCGGTCGCGCCGCGCCCAGGTGACTCCCGAGCAGGCCGGGGTCACACCGGGGGCGGGCCGCCGTGTTCCGGGACTGCGCCGCGAGGAGGTCGCCCTGTCGGCCGGATTGAGCGCGGACTACTACATCCGCCTGGAACGCGGACGGGTGGCCAATGCCTCCGACGCGGTGCTGGAGGGCGTGGCCCGCGCCTTGCGGCTGGACGATGTCGAGCGTGCGCACCTGTTCGACCTGGCCAGGCCGCAGTCCGTGGCCAAAGTGAGCCGGTCCGCCCATCCGCGGCGAGTGCGCCCGGGTGCGTACGCACTGCTCGAGGCTCTGCGGGACAGCCCCGCGATGATCCTGAACGGCCGCATGGACGTCCTCGCCCTCAATGCGATGGCGCGCGCGGTATTCGTCGATTTCGAGGCCGTGCCCGTCCGCGAGCGCAATTTGGCGCGATTTGTGCTTCTCGACCCTGTGGCGCGTGAACTGTTTGTCGACTGGGACATGGCTGCCCGCATGGTGGTCACGGGTTTGCGCCTGTATGCGGGCCGGAATCCGGGCGATGCGCAACTGACCGAGCTGATCGATCAGCTATCGGCGGCGGACGCAGATTTTCGCCGATGGTGGGCCGCGCACGACGTGGAGGAGTTCTCCCACGGCACCAGACGCTACCGGCACCCCTTGCTCGGCGAAGTCACCCTGAACTACGAGACCCTTGTCCTTCCAGGTGACCCGGGCCAGTGGTTGTTCGTGAGCACAGCCCGACCCGGCTCACGGTCTTCCGCGGCCCTGCGCGCCCTCGCCGACCGGATCGGCGACCCGGGTGCCTAGTCGACGGCACGCTGGGGCCGCGCCCCGCACGGGATGCCGGGGGTCTTCGTGCTCACCGGCGCGAAGGCCGACACGGGGACCCCGCCGGACATGCCGGCCGTCGAACCCGCGCTGACCGGTCACCGCCCGGTCCGGACACCGATCGGCGACCGGCACTGCCGCGGACGGGGGTTCGGACGGCGACCGGCGCAGGCGACGAGTGCGCTCCGGCCGCGGCCGGCCCGCAAGGGCGGACCCGAACAGACCGGCGCGGCATTGTGCAGGCCGCTGCGGCAGCCGATCGGTCGAGTCGGTCGACGACACCCTCAGGGGCCTACAGACCTCGCGGCGCGGCCGTCCGCATCCCGCCGCGACTCCCCGCCCCGACCGCCGCCACCTGGCACATCCGCGTGCGGGCCGGTCAGGCGGCTCGCTCCTGGGCGACGGTCAGCACGATCTTTCCCTGGATGTGCCCTCGGGCGGCGCGTTCGTGCGCGGCCCGGGCATCCGCGAGCGCGAACGTGCTGTCGATCGCGACGCGGACCGTGCCCGCCTCGAGCAGGCGTGCCAGTTCGGCAAGCTGCGCGCCGTTCGAGCGGACCTGGGTGCCCGTGACGGTGACGCCCAGCTCGGCGGTCTCCTCGTCGTCGAATGCACCGAAGAACACGGGGAACTGGGAGCCGCCGCGCCTGAGCGTGCGCAGGAAGCGCTTGCTGTGGGGGCCGCCGACGGCGTCGAGAACGAGGTCGACGTCGTGCACGAGTTCCTCGGGACGGCTCGTGGTGTAGTCGATGAACTCGTCGGCGCCCAGTTCGCGCAGGAACAGTTCGTGCGCGCCCGACGCCACCGCGATGACCCGTGCGCCCTTCCATTTCGCCAGCTGCAGAGCGAAGTGCCCCACGCCGCCCGCGGCGCCGTTGACCAGGACCGTCGTGCCGGCGTCCAGTGGCACCGGGCGGTGCTGCGCCGCCTGGAAGGGCGAGGGGTGGTCGTGGCCGAGCTCGATCAGGAACTGCCACGCGGTGAGCCCGGCCATGGGAGTACCGGCGGCGTGCACGTGATCGATGCCGGCCGGCTTGAGCGCGAGGTCCGACGCGGGCGCGGCCACGTACTCGGCATAGGTGCTGCCGTCGAAGCTGGGGAAGCGCAGGAGGCCGAAGACCTCGTCCCCGACGCGGAAGCCGTCGACATCCGCGGCGACGGCCTCGACGACGCCCGACAGGTCCGTCCCCGGAATCACGGGCAGGCCGAACTTCGGCCTCACCTCCGGGGGCAGGTTGGACATCCCGTCGCGCAGGTACCAGTCGGGGGGATTGACGCCGACCGCGTGCACGCGAACGAGCACCTCACCCGGCCCCGGCTCGGGCATCGGCACCTCGTCGTAGCGCAGAACTTCAGGACCGCCGTGCTCATGGAGCCGGACCGCCCTCATCGTGTGTGTCGGCATCGTCTCTCCTGCCCGCACCGCGGGATAGGCTTATTCGGATCAGCGCTCCACATAAACGGACCACTGATCCGAATATATGGACCACTGATCCGGATAGTCAAGGGGGGCCAGATGCGGGCCGACGCCAGGAAGAACCGCGACCACCTGCTCGCGGTCGCGGGCACCGCCATCGCCGAGCAGGGCGTCGAGGTGTCACTGCGCGACATCGCACGCAGGGCCGATGTCGGACTCGCGACGTTGCTGCGTCACTTCCCGACGCGCGAGGCGCTGCTCGACGCCCTGCTCCGCACGAGCTTCGACGAGTTGACCGCCAAGGCGGGCGCCCTGGAAACGGCCGGCTCGCCCGACGACGCTCTCGTGTCGTGGCTGCGCGACTGCGTCGCGTGGACCACCGAGTACCGGGGCGCGGTCGTGCTGATGGCAGCCGCCATCGAGGACACCGGGTCCGCACTCCACACCTCGTGCGTCACGCTGCGTGCGGCCGGTGCGCGGCTGCTCACCCGCGCCCAGGCCGCGGGCACGGCGCGGACCGACATGGACGGCGCGGACTTGTTCGCGCTGGTGGCGGCGCTCGCCTGGATCGGCGATCAGCACTCGCTCGCGTCACGCGCCGACCACCTCTTCGGCATCGTCGCAAGCGCCATCCTGACCGGCGCGACGAGCAGCGGTACCGCAGGGGAACGCCGCCCTCGCACCCGCGGCTGAGACCGTCGCGTGCGCGAACCGGAACTCGGCCCCGGGCTCGACCGGACCGGATCGACGCGGAGTTCGCCCAGGCGGTCGAAGTCACCGGCACCGAAGCGCGCGCTCCCCCGAAGCCGGCCGCGCCGCCGGGCCGCCGCCTGACAGCACGGCCGCCGACAACGGTCACCGTCACCGGCCCCGTCGGGCAGGCTGCCGCATGCGGATCGTCGCGCCGCGCACTCGGATTCACCCCCGACCGGCCACGCCCGCCCGGACACGCCGCCCAACGCCACTGCGCCCGAACTGCCCGACCACCGCGAACCGCACCGGTTCCCGGGCGAGATGCGCCCCCCCCGGGGGGGTGGCCGGCGTGAGAACGACATGACTGTTCGTCACTCACGCCAACACCGCGTGGGCACCATCTGTCAGTACCACGCGCCGGGTCGCTGAACCTGCGCCACGAACCCTCGGACGATGACGTTCAGTTCCACCGGCACTCCCCCGCAGGCCATCAGCCGGCCACCGGCAGCAAGAAAGGCCCCGGGCCGGCCCGGCCCCCCTTCCGTCGAAGCGTTCGCACGTCACCCGGCGCAGACCGCCGACGCCACGAAAGTGCTGGGCTGGTCCGATCCGGGGACGATCACCGTCCAACCGTTGCCGATCAGGTCCGAGGACCGCACGGGGACAGACGGCCCCGTCAGGAACGTGAAGCCGCCCCCGGTCACCGTGGTGCCCGGTGGGCACTGGACGGTCGCCACGGAGTCGCCCTCGGTGTTCGTCGGCACCGGCTGACTGGTGACCCTTGTCGTGCGGACAGGTCCGGGCGGACCCGACGGACCGGGCGGACCCGCGGGGCCCGGCGGACCCGACGGACCGGGCGGACCCGCGGGGCCCGCCGGACCGGGCGGACCGGGTGGCCCGGGCCGGCCCGAACGGTTCGGGCAGTAGCCGGGCAACGCCGGGACGGAGAAGCACGGGTGGGCCGTGCTCTGCGCGCCACCACGAGCCGCAGCGGGGACCGCGGTGCCGGACGCCAGGGCCGCCATCACTGCCGCCATGCACGCGCCCGCCCTGCGCGACCGCACCCTCCTCCTCGTCGTCGAGAGCGCGGCTGTGCGGATCCCCATGCATCCTCCAAGAGCAGGCGTTCGGGTGGGTGGGCGCTGCACCGCGGACACACCGGCAGCGACCCACAGCAAGATTCATGCCGGGAGATCACTGCTGCACCCGCACCGGCCGACCGGGTGAGGTTTCCCTGCGCGGCCACCGGCACCTGCACAGCCACCCTTCACCGGCCGCACTGGTCCGGTGTTCTCGGGTGGCGACCCGCCCCGACGGCACCCGGCTCGCCACCACCGGCAACGACGAGACGGTGCTGCGACCGGCCCCCGGCCGCGCCGGCGCGTCGCCGGCATGGGGCGCGCGAGGGCGGCATCGCGCACATCGTGACCACCCGCCACCTCCCCCGCGCCGCCGTCGACGAGCTCGCGGTCGTACTCGGCCCGAAGCATGCTCCATCCCATGGGGCCCGGCCCCAGACCCGAACCCCCGTTTGCTATGTGCCGATACCAGCGCATAGCTATAGTGCCGGTATGGGAAAGCAGACCAATATCCGGCTGGACGAAGCCGTCAAAGCAGCCGCCGAGGAACGGGCCAAGCGCCGCGGCCTGAGCCTGCAGGGATATGTGGCCGACCTGATCGAGGCCGATGTGAACCAGTCACGCGCCGCCTTCATGGCCGGCGCCGCGGCGTTCCTGGCCGCGTACGCGGAACAGTTCGAGGCGGAGGTCGGCGAGGACCGGTACCCGGGCCTTCCGGACAAGCCGGCGAAGTCACGGGACGCCGCGTGAACCTCCGCATCGATCTCGCCTGGATCCTGGCAGTCGCACAGCAGATTCCGGGAGATCCCCAGGTCGTCGACTACGGCGTCGCGGTCGCGGCGGAAGCACGTCACCGGGCGGAAATCCTTGACCGCGAGGTCCACCCCGAGCCTCATCACAAGGCAGCGGCGCTGCTGTGCGAGCTGGCGAGAAACCCGAGCCTGGAGCTGAGGAACCTGCTCTTCGCGGCCACCGTCACCGCGGCCTACCTGTCGGCGTGCGGCCTGCCGGTGAGCCCTGGCCTGGACACCGTTCTCCCGCTGGCCCGCGCCGCCCGCGACGGGCTCCCGGTGCGGGAGATCGCCGCTCAGATCACGACCTGGACAAGCTGATCCTCTCGTCGGTTCCCTGATCCGGAACGGAATGAGGCGGTAGCGGCTCCACCGGCCGGCGGGCGGTACCCGGGGGCGGCGGAACCCGGGGGACGGCTCGGGTTCCCGGGGCGTCGTGGGGGTCGGGCCCGTCAGCGGGTGGGGTGGGGTGCTCGACCGGAGCGAACAGGATCAGCAGGCAGACCGCCCCGAGACGGATGGCGGACCGTGGTCAGGCCAGGGGTGAGGTCAGTTGTGCCGTGCGGTCCAGCCATGCCGCGGCGGCGGCGCCGCGCTGGGCGACGACGTCGTCGGGTTCGCCATTGAGCAGGGCGAAGGGGATCTGCTCAAGGCCGAAGGTGAGATACCAGGTCCACGCACGGTGCAGGGTGCGCCTGTCGACGGCGGCCGCGACCTTGTCCCAGCCGTGCCAGGCCAGACAGGCGGCGTCGACGGCGGGGTCGAAGGGCTGGGCCAGATCCCAGTCCAGCACACCGAGCAGGCGACCGTCTTCGCTCCAGCGCATGTTGCCGCCGGCCAGGTCGCCGTGGACGAGCGACGGCATGACGGCGGGCAGGTCCAATGCGGCATGGACACGGCGACGCGCTTCGGACCGCCACCCGCGCGGCAGCCGGGGCAGCACGTCCTGCTCCATGATCTCGGCCCACCGCTCACCTCCCGCGTACTCGTGCGGCACCCCCAGCAGACCGTCCAGGTCACGGCAGTCCACCTGCCGCAGCGCGTCCAGCAGCCGGGCGAGCTCCTTCGGCTCTCCGCCCTCGCCCCGCCGGCAAGGCCTGCCCTCCAGCCACGACAGCGCGACGGCGGTGTGCCCCTGCGCCCGGACCACCTCGGACAAGGGGACCGGCACCGCGAACGGCAAGTCCGCCTCCGCCAGACGGCGCAGAAGTTCGGTACGCCGGGGCAGCGCGGCGACCGCGGTGGAGTTCTTGGCGATGCGCACGACGGCGACACCGGCAAGCAGCACCACGTGGTGAGAGCCGCCACTATCGAAAGCCGCACCGCGAAGATCTTCTCCGGGCAGCACGGCCGCGGCGACAGCGAGCAGTTCCTCGGGCACCCGGCCAAGCACCGTGACTCCTCCCCCGGCTGACGCCGGGGGCTTCTCGCTGCGCCGGGTTGGCGTCGCGACGGACCAGCCCGGCCCACGGCAGCGTACCGGGACAGCCTTGTCGATCAGCCGGCCGGACAACGCTCGAGGCCCCCGGAACTCCTCCCCCTGTGGTTCCGGGGGCTTCCAGGTACCCCATGTCCGGCCGTCCGGCGCCATGGGCGTCCGGTCGTCCTCGTTGTGGGCGTCGGCCTGGACGCGTATCACGTCGATCGCGCCGTTCCCCCCGGCCGGGCCGGGCCGGGAACCCGCGCGAGGCCGACATGCGGTCGGCCGCGTGCTGCTCCTGTGCGTCGCCGAGGAGGGCGCGGGATCCGTGCCCCGTGCGGGTCACGAGACCAGGCCGCCCGGCAGGGCCTGCTCGTCCGCTTCGGGGTCGTCGGCCCGGGGGCAGTATTCGGCCCAGATGGTCTTGCCCCGCGCGTGGTGGCGGGTGCCCCAGCGCTGGGTCAACTGGGCGACGATGAACAGCCCCCGGCCGCCCTCGTCGAAGGTGCGGGCACGCCGAAGGTGCGGGGAGGTGGTGCTGCCGTCGGTGACCTCGCAGGCCAGGCAGGCGTCGCAGCGGATCAGGCGGAGCCGTACCGGTGGCTGGGCATGGCGGATGGCGTTGGTGACGAGCTCGCTGACGATCAGGACGGTGGTGGTCGTGGCGTCGTCCAGGCCCCATGCCCTCAGCTTGGCCGTGACATGTCTGCGCGCCACGGACACGGCCACCGGATCGGCGGGGAGGTTCCAGGTCGCCAGGGCGGTGCCGTCCAGCGTGCGGGTACGGGCGGCGAGCACGGCCACCTGGCGGTGGCCTCCCTTCGCGAGCAGGCAGGCCACCGCAGTACGGCAGGTGTCGGCGAGCGAGGGCTTCGGCTTTGCCACCTGCTCCGGCATCCCGGGTCCGTCGGTGCCCGTCGCGGGATCGGCCGGCTCGGCGGAGTGCGTGGACAGCAGGAGCACGCTGCCGTCGGGGAGCGGCATTTCGGCGGTCTCGACCTGGGCTCGCGCCCGGCCCAGCGGCGCTCCGGCGGGAAGAGCGACGGGGGTGACGGCTCCGTCGGGGGTGACGACGGCGGGGGCCGGATGCCCGGCGCAGGCCAGGGTGCACTCTGCCGTGACGGGGTCGTAGACGGCGTACAGGCAGCGTGCCGTGACGTCGGGAGCTCTCTCGTCCGGCCGCAACCGGCGAAGAATGTCACGGAGATGGATGAGCGCCTCGTCCGGTTGCACGTCGATGTCCGCCAGGGTGTGCACCGCGGCACGCAGTTCGGGCACCAGGCCGGGGGCCGGGTGCCCGTGCTCGGTCACGCTGCCGGCGACCAGCGCCACCCGGGCTCCGGACAGCGGGATCGCGTCCGTCCAGTGGGCCTGCGGCCCACCGTCGTCAGCCCGGCAGTACGCCAGTTCCACGGCCGCGGGCTGCGGCAGGCGCCCGGGCGGTGTTCGGCACGCCACCATGGAGACTCCCCGATCGCCGGTGGCCCGAGGGGGCTTGGCGCTGCGGCCCGTCCGCCCCGCACGTGGTGGTGCGGGGAGGTGGAATCTGGTTTTGCGGCGAAGCCGGGCCCTGGAGATGAGAACACTCAAACCGACGGACAGGACGGCCGCGGTGATGCCGGCCGCCCGGGCCCGCTCCGGCACGTCGGGAATCGCGTGTCCGTAGACGGCCGCGCTGGTTGCCAGCGTCGAAGCTCCGACGATCAAAGTGTGCCTGAGGGGCAGCAGGGCCGCCGCCACCAGGGGAGCCAACGCCACGTAGTCCGACCAGCGGACCAAGCCGACTGCAGGAGACCGCAGTTGCAGTACGCAGGTGATGGCAAGGCAGACGACCAGCAGTGCACTGGGGCGCCGCAACAACAGGAGTCTGGGCGTGGCCATCGTCGTCACCGTCCTTCCGGGTGGGACGCGCAGTGCCTGCGACACCGGGCGTATCGCCAGTGACGCAAGGGCCTGGGCCGGTGCGCGGGTGTGCGGATTTTCGGGCCGTGGGTGTTCACCGGGAACTTCCGAGGATGCCCCGGCCTTCAGGCCGGGGAGGAATCGGACCCCTGCGGAGCAGGGCAGGGAACGGGGTCTCGCCGTCAGGGCGAAAGACCGCCCACACGGCCGGATACGCTGATCGCCGTGCGTTGCGAGAACCGAGCAGCGCGTACACCGTGCTGATCGAGAGCCAAGACAGCACATGCACCTCCTGGATGTGCTTCATCAAACCGGGCTGGTCTCGACCCGGCCGGTGCCGATCGTGCAAGAGCTGACGGACCGCAGGTCCCGGCCCACGTGAGCCAGCCCCCTGCTTCAACTGGGGGGAGGATTCAGAACGTGCTTCTCCAGGGTGGGATGGGGTGCGACGGATTCATCGGGTGGGAGCTCGATCAGCACGGTGGCGACACATCGCCAGCGGCTGCCGAGGCGTTGCCGGCCGGCTCGACCGGGTGTCAGCCAACGCTGCGTTCCCTCACGGCCGCACGTCTTCGAAGGATGCCGTATTGCCGGGCTGCCGCACGGTGAGGCCAGGGGACCGCGCGGGCGTCCACGGTGGCTGCGGGAGGCACCGCCTCACCGTCAGGGCCCAGGGGGCCGGCGCTGCGACCCCGGACTCTCGGCCGCACTGGGCCGTCGAGGCTGCGTGCCCGGAACATGCGGGCTCCGTCAACGGTCGCACGCCGGGTGGCAGGGGTGAGTGAGAACAGATGCATTGCGGTCGGGGGCGATCGGATTCGCCTGGAGGGCTGTGCCGCATCGACACAGCGTCGCCTTTCGTGCCGTCAGGGCGTGGGAGGGCGCTAGGGGGCCGCCTCCGGCCCGCCGGATGCGGCACGACCCGGCGAACGGTCTCCTCGGCGAGGCGAAGTGCCGCGTTCAGCGCACGGCGGGCGGTCAGGCAGGTGATCGTCCGGCCGGCAGGACAGCCCGGGGATCGGCCCGGTGGCGCGGCTGTCGCCGAGGACGGCTCGCGGTCGCGTGTCCTGCGGCCCCGAGAAGCACGGGGAGCGCCTGAGGGTCCAGGCCGGAAGGGAATGCGCGCGGCTCTGTTGGGATCATGGCTCCACCCTCGCTTTTCCGTATCGTGGAAACCGTTTACCGTTATTCGATTAAATTCTGCGACCGCGGGTCACGCACGTCAAGCGAATACCGGTCGCCCTTCACCCGCGCCGGCGCAGCACAGGCGACGCGGCCATCAACTGCGTCTCACGCCGGAGGGGTTGGGAGAGTGTAAAGTGCCGACAAAACCATGGGGAGTCGAGCAGAAACGACGAACACCCGCCCCGGAAATACAGGTCGGCACGGCATCGTTGTCTGAGGGATATTCCGGGAAATGAGTCTTTTCGGCAGGGTTGCGGGTCGGGCCTGCACCGGTTCGTCACTGGGGCGACTTGCCCCCTCTTCCCGCCCGGCCCTCCCCGCAGCGTGCTACCGGCGCGGATCCTCTGGAATCCGGCCCGAGGCTCCGCGGAGAGCCGGTTTCAAAGCGCCGCCATCAGGGCGCGCCAGGCGGATGGGGCTTACCCCTCGGTGGCTTGCCGCGCGAGCCCCGCGGGGTCGGTCTCGAAGGGGAACGGGCTCAGCGTACGGGTGGTGGGGTCCTTGCTGGTGGGCGGCGTTTCCCCGGCGAAGGGTCCTTCTCCCCGGGCGCGGGAAGCAGTTCACCAGCAGCTCGGCGTGGGCATCCGGTGACGCGTCGAGGCGCACCGGCTGCGGTCTGCTCGGCGCGGGGACTCCTACCGCACCCCGAGGCCGTCCGACAGGTCCCAGGGAGGGTTCCCGGCCTGCCGGCCACCGCCGCTCAGCACCCGGGCTCTACGGGCGGGCGCTGTCACACCGCGGCGGCTTGCCCGGTCTTGGTTATGGCAGATCCACGGCGTGCCGTGGACGGTGCCGGAACCGGGGGCTTCCGGCGTGTGGAACGAGTGGTGGAACGTGACGTGGAAGCACAGCGGCAACCAGGTCTTCCGGATTACCGGGGTCGCGGCCGGGCTCTCGGACGACGTCCGGGCCAGACAGCGGCGCTACATCATCTCGATGTCGGTCCGGACGGTGTCGTTCGTCCTCGCCGTCGTGCTGTGGCAGGTCTCCACGCCCCTGGCCTGGATCACGCTGGTCCTGGGGCTCGTACTGCCCTATGTCGAGGTCGTCGTCGCCAACGCCGGGCGGGAGAACGCCCGCGGAGTGCCCACCACCCACCTCGCACCACCGGAACCGCCCACCCTCGGCCCCGGCAGGGCACCGCTGCCGTCGCAGCGGAATCCGGAACAGGACGCAGGCTCGCCCTCCGGCCGCAGCTGAGCCCGACGCAGACGCCCGGGCTCAAGGCCGCCCGTGCACGCCGTACCGCACGGGACAGCGCACAGGATGATGCAGGGGGTACCAGGTGCATCGGCGCAAGGTGGTGTGCACGACGCAGACCACGCTCATGGAAGCCGGAGCCCGTCTCGGTGCCGTCGCCCGCGAGGTCAGCGCCACCGGTGAACCGGTCGCCATCACCGACCACGGCCAGACCGTCGCGATACTCGTCGGCTTGCACGGTTCTGGCCCAGGGCGAGGGGCAGCCTCGGGACCTGATCGCCTTCCTGAACCGCGACCTGCTCATCGCCCCGTGGCCAGTGCTGCGGACCCTGATCGACCGTCCCCTGCGCGATGCCCTGGGAGAACGGCTGCCCGCAGCTGCCCACCGGCAAGGCCGCAGCTGCCGCGTGAACCTCTTCGCGCTGCATCGTCGCCTCCTGGGCGACGTCCTCGACGTCGAAAAGCCGTAGCCGTACCCCTGGCGATCAACGGCAGGGCACCCGCTCACCGATGGCTGGGGGAGAACGGGTCGTCAGGCCGGGCACCAAAGCCCCTGGTGGTTCGAGTTGCCGTCCTGGTGAGCGGCTGAGCGACCCCCGGCGGTCGTTGCCGTACCACCGTCGGCACTCCTCACGGGCGGCCCACGAACACAAGCCTCAGCCTCGTACCCGATTGGCACCATCACTGCCGCAGCCGCGTCGTCTCGGCAACCGCCCCGGTCTTTGCCGAAGGCCGTGACTGCTCGACGTCTCGCGCGCACCGTGTGCACGATGTGTCAGATGCGGCCTGGTCGGGGCCGCCGTGCCTGGACGGAGGGCTCGTGCGTGTCTTTTTCGTCTTCCTCCGGATGGTGCACGGCACCCTCCGGGGCCTGGAAGAGGCCTGTCGTCGCAGGGCGCGGCAGGCGCGGCGCGGTCGGGTGGGGCATCACCGGTTCCGGCGCGGAGAACAGGGGCACCACGGGAGTCTTGGACGGGCCTGACGGCGCCGGTTGGCGCCGAGCCACGGGAGTGTTCTTCATTGCTGCCCAGTATGCGCCCTTGGCGACTCGTGCTCCGCGCAAGCGGCGCGATCCTGGGGTGGGGCTGGGGAACCCGACGGGCTGCCGAGGCCACTGGCGCGGGTCGCTGGTGGGGCGGCGCTGACCGCGCCGTCGGAGGCGTTCGGGGGTGGGCCGGGCGGTAGGCGACGGCGAGGACTACCGACAGGTCGAGGTCGACGTGATCCACGGGCAGGGCCGCGATGTGCTCGACGGCGCCGGGGCGGACACGGTCGGCCTCGACCAGGGCGCAGCCGGGAGGCGGGCCCGGCCGGCGCCCCACGACCCGGCCCTCGACCCCACCCAAAGAACCATGCCGTCCGCCACTGCCGTCCCAGCCGCGGCGCCGGCGCATCCCGGCTCCTGCGTGAGCAGGGATGCCCCGAGCAGGAGCCGGTTTCTCCTGGCCGGCCGGGGACCGGGTCACCAGCGTCCCGGTGTCCGGGGCCTGCAGGTGTGCGCGTCAGTGGCCGGCGCTCTGACCGCCGTCGACGTACAGGATCTCGCCGGTGACGAACGAGGCGTTCTCCAGGTAGAGCACCGCGTCGACGATGTCGCTGATTTCGCCCATGCGGCCGACCGGGTGCAGGCCCGCGTAGGTCTCGTGGTACTCCACGGCGTGCATGGGGGTCTTGATGATGCCCGGGGCGACGGCGTTGGAGCGGATGCCGCGGGTGGCGTACTCGATGGCCAGGGACTTGGTGGCGGACTGCAGGCCGCCCTTGGTCAGCGAGGCGAGCACCGAGGGCACGTTGGAGTTGGCAGCCTCGACCAGGCTGGTGGTGATGTTCACGATGTGACCGCCGCCCTGGGCGAGCATGTGCGGGACGGCGAGCTGGGTGATGCGGAAGAAGCCGGCCACGTTGACGCCGATCGCCGCGGCGAAGTCGTCCTGCGTGTAGTCGTGGAAGGGCTTGGCGATGAAGATGCCGGCGTTGTTGATCAGGGTGTCGATCCGGCCGAAGCGCTCCACGCCCGCGGCGATGACACGCTCGGCGGTGGCCGGGTCGGAGATGTCGCCCTGGACGGTGAGGACTCCCTCGTCGTGCGATGCAGGGATGGTGCGCGAGGTCGCAACGACCGCGTAGCCGAGCTTGCGGTAGCCCTCGACCATCCCGGCGCCCAGACCCTGAGACGCGCCGGTGATGACAGCAACCTTCTGATCCTGAGTGCCCATGGTGACCTTCTTCCGAAGAAACGTCTTAGACCGACCGGCAAATGGATCATGTGAGGCGTCGGGTGGTGGGTCGGGCGTCCCAGCGGTAGCGGCTCGTTGCTCGACGGATCAGTATGCGG
>NZ_JBIVNJ010000048.1:0-45973 GCF_044753585.1 Streptomyces sp. NPDC088354 | reverse complement strand
AGGGCTACATCGAGGACCGGCGCCCCAACGCCAACGTCGACCCCTACACCGTCACCCGCCTCATCGTCGACACCTGCTGCACCGCCCTGGAGAAGGCCGGCCTCGTCTGAGCAGGGTCCGGCACCCACCGCTTCCGCGCGCCGAGGGCGCCCGTCACGACGACGGGCGCCCTCGGCGCGTGCCGCTGCCTCACCGGACGCGCACGGCCTCGTAGAGGAAGCAGCCGTACTCCACGGCCCGTACGTGCACCAGCGCGACCCTCGGGTCCTTGAAGCGGGTGGCGAGCACGGCCTCGGCCGCGCCCGCCGCGGCCTCCTCCGCGCTGAGCCGCACCAGGCGGCCGCCCAGGATGCGGCCCCCGGCGTCGTACGAGCGCAGCACCCGCCGCTCGCCGTGCAGACCGAGCGCCGGGGCGTACCCGGCGCCTTCGGGCGGCCCCGGGCAGTCCTGCGCGCGGGCGTGCACGAAGACGGGGCCCGTCTCGTCGTACGGACCGGGCCGGGCGCCGGTCGCGGCCGCCCACCGGCGCAACGGGGCGTACGCGACGAGGGACACGCGCTCGCCGGGGCGGCTGCGGCGCAGGCAGCAGCGCAGCGGGGCGCCGCCCTCGGCGTCCACCGCGGGCTCGGGCGTCAGCCCCGCGTCGTCGGTGAGGCGCAGCCGCTCCAGGACGGCGGGGTCGAGGGCGCGGACACGGAAAGGGGCGGTGTACGTCGTGGTCATGCCCCCCAGCCTCGCCGCGAAAGCCCGGGCGGTCCGGCGGGTTCCGGACGTCGCGCTCGGCGCGGCGCCGCCCGGGACCTCACGCATCGTCACATCCCGTGCGGCCCATGGTGATTCCCCGCCATGACGGGTCCGACCCGGGTGCGGCGGGGTGACCTCCCCGGGCTTCACTCGTTCTACGGAACGTGACTTCTCAACAAGCGACCGCCACCCGGACCCGGCGCGGCGCTCCCGTGATCGTGGACGTCGAGGAGGCCGAGGCCGCGCTCGTCGAGAACTACCCGCATCTGGTCCGGCTCGCGTATCTGATCCTGCCCGCCGGGCTCGGCAGGCACCGCCGGGTGATGAACGCGCACACCCTGGTGCAGCGCGCCCTGCCGAGGTCGGCGAGCGAGCCGGACCCGGCCTCGCTCGGGGTGCCCGGGCCGCGCGGCCCGGTGGACCGGTCGTACGCGCTGATGCGGCAGGAAGTGCTGTGCGCGGCGCTGGCGTTCGAGCAGGAGGAGGGTGCCCGCGGCTGGCTGCGGAAGGCGGCGACGGGTGTCCTGCCGCCGCACGTCTGGGGCCTGCGGCTGCACCCGAAGGCGGGCGGGACGGACGAGGCGGCCCTGGACCGGGCGCTGGCCGGGCTCGACGCCCCGGCCCGGGCGGCGTACGCGCTGCTGGAACTGGAGAACCTGCGCCGCTCCGACGGCCGCGAGGTGCGCAAACTGCTCGCCGCCGCCGACGCGCCCGACCCGCGGGCCGCGCTCAAGTCCGCGGAGGCGGTCCCGTACGGGCTGCTCGGCGCGGGCGGGTTCGACCCGTGCACGGTGCAGGCCCGGCCGACGGATCTGCTGCGCAGGCGGCAGCACGGCCGGGCCGGGCTGATCGCGGCCGCTGCGGTGGCGGTCACGGCGGTCCTGGTGGCCGTGCTGGGCGGCGGACCGGAGCCGTATTCGGCGGGCGGCCCGCCGAACGCGTACGGCGCGGGATTCCTGGACCCGGCGCAACTGGTCCGGGTGGACGACACCGCGTGGAAGCGTGCCTCCCGGGTGGACTTCACCGTCTGGCCGGCCCGCGGCGGCCGCGCCGGGGACGCGGGGCTGCTGGGCCGGGCGCTCCAGGTGTGGGCCCACCCCGGCGAGCGGGTGGCGGTCTCGGCCACCAAGGGCACCACCGAGAGCCTGCCCGCGCAGCCCCCGCAACTGCTGTACGCGGGCGACGTGGACGCCGCCGGCGTGGTGCTGATGTACGACGGCCTGCGGCTCGTGCGCTACGCGGAGCCCCGCGACGGCAAGGGCGGCGCGGCCCTGGACTTCACGCGGGTGGACGGCGCGGACGCGTCGACCGCCGCCGTGGTGCTCGGCAGGATCGACGGCAACACACGCTTCCTGACCGCCCCGTGGGTGACCGGGTCGGCGTCCCGCGATCTGCTCGGGCCGGGCCGGCCCGCCCAGAAGCTGGGACGGACGGCGGACGGGGTGACCGACCCCGTGCGGATGCCGGGCGCCGGGAGCGACACTTCCCCGGCCGGCGCGAACGGGCCGTGCGGCACCTCCTGGCCGGCGCTGGAGTTCCAGCCGGCGAAGGGCGTGGGCACGGGCAAGCCGTTCCTCCTCACCGACCTGGGCGACCTCGTGCCGGTGCACCTGACGTACCAGGCGCCGGACAGCGCCGCGCCGGCCGAGGCCGCCGGCAAGGACGCCCTGGCGAGCTGGGCGCGCACGGCCTGCCACCTCGGCTCCATGCGGGGCATGGGGGTCCGTACGGTCAACGCCTGGCAGTACGCCGAACAGCCGCTGCCCGAGGACAACGGCCGGGCTGCCTGGGTGTGCACCCGTGCCGACACCTGGACGGGCACGAACGGCCGGACGCTGGCGCTGTTCCTGCCGCCGGTCGCCGAGCCGGCGAGCCCGGGGGCGCCGGTGGGCCAGAGCACGAAGGACACCGGGGCGTGCGGCAGGTCGGTGCCCCAGGTGCTGGCCGGGGTGCTGTGGAAGTCCACGGCCGGGCACTGGTACCTGCTGGCGGCCGGCAGCCCCGACGTCGCCCGGATCGAGGCCACCGGCGGCGTGAGCGGTTCCGCCGAGGGCCCGACGATGGCGGTGCGGGCCGAGCAGGGCGCACGGGCCGAGCTGTCGGCGGTGCTCGACTCGGGCACCGGGATCACCACGCTGCGCTGACCTCTCGGGGCCGTCGGCCCGGTGGCCGCCCCGCCACCGGTCCGGCGGCCCCGGCCGTCGTGCCCCGGCCCGTGACCGCGTGGTTCGACGTGGTTCGAGGTGGATCGCGTCCGGCCGTCCCGCCCGCGCAGGCGCCGCGGCCTCCGGCGCAGGTTCCCGTGACGCCGCGCGCCCGGCACGCTCCGCCTTGTGCCCGGTGGGCCCGCCCGGCGAGGGCCGGTGCCGGGTCGACGACAATGGCGGCATGAACGACCTCGGCTTCCGGCTCGCGGAGCACTCCGACGCCCCCCTCCTCGTACGCCTCCGGGACGGCGCCGCGCGCTGGATGCAGGAGCAGGGCATCGACCAGTGGAAGCCCGGTGAGATGGGCGAGGACCACTTCCGGGCCCGCATGGCCGAGGGCGAGGTGTGGCTCGCCGAGAGGAACGGCGGCCGGGTCGTCGGCGGCTGGGAGCTGTGGTGGACGGACGAGCCCGCCTGGGGCGTGCGGCCGCCGGACGCCGGCTATGTGCACCGGCTGATGGTGGACCGCGCGACGGCCCCGCGCGGCGCGGGCCGGGCCATGCTCGCCGAGGCCGAACGCCGCATCGCCGCCACGGGGCGCGGTTGGGCCCGCCTGGACTGCGTAACCGGCAACGCCCGGCTGCGCGACTGGTACGTGACGGCCGGCTACACGGTCGTCGGCGAGCAGCCCCGCAAACAGGGCGGCAAGGGCAGCCCGTACCCGGTGACGCTGCTGGAGAAGAAGCTGTAGAACGTCAGAAGCAGAGCGTCAGAAGCGGAGCGGCCCGCCCGGAGGTCCGGGGCGGGCCGCTCCGCCGCCGGGGGCGGCAGGATCGCGGGTCAGGGCTGTGCGCGGCGGGCCCGGTCGTAGGCCGCGTCGGCCGCCCGCCGGATCTCCTCCCGGTCCCGCAGGATCGCCGCCATCTCCTCCTCGCTGCCGGGGCCCGGGCCGGGCCCGCGGTTCGTGAGCCGGTCGTAGAGGAAGCGGCAGGCCGCGTCCTCGGTACCGAAACGCCCGTGCGGGTCGTCCACACCCCGCTCGTGGTTGCCCACGACCCAGGCGTCGCCCTCCTGCCGGAGGTACCTGAAGTCCACGGGGCACGGGGTATTCTCGTGGACGCCGGGGATCTCGTACAACCCGTCGGCCACGCCCGCGGCGGCGAGCGCCTCGCACAGCTCACGTCGGTTCATCGGGACCTCGTCAGTTCAGGCGCGCCAGGTCGCCGTTGACCACGTGGGCGCCCACGCTGTCGCCCGGCGGCAGCACGTACTGGACGCCGTTGCCCGGCTGCCCGAACCAGGGCTCGATGAAGCCCGCCTGGACCGTGAAGGGCTTCAGGACCTTGTACACGTGGTAGTTGAAGGGGTAGTCGCTCTCAATGGTGTTGAGGCTCTGCGGCGTGAGGGAACGCTGGAAGTACGGGGTACCGGCCGGCGCCAGGAACCTGCCGCCCTCGCCGCCGAAGCGGTCGATCCTCTGCCCGACGGTGAAGGTCAGGCTCACACTGAACGGCGTCACACCGGACCGGTAGCCGTCGTTCGGCGGGAAGATGAAGCCGCCCGTGTTGGGATTCCACCAGGTCGCGATGAACCCGTTCGCGGTCTGGCCGCCGAGGCGTCGGTAGTCGGCGAGAATCGCGCCCAGGACACCCTTCTTCGGCAGGAACCTCGGGCCGAGCCGGGGGTCGCCGCAGAAGAACGCGGGGTCGGTGAAGGCGATCCCGAGACAGGCGCGGGGGTTCTTCGGGTCGCCGACCAGGGGCGACTTCGGCTTCGCGCCCGGCCCGTGATCCGCCGGGGCACCGGGCACGACGGTCGGGGCGACGGCTGCCGGCCCTCGTTCGTCGGCCTGCGCCGACCCGCCCGCTCCGGCCAGCGTGCTGCCGAGCAGCACGAGCAGGGCGGAGACGGTGGAAAGCGATATTCGACGGCGACGCTTCAAGGAATCCTCCCAAGGGTGGTCCGCGGCACGCCGTTGCATGGGCGGGCGGCCGCGGTGACACGGTGGGGCTTCCGGGGACCACGTTGTTTACGGAGTGTCACCGGAGCCGCCCGATACGTACCCCTCGGAGATCACGATGCCGGGACGACATGCCCGGCATTCACGCGGATGGACGCGGAGTTCGCCCGTACGCAGCACCGCCCGGCCGGGGCACCCCCTGGCAGGGGCGCGCCGACCGGGCGGTGACGGAGCGTCGCGCTACCGGCGGACGTACACCGCGACGGTCCGCGCCGGGACCGTGAAGGTGCCTGAGGCGGCGTCGTAGGCGGACCGCTTGACCACGGGGTCGGACCCCGCGGCCTGGACCGGGTGCAGTACGTAGCCCGTACCGGCGAGGGCGGCGACCCGCTGCTCCTGGGCGCGCGGGGTGGCGTTGAGGACCACGACCAGGTCGCCGAGCCTCATGGTGATGACACCCGGGGTCTCGCCCCTGCCGGACAACGGGAAGGAGAGCCGGTCCCGCACCTGCGCGGCCGTGCCGAGCCCGAAGGCGGGTTCGGTCGAGCGGATGCGCAGCAGGTCCTGGTAGGCGTCCGAGGCCGCGGTGATCTCCGGGCAGCCGACCGTGAGGGTGGGCGCGGTCAGCAGGGGCTCGGCGTACGGCCACTTGGACTCGTTGTCGGCCTTCGGGGGCAGGCCGCGGCCGAAGCCGTTGCCCGCGCGGCAGTCCCAGTGGACGGCGTTGAACCAGTCGCCGGAGTCGTAGGAGTTGCGGTCCAGGGACTTGGAGCGCAGCAGGTCCGAGCCCGCCTGGTAGAGCGCCGGCCCCTGGGAGAGGACCGGGACGGCCTCGGCCAGCACCTGCATCCGGGCCCGGTCGGCGGGCGAGGTGCCCTTCGGCAGCTTGTAGGCGAGGGCGTCGAAGAGTGCCTCGTTGTCGTGGGCGTCCACGTAGGCGAGGGCGTCGCCCGGCGCGTCCGCGTAGCCGGCGGGCGAGCCGTTGTAGTCGACCTCGGCGCCGGTGACCTCCTTGCCCCCGCTGTCGGTGAAGGAGAAGGACTTCAGGTTGCCGGTGAGGCCGACCTTGATGAGGTCCTGGTAGTGCAGCAGGCGGGCCTTCTGCTCGGCCTCGGTGCCGTTGGCCGCGGAGCCGTTGGGGTCGGTGAACAGGCCGGAGGCGAAGCCCTGGACGCCGGGGTCGGAGTCGAAGGGGCCGCCGCCGCGGACCGCGTCGCGGGCCCGGTCGGAGAAGGTGGCGACGCCGGTGCCGGCCATGTTCTTCTGGGTGGCCTGCACGAAGCGGGCGTCGTCGGCGACCTCGCCGAAGTTCCAGCCCTCGCCGTAGAGGATGATCTTCTTGCCGTCGACGCCGTCCTTCGCGGGGGTCAGCGCGTCCAGCGCCTTGCGGACGGCGAGGATGTTGGCCTTGGGGTGGTGGCCCATCAGGTCGAAGCGGAAGCCGTCGACCTTGTACTCCTTGGCCCAGGTGACGATCGAGTCGACGACGAGCTTGCCCATCATCGCGTTCTCGGTCGCGGTGTTGGAGCAGCAGGTGGAGTTGGCGACGGTGCCGTCGTCCAGCAGGCGCTGGTAGTAGCCGGGCACGATCCGGTCGAGGACGGACGTGTCGTCCTGGCCGCTCGCGGCGGTGTGGTTGTAGACCACGTCCATCACAACGCGCAGGCCGGAGGTGTTGAGGCTCTGCACCATCTTCCGGAACTCGACGGTGCGCTTCGTGCCGTCCGGGTCGGTGGCGTAGGACCCCTCGGGGACGGTGTAGTGGAACGGGTCGTAGCCCCAGTTGTAGGCGTCCTTCGCGGCGACCGCGGCCACGCACTCCTGCTGCTTGTCGGAGTCGGCCGGGTAGGCGCCCAGGTCGCAGTCGACGGTGGCCTGGTCGGCGCTCTTCTCCGCGACCGTGGCGAAGTCGAAGGCCGGCAGCAGGTGGACGTAGGAGACACCGGACTTCGCCAGCGCCCGCAGATGGGTCATGCCGGCGGAGCCGGTGTCGGTGAAGGCGGTGTACTTGCCCCGGTCCGCGGCGGGGACGGTGGCGTCCTCGGCGGAGAAGTCCCGGATGTGGAGTTCCTGGATCTGGGCGTTGTTCAGGCCGACCGCCTTGGGCTTGGCCAGGTGCGACCAGCCGCCCGGGGCGAGCGCCTTGTCGTCGAGGTCCACGACGAGGCTCTGCTCGGAGTCGGCGGTCAGGGCGACCGAGTAGGGGTCGGTGACGGTGTTGGTGACGACCTTCTGCACGCTGGGCGCCCAGACCTTCACGGCGTAGCGGTACGGCTTGCCGGTCCAGCTCCGCTCACCGGTCACGCTCCAGACGCCGGTGGCCGCGTCGCGCCGCATCGGGAGGGTGCGTCCGGCCAGGTCCAGGGTGACGGACTGCGCGGTCGGGGCCCATACGGAGAGGGTGGGCCTGCCGTGGGAGAAGACCGGGCCGAGCGCGGCCTTGGTCGCCTTCGCGGCGTACAGGTCGTCCAGGACGCCCTGGATCTGGACGCCGGTGGCCGACAGCAGGGCTCCATCGGCGAGGTGCTGGGTTGCGATGATCTGCCCGGTGAGCGCCGTGCGGACCCGGTCGCGGTCGCGCGGGTCGATACTGAAGGCCGCGTAGTCCTTCAGGTGGGGGAAGCGGGCCTTCTGGGCGTCGGTCAGACCACCCGGGACGCGCTCGAGACGGAGCCAGTGGCCCTCGCCGGTCAGAGCGCCGTCCTCGACCGCCAGGCCGCCGTCCGGGGCGTAGACCAACTGGTGACTCGCGGCGGTGTCGCCGGTCTTCCAGGCGACGGTGTCGGCGTCGATCCACTGGGCCTTGGCCGAGGACAGGTCGAGGTCGGCGGAGGAGCCCGTGGTGGTGGGCAGCAGGTATTTCTCGGTGCCGTTCAGGAGCCACACCTCGTGTCCGTAGGTGGCGAGGTCGAGCGACTGGTCGGCGGGCAGGTCCTTGGTGTCGCCCTTGTGGAGGATGTAGCTGAGCGACGTGGCACCCGCGGCGAGCGGCACCTCGAAGACCGCGCCGTAGGCGTCGGTCCGCACCGGCTGCAGCGGGGCGGTCCAGTCGGTCGGGTTCGCGGCGCCGGTCCAGGTGTGCAGGCCCCAGCCGGTGTAATCGCCGTCGGCACGGTGGTAGTGGAGGACGGCCTTGGAACGGTCCTGCCCCGGCTCGGTGCCGGAGGGGGCCTGGGTGGCGACGGCCTCCTTGCCCTGCTCGACCCAGATCTCACCGTTCTTGGTGACGTCGATGAAGCGGTCGGCGGCGACGTCCTTGGTGCCGTCCTTGTCGATGACGAGGTAACCGACGCTGGACGCGCCCGGCTTGAGCTTCACATAGGCGAAGGCGCCGTAGGCGTCGCGGCCGATGAAGTCGTGGCCGGCGGGCCAGGTGGTGCCCTCGCCGTCGGCGATGTCGCCCCAGGCGTACAGGCGCCAGTCGGCGTAGTTGTTGTCGGACCGCTTGTAGTGGACGACCGCGTAGTCGCGGCTGCTCGCCACCGGGGGCTGCGGCGGGGCCGGAGTGCCGCTGGTGGTGTCGGCGGTGGCGGCGGCGGTCCGGCCGGCGGAATCGATCACGACGGCCTTGTACCGCAGCGCGGTGCCGGGCGTCACGTCGTCGCCGACCGTCTGGGTGACCTTGTACGGCGCGTGGTCGGCCGAACCCAGCACCTTCCACGGCCCGTTTCCGGTCTGTGCGGCGAAGACGACCCGGTTCAGCTGCCCGCCGTCGACATCGGCGGAGAGCTCGACGGTGCCGGTGGCGCCCGCGGCGGGGGCCTTCAGGGTGAGGGCGGGCCTGGCGGCGGCGGGGGCGCCGAGCGGCCTGCTCGCCTGGTAGACCACGGTGGACAGCGCCGGGACGGTGACACCGATCTTCCGGTCGCCACCGCTGGTGACGGAGCCCTCGGTGCCGTACAGGGCGGTGAAGGCGGTGTTCGCGGAGCCGGTGGGGACGTCGGCGGTGCGTGCCTCGGTGGCGTTGTTCACGGCCACGACGTACTCGGTCCGGGTCTTCGCGTCGGTGCGGGAGAAGGCGTAGATCCCGGCACCGTCGGCCGCGTAGCGCTCGGTCTGGACGCCGTCGGCCAGGGCGGGGTGGGCCTTGCGGAGCGCGGCCAGCTTCGCGATCGCCCGGTAGAGGGGGGCGCCGGTGTCGTAGGCGTCGCTCGCGTGGGTGCGGTCGGTGCCCAGTTCGTCGTCGTCGAGGTAGTCGGCGACCTTGGAGGCGAACATCGTCTGGCGGGCGTCCTTGTCACCGCCCGCGCCGGTGAAGCCCTGCTCGTCGCCGTAGTAGACGACGGGGTTGCCGCGCGAGAGGAACATCAGCTCGTTGGCGAGCCGGTCGCGCCGGACGAGTTCGGCGTCGTCGGCCTTCGGGTTGTCCTGCTTCAGGAACGTGCCGATGCGGCCCATGTCGTGGTTGCCGAGGAAGGTGACCTGCTCGTAGGCGTTGGCCTTGTCGGTGGTGTAGCGGTAGTCGTCGCCGAAGACCGAGCCGAGCCGGGCCGCGGAGCCGCCCTGGGAGGCGTACTGGCGGGCGGCGTCCTGGAAGGGGAAGTCCAGCGTCGAGTCCAGGCGGCCCTGCGTGACGTACGGGGAGGTGATGGCGGTGTCGGCGGAGTAGACCTCGCCGAACATGAAGAAGTCCTTGCGCCCGTGCTGCGCGGCGTACGCGTCCAGCGCCGTGGCCCACTGGGTCCAGAAGGGCAGGTCGACGTGCTTGACGGTGTCGATGCGGAAGCCGTCGACGGCGAAGTCGCGGACCCACCTCTGGTAGATCTCCTCCATCCCCTTCACGACCTCGGGACGCTCGGTCCACAGGTCGTCCAGGCCGGAGAAGTCGCCCTGGTCGGCGCTCTCGCCGGCGAAGGTGGAGTCGCCCCGGTTGTGGTACATCGCCGGGTCGTCGAGCCAGGCGGGGACCTTGCTGTTCGCGGTGACGACGGGGGTGCGGGGGAAGGAGTCGCGGTCGACGGCGGGGAAGCCGTGGCCGCCCTTCGCGTAGTCGCTGTCGTCGAAGGGCACGCCGTCCTTGGTCAGGTACGGGAACGCGCCCTTGGAGAGGTAGCCGTAGGACTTCTCGTCGTAGTCCACGACGTCGGCGGTGTGGTTGGTGATGACGTCGAAGAAGACCTTCATGCCCTTGGCGTGGGCCTTGGAGATCAGCGACGTGAGGTCGGCGTTGGTGCCGAAGTGCGGGTCGACCTGGGTGAAGTCGGTGATCCAGTAGCCGTGGTAGCCGGCCGACGCCTGATCGCCCGTGCCCTGCACGGGCCGGTTCTTGAAGATCGGCGCCATCCATATCGCGGTGGTGCCGAGGCCCTTGATGTAGTCGAGCCGCTTGGTGAGCCCCTTGAGGTCGCCGCCCTGGTAGAAGCCCTTGTCGGTGGGGTCGTAGCCGGTGCTGAGCCGGGTGCCGGTCAGGCCGCCCCTGTCGTTGGAGGAGTCACCGTTGGCGAAACGATCCGGCAGGACGAAGTAGAACTGCTCCCGCGTCAGGTCGTGGCGGGCCGGCTGTGCGGCCAGCACGGCGTCGGACGGCGGGGCGGGCGGGGCGGCGGCCGAGGCCGCGGGGGCCGAGGCGGGGACGGCGAGGGCGGCGGCGAGGGCCGCCACCGCGACGGCTGCGGCTCCGCGTCTGCGCGCGCGTGAACGCGCGGCGGACGCGGGCAGCCCGGTGGGCTGGGCCACGGGGGTTCTCCTTGCGGAATCCGTGTGCGGACGGGTGTACCTCGGGGAGCCCACGCGCCATGAGCCGTGGCCCGGCGGCAGTGCCGGACCGTGAGCGGGACCGTACCCCTTGCGCGGGTCTTACAGCAAGATGTCGCAAGGATTTCCAATGCGGTCGCACCGGGGCGGGTTCCGTCCCCGGACAGCCCCTCTCGACACCGGTCCTGACGGCGCGTCACCGAACTCTATGAACGCAAACCCGGAGTCCCTGGACCCCCGACCTGCGGTCATCGACCATCGGTGCGCCGCGCAACGGTGCGCGGGAAGACCGAAGGGAGACGAGGAGATGCTCGGACACTTCTCTCGCCGCACACGCTCCGCGGTGCCGGTGCCGGTGCCGTCGGCACGGAGCCGGTCCGCGCGGGGCCGCGTCGCCGCCGTCGCCGGACTCCTCGCCGCCGGCGCGGCCGGCCCCGTCCCGGCCGTCGCGGCCGACGGGCCCTCCCCCGCGCCGTGCCCGGCGAGCCTCGCCGCGGAGGCCACCTGCTACCGGGGCCAGGACGCGAACGGCGCCTTCTACGCGATGGCCGTCCCGCACGACTGGAACGGCTCGCTGGTCGTGCACGCCCACGGCGGCCCCGACCTCGGCGACGGCTCCGACCCCGAGCGCAGCACCGGCGACCTGGAGCGCTGGTCGGTGATGGTCGAGGAGGGGTACGCCTGGGCGGGTTCGTCGTACCGCCGCGGCGGCTACGGCACGCGGATGGCCGCCGCGGACACCGAGAACGTGCGGCGGCTGTTCGTCGGCCGCTTCGGCACCCCGCGCCGGACCTTCGTCCACGGCCAGTCCTGGGGAGGCGACGTGGCGGCCAAGGTCGCCGAGATCTACGGCACGGGCCGGCACGCTCCGTACGACGGCGCGCTGCTGACCAGCGGTGTCCTGGGCGGCGGTTCGCGCGGCTACGACTACCGGGTGGACCTGCGCGTGGTCTACCAGTACTACTGCCAGAACCACCCGCGGCCGACCGAACCCCCGTACCCGCTGTGGACGGGACTGCGCGAGGGTTCGACGATGACGAGCGCGGGCCTGCGCTCCAGGCTGCAGGAGTGCACCGGTTTCGCGTCACCGCCGCAGGAGCGCACGCCCCTGCAGCAGCGGAACCTGGACGACATCCTCGCGGTGACGCGGATCCCCGAGCGCACGCTGGAGTCGCACCTGCGCTTCGCGACCTTCACCTTCCGCGACATCGTGGTCAACCGGCTGGGCGGCCGCAATCCGTTCGGCAACGCCTCCGTGCGCTACACCGGATCGCACGACGACGCGGCCCTCAACGCGGGCGTGGAGCGCTTCTCCGCGGACCCCGCGGCCACGCGCGACCTGTCCTTCGACAGCGACGTCACCGGCGCGGTCTCCGTCCCGGTGCTCACGATGCACGCCATCGACGACCCCACGGCGTTCGTCGAGCACGAGGCGGCCTACCGGGCCTCCCTGGAGGGTGCCCACCGCGGTCGCCTGCTGGCGCAGACCTTCACCCGGGAGACCGAGCACAGCGAACTGAGCACGGCGGAGTACGCCGCCGCCGTCGACGCCCTGGCGGACTGGGTGCGCACCGGCCGCAAGCCCACCCCGGCGTCGGTCGCGGCCTCCTGCCCGGCGTTCGACGCCGTCTACGGCACCGGGTGCTTCTTCGCCCCCGACTACACCCCGCGCCCGTACGCCTCCCGCGTCCGCCCGCGACCCGGGGGCCTGCACTGGCCGGCCCTGTCCGCCGCGCGGGAGCGGGTGCTCGGCCGGCTGCCGGGCGTGGGCATCGCCCCCTGACCCCGTCGGCCCACCGCCCCGCCTCCCCCACCGCTCCCTACCGCCCTCCACCGCCCTCCACCACCCCTACCTGCAGAATCTTGCAGAAAGTTTCAGCAGGGGCCTTCCATCCCGGCGTGAGGCGCTGTTACGTTCCTCCTCATCCCGGTCCGGCCGGCCGGGGGTCCGCCCCTGACGGCGGCCCCACGCGCCCGGCCGGCTGGACCGGAGACATCGACGGAGGCGGATCCCGGGGCCGACGAGCCACCCCGCCGCGCCCCGCCCGGGGCGGGTCCCGGGGTCCGCCCCGGCGCACACCTCGGCGCGCCGCGGCGGAACCCCGTGCGGGCGCCCTCGGTCAGGAGCGCCGGCCGCCGCCGGGTGCCTGGCCGGTGGAACCGCGCACGACGAGCTCCGTCTGGAAGACGAACTCCGAACGCTGCACCGGATTGCCGCCGATCTCCTCCAGCAGCGCGTTCACGGCGGCCGCGCCCATCGCCTCGACCGGCTGCCGGACCGTGGTCAGCGGCGGATCGGTGAAGGCGATCAGCGGTGAGTCGTCGTAACCGACCACCGAGACGTCCCCGGGGACCGTCAGCCCCCGCTCCCGCGCCGCCCGCACGGCCCCCAGCGCCATCAGGTCGCTGCCGCACACGATGCCCGTGCAGCCCCGGTCCAGCAGCGCGCCGGCGGCCGCGTGGCCGCCCTCGACGGAGAACAGCGTGTGCTGCACGCAGCCAGCCGCCGCCTCCTCGCCGAGGCCCAGGAAGTCACCGAGCGCCTCGACGAAGCCGTCGACCTTGCGGTGCACCGGCACATAGCGGTTGGGCCCGACGGCCAGGCCGATCCGCTGGTGGCCGAGCTCCACCAGGTGCTGGACGGCGATACGCGCCGAGGCGCGCTCGTCCGGCGAGATGTACGGCCCGGCGATCGCCGGGTTGTAGCCGTTGACCAGCACATAGGGCACGCCCTGCCCGAGGAGCCGGGCGTAGCGCTCGGGGTCGGCGGTGACGTCGGCGTGCAGGCCCGACAGGAAGACGATGCCGCGCACCCCTCGCTCCACCAGCGCCTCCACCAGTTCGTCCTCGGTGGAGCCGCCGGGGTGCTGGGTGCACAGCACCGCGGTGTAGCCGTAGCCGGTCAGGTTCTGCTCGATGACCTGGGCGAAGGCGGGGAAGATCGGGTTGTTGAGCTCGGGGGTGATCAGACCGATCTGGCCGGCGCTGCGCCGGCGCAGCCGCACCGGGCGCTCGTAACCGAGCACGTCCAGTGCGGCCAGCACCCTCTGCCGGGTGGCGGGGGCGACCCCCGCCTTCCCGTTGAGCACGCGGCTGGCGGTGGCCTCGCTGACCCCCGCCTGGGCCGCGATGTCGGCGAGGCGGGCCGTGGTGTTCACAGTCCCCGACCCTATGCGACCGCGGCGCACGTCAAACGGCCCACCAGACGGTCGTGTCGGACGGGAGGACCACCCCGTCCGCCGTGACCTCGACGGGAGCGCTGCTCAGCAGCACCGCGCCGGGCGCCGGCAGGGTCACCGGGGCGCCGGTGGTGTTGACGGTGCACGCGAAGCCGGGGCGGCGGAAGACCAGCACGCCCTCCGGGGCGTCCTGCCAGTGCACCGACTCCCCCGCGCCGAGGCCGGGCAGTTCGCGGCGCAGCCGCAGGGCCGCGCGGTACAGCTCCAGGGTGGAGGCGGGGTCGCCGGTCTGGGCCTCGACGCTCAGCCCCGCCCAGGAGGCCGGCTGCGGCAGCCAGCTGCCCCCGCTGCCGAAGCCGTACGAGCTGCCCTCCGCCGTCCACGGGATCGGCACCCGGCAGCCGTCGCGGAAGCCGTCCTGGCCGGCGGCGCGGAAGAACGCCGGGTCCTGGCGGGCCTCGTCCGGCAGGTCGGTGACCTCGGGCAGGCCGAGTTCCTCGCCCTGGTAGACGTACGCGGAGCCGGGCAGCGCCAGCATCAGCAGGGAGGCGGCGCGGGCGCGGCGTACGTCGTAGCTCTTCTCGTCGGCGGACAGCCGGGTGGCGTGGCGGACGACGTCGTGGTTGGACAGCACCCAGGTGGTGGGCGCGGCAACGGGACGCATGGCGTCCAGCGAGCGGTCGATGACCTCGCGCAGCTCCCGGGCGTCCCACTTGGTGCCCAGGTACTGGAAGTTGAAGGCCTGGTGCAGTTCGTCGGAGCGGACGTAGTGGGCGGTGCGCTCCACGGTGGGCGTCCAGGCCTCGGCGACGGCGATGCGCTCGCCCTGGTACTCGTCGAGGATGCGCCGCCACGAGCGGTACACGTCGTGGACGCCGTCCTGGTCGAAGAAGGGCAGGACATCGTTGCCAAGCAGCTTGAGCTGCTCGTGGGCGCCGATGTCGGGCAGGCCGTCGGCCTTCACCAGACCGTGTGCGACGTCGATGCGGAAGCCGTCGACGCCCATGTCGAGCCAGAACCGCAGGATCGAGCGGAACTCGTCCTGGACCGCCGGGTGCTCCCAGTTGAAGTCCGGCTGCTCGGGCGCGAACAGGTGCAGGAACCACTCCCCGTCGGCCGCGCGGGTCCAGGCCGGTCCGCCGAAGATGGACTCCCAGTCGTTGGGCGGCAGTTCGCCGTTCTCGCCCTTGCCGGGGCGGAAGTGGTAGCGCGCCCGCAGCGGGGAGCCGGGGCCCTCGCGCAACGCCTGCTTGAACCACTCGTGCTGGTCGGAGGAGTGGTTGGGGACGAGGTCGACGATGATCCGCAGGCCCAGCCGGTGGGCGTCGCGGATCAGGCCGTCGGCGTCGTGCAGGGTGCCGAACATCGGGTCGATGGCCCGGTAGTCGGCCACGTCGTAACCGGCGTCGGCCTGCGGGGACGCGTAGAAGGGGCTCAGCCAGACGGCGTCCACCCCGAGGTCGCGCAGATAGGGGAGGCGCTCGCGGACACCGGGGATGTCGCCCATGCCGTCGCCGTTCCCGTCGGCGAAACTCCGGGGGTAGACCTGGTAGATGACCGCGTCTCTCCACCAGTCCGTGGCGGCCACGGGCTGGTCGGAGGCGTGGGGGTGACGGGTGGAGTCCGCCAGGTACTGGGTCATGGTGATCCCTTGGAGGATTGGAGTCGCGGTACGGCGATGGAGGCAGGGCCGGGGCAACCGGCCGTCGGGCCGGGTGCCCCGGGTCGTGCGGTCAGGACTTGGCCGCGCCGGCCGTGAGGCCGGTGACCAGGTGCTTCTGCACGAGGTAGAAGACGAAGCTGACGGGGATGGCGATGAGCACCGCGGTGGCGGCCATGTAGTTCCACTGCGCGTCGTGCTCGCTGACGAAGCTGCTCAGGCCCACGGCGAGGGTGTACTTGCCGTCGTCGAGCATGAAGGTGGTCGCGAAGGCGACCTCGCCCCAGGCGGTGAGGCAGGTGTAGAAGGCGGCCACCGCCAGGCCGGGCCGGGCCAGTGGCAGCACCAGCCGCCAGAAGGTGCCGAAGGGGCTGAGTCCGTCGACGCGGCCGGCCTCGTCGATCTCGAAGGGGATCGTGTCGAAGTAGCCCTTGAGCATCCACGCGCAGTACGGCACGGCGGTGGAGCAGTAGATGAGGATCAGGCCGCCGTAGGTGTCGATCAGGCCCAGGTCCGAGAGGATCACGTACATCGGGACCATGAGCACGGCGACCGGGAACATCTGGGTGACCAGCAGCGCCCACATGAACTTCTTGTAGCCCGGGAAGCGCATGCGGGAGACGGCGTAGCCGGTGGTGGCCGCGATCAGCACGCCGATGACGCAGGTGGACCCGGCGACGATCAGGGTGTTCCCGAACCAGGTCAGGAAGCCCGTGTGCTCCAGGACGAAGGAGTAGTTGGAGAAGCCGGCCTTGTCCAGGATCCGGCCCGGGTGCAGGTAGTCGTCCTTGTCCGGCCCGAGCGAGAGGAAGACCAGCCAGCCGATCGGGAAGAGGGCGACGACGCTGGCGGCGATCAGCACGCCGTGCGACAGCACCGACGCGGTGCGGCTGCGCCGGCCGCGGCGGTACCGGCCCGGGCGCTCCTTCTCGGACGCGGCGGCGTGGGGATCGCCGGCGGGGCCGGAGCCCGGGATCGTGGTCTGGGTCGTGGTGCTCATGCTGCTGATCCCCTCAGGCGGCGAGCTGGTCATGGCGGGCCAGCCAGCGGCGGTAGAAGGTGGTGAAGACGATCAGGATCGACAGCAGGAGCACGCCGTAGGCGGCGGACTGCGCGTAGTCGCGCGGCTGCTGGCCGAACCCGAGTTGGTAGGCCCAGGTCACGAGGATCTGCGCGTCCGGTGCGCCGCTGCCGAAGAGCAGGTAGATGATGGCGAACTGGTTGAACGTCCAGATGATGCCGAGCAGCACGACGGTGCTGCTGACCGAGCGCAGGCCGGGCAGGGTGACGTTGCGGAAGCGCTGCCAGGCGTTCGCGCCGTCCATCTCGGCGGCCTCGTACAGCTCCGAGGGGATCGACTGCAGGCCGCCGAGGAGCGAGACCATCATGAAGGGCACGCCCACCCAGGTGTTGACACCGATCGCGGCGATCTGCTGGAAGGTGGAGTCCTCCAGCCACTGCGGCTGCGGCAGATGGAGACCCCCCAGGACGGAGTTCACCACCCCGGAGTCGCTGAGCATGATCCGCCAGGAGAAGACGGTGACGAAGGTCGGCACCGCCCACGGCAGGATCAGCATCATGCGGTAGAAGGTGCGGCCGCGCAGCTTCTGGTTGAGCAGCAGCGCGAGCCCCAGGCCCAGGCCGTAGTGGAGGGCGACGCAGACCGCGGTCCAGATCACCGTCCAGATGAAGTGCGACCAGAAGCGGTCGTAGGAGGTCGGGCCCCAGAGGATGTCGGCGTAGTTGTGCAGGCCGATGAACTGGTAGGTGGCGTCGATGTGGTTGACGCCGATGGTGCGGGCCGAGTTCAGGCTGTTGGCGTCGGTGAGCGTGAGGTACAGGCCCTGGGCGAGCGGGTAGCCCACCAGGACGCCGAGCACGACGACCACCGGGGCGATCATCGCGTACGCGTACCAGTGCTTCTGGTAGGAGCGCTTGAGGCGCTCGATCGGACCGGGGCGTGATCCACGCGTATCGCGGGACTTCTGCACCGCGCCCTCGACGGCGACTGTCATCGTTGGGGCCTTCTCTACGGGGTGTCTTCCGGGGTGACTTGCGGGGCGTCTTCCGGGGTGGAACAGCCGGTGGCCGCCGGCCCGCCCGGTTCGGGGGCGGGGCCGGCGGCCGCGGGGATCACTTGCTGTAGTCGGGCAGCAGCTTGGCCATCGCGACGGCCGCGTTGTCCAGGCCCTTGTCCAGCGGCTCCTTGCCGCCGGCGACCTTGGTCAGCTCGTCGCCGAACGGGCCCCACAGGGAGCTGTACTCGGGCAGCTCGGGGCGCGGCTGGGCGGAGGACAGGACCGCCTGGAAGCCCTTGACGCCCGGGTCGGCGGTCACCTCGGCGGTGTACGCGTCCGAGCGGGTGGGCAGCGTGGAGTTCTTCAGGGCGATGGTGGTCTGGCTCTTCGCCGAGGTCATGAACTTCACGAACTTCAGCGAGGCCGCCTGGTGGGCCTTGTCCGAGCCGGCGTAGACGGCGAGGTTGTGGCCACCGGTGGGGGCGCCGGCCGAACCGGCGGAGCCGGCCGGGACGGGGGCGATGCCGAGGTTGTCCTTGTCGGCGAACGCGGAGCCCTTGTAGAAGTTGGTGATCTCCCAGGGACCCTGGATGATCGCGGCGACCTTGCCGTTGACGAAGGCGTCCTGGATGTGGGCGTAGGCGTCCGCGGTGGTGTCGGCCTTGTGCAGCCCGGCGCCGGAGAACATGCTCTGCCACGTGGTGAGGCCCTTGACGGCGGCCGCACCGCTGATGGTGATCTTCTTGGCGGAGGTGTCGACCATGTCGGTGCCCTCGCCGTACAGGAACGGCTGGGCGTAGTAGGACGCGGTGTTCAGCCAGAAGCCGTCGGCACCGGTCTTCGCCTTGATGGTCTTGGCGGCGGCCTTCAGGTCGTCCCAGGTCTTGGGGGCGTCGGCGACACCGGCCTGCTGGAAGAGCTTCTTGTTGTAGACCAGCGCCAGGGTGTCGGTGGTGAAGGGGACACCGTAGGTCTTGCCGTCGAACTGGGCCTGCTTGAGCAGGGACGCCTGGAACTTGTCCTGGTCGGCGAGGGCCTCGGTGCCGTCCAGCGGCAGGAAGAAGCTCTTCTTGGCGAACGCGGGCGTCCAGCCGACCTCGGAGCGGAGCACGTCGGGGGCGCCCTTGCTGCCGGCCGCGGTGTCGAACTTGTTCTGCGCCGCGTCGAAGGGGACGTTGACGTACTTGACCTTGATGGTCGGGTTCGCCTTCTCGAAGTCCGCGACCAGGGCCTTGTAGGTCGGCGCCTCATTGGTGGCGTTCGAGGTGTCCCACCAGGTGATGGTGACGGGGCCGTCGGCCTTGTCACTGCCGCCGTCGCCGCCGCAAGCCGTTGCCGCGAGCCCGAGCGCCGCAACCAGCGCGGTGGCCGCTATGCCACGCCGCATGTGATCTCCTCCAGGATGAAAGCCCGTGATACTGCGGGGCGCGTCTCCGCGACCCCCCTGCCGACTGCACCTTTGCGGCCGCCGGGCTGTCGAGGAACGTAACAGGGATGAAAGCTCCCCGAAAGACCTTGCTGCAAAGACTTGCAAGATCTTCCGATCGTTACGCGCGTGTGTCCTCGCAGTTGCCGGGAGGAGACGTGCCGTGGGAGCGCCGGCTGCCTGGAAGGCGTTACGCCATCTTCCGCAAATTTCTGAAAGGTATTGCCGATCGGGGCGCTGGATGGGAATCATCGGCAGGGACCGGCGCCGACTCACGAGGGACCGACATGACCCAAGAGCTCGCACCCGTCGTCCACGGCGAGGCCCCCGCGGCCGCGGACCGGCCCGAGGACGCGCATCCCGACTGGTGGCGCAGCGCCGTCATCTACCAGGTGTACGTGCGCTCCTTCGCGGACGGCGACGGCGACGGGGTGGGCGACCTGCCCGGCGTCCGGGCGCGGCTGCCCTATCTGGCGGAGCTGGGGGCCGACGCCGTCTGGCTGACCCCGTTCTACGCCTCCCCCCAGGCCGACGGCGGCTACGACGTCGCCGACTACCGGACCGTGGACCCCCTCTTCGGCTCCCTCGCGGACGCCGACGACCTCGTCCGGACCGCGCACGAGCTGGGTCTGAGGGTGATCGTGGACATCGTCCCGAACCACACCTCCGACCGGCACGCGTGGTTCCGGGCCGCGCTCGCGGACCGGCACGGGGGTCCGGACCGCGAGCGCTACCACTTCCGCCCGGGCAAGGGCGTGAACGGCGAACTGCCGCCCAACGACTGGGAGTCGGTCTTCGGCGGGCCGGCCTGGACCCGCGTCCCCGACGGGGACTGGTACCTGCACCTGTTCGCGCCCGAGCAGCCCGACCTCGACTGGGACCACCCCGAGGTGCGGGAGGAGTTCGACCGGATCCTGCGCTTCTGGCTCGACCTCGGCGTCGACGGCTTCCGCATCGACGTCGCCCACGGCATGGTCAAGGCCCCCGGCCTGCCCGACATCGGGCACCAGGAGCAGGTCACGATGATCGGCTCCCAGGTGCTGCCGTTCTTCGACCAGGACGGGGTGCACGAGATCCACCGCTCATGGCGGCGGCTGCTCGACGGCTACCCGGGGCAGCGCATCGGCGTCGCCGAGGCCTGGGCCCCCACCCCGGAACGGATGGCGCTGTACGTGCGCCCCGACGAGCTGCACCAGGCCTTCAACTTCCACTTTCTGCGCTGCGACTGGGACGCCGCCGCCATGCGCGCGGTGATCGACGAGTCGCTGGCCGCCACCGTCTCCGTCGGCGCCCCCACCACCTGGGTGCTGTCCAACCACGACGTGGTCCGCCACGTCACCCGCTACGGCGGCGGCGCCACCGGGCTGCGCCGTGCGCGCGCCGCGGCGATGCTGATGCTGGCGCTGCCCGGCTCGGTCTACGTCTACCAGGGCGAGGAGCTCGGCCTGCCCGAGGTCACCGACCTGCCCGACGATGTCCGCCAGGACCCCTCCTTCTTCCGCGCCAACGGCCAGGACGGTCTGCGCGACGGCTGCCGGGTGCCGATCCCGTGGACGGCCGGGGGCAGCTCGTACGGCTTCGGCAGCGGGGGCAGCTGGCTGCCGCAGCCGGCCTCCTGGGCGGGGCTGAGCGTCGAGGCCCAGACCGGCGACCCCGCCTCCACCCTGGAGCTGTACCGCGCGGCCCTGCGGCTGCGCCGCGAACTGCCCGGCCTCGGCGACGGCCCGATGCGGTGGCTGGACGCCCCCGAGGGGGTGCTGGCCCTCGCCCGGCCCGGCCTGGCGTGCACCGTGAACACCCGCTCCACACCCGTCGAACTGCCTGTTCCCGGACGGCTCGTGCTCTCCAGCGAGCCCGCGACGCCCACCGGCGGAAACATCCGTCTTCCGGCCCATTCGTGCATCTGGTGGGCGATCTGAGATGCGACCGGTACAGTCCAATCCTGTGACCGCAAGGCTTGCCGACATCGCAGCCCAGGCGGGGGTGAGCGAAGCGACGGTCAGCCGTGTTCTGAACGGCAAGCCCGGAGTCTCCGCGGCAACCCGCCAGTCCGTGCTGGCCGCACTCGATCTGCTCGGCTACGAACGGCCCGTCCGGCTGCGCCAGCGCAGCGCCGGCCTGGTCGGACTCATCACGCCCGAGCTGGAGAACCCCATCTTCCCGGCCTTCGCGCAGATCATCGGGCAGGCGCTGACCCGCCAGGGGTACACGCCCGTGCTGGCCACCCAGACACCCGGCGGCTCCACCGAGGACGAACTGGTCGAGATGCTGGTCGAGCGCGGCGTCGCCGGGATCATCTTCGTCTCCGGCCTGCACGCCGACTCCACCGCCGACATGGAGCGCTACGACCGACTGCACGGCCAGGGCGTGCCCTTCGTGCTCATCAACGGCTTCTCCGACAAGATCAAGGCCCCCTTCGTGTCCCCCGACGACCGGGGCGCGATGCGGCTGGCCGTCACGCATCTGGCGTCGCTCGGGCACGAGCGGATCGGCCTGGCGGTCGGCCCCAAGCGTTTCGTCCCCGTGCAGCGCAAGATCGAGGGCTTCCTGCGCAGCATGGACCAGGTGCTCGGCATACCGGCGCGGGAGACCGAGGACCGTATCCAGCACTCCCTGTTCACGTTGGAGGGCGGCCAGGCGGCCGCCTCGGGGCTGATCGAGGCCGGCTGCACCGCCGTGGTGTGCGCCTCGGACATGATGGCGCTCGGCGCCATCCGGGCCGCCCGGCAGCACGGTCTGTCCGTGCCGGGCGACGTCTCCGTCGTCGGGTTCGACGACTCCCCGCTCATCGCGTTCACCGATCCGCCGCTCACCACGATCCGCCAGCCGGTCACGGCGATGGGCCAGGCCGCGGTGCGCGCGCTGCTGGAGGAAGTCGGGGGCACCCCGGCGCCGCACAGCGAGTTCGTCTTCCTGCCTGAACTGGTCGTACGCGGCTCGACGGCATCAGGTCCCCAAGCCGGGGCAGCCGTACCGGTACAGCAGTCGGCCTGGAGGCGTACAAGGGATGCACAGAATCCGACCGGGGGCTGATCGGACGGCCTACCCCGGCATGGCAGACTATCGCCCCATGGGGGAATCGACCGCGAAGACCATGGCACGCCGTATCGCAACGGCCGACCCGCCGCGCTCCATCGATTCCCGTGACGCCGATGGAGCGACGACGGGCAACGGACGGCTGTCACCGCACCGACCACGGCTGTGGTTCGAGATCCTGCTGATCGCCGTCAGCTACTGGATCTACTCACTCGTGCGCAACGCCGTGCCCGAGCAGAAGACTGCGGCCATGCGCAACGCGGACCGGGTGTGGGACCTGGAGCAGTCCTTCGGCCTCGCCTTCGAGCACGCGATCAACCATGCCGTGAACTCGGTAACGTGGCTCATCGTCGGGATGAACTATTACTACGCCACGCTGCACTTCGTGGTAACCCTGTCGGTGCTCGTCTGGCTCTTCCGCCGGCACCCCGGGCGCTACGCGCCGACCCGGCTGGTGCTGTTCGTGACGACCGGCATCGCACTGCTGGGGTACTACTTCTTCCCGCTGGCGCCGCCGCGCCTGATGGGCGGCGGGTTCATCGACACGGTGCGGATCCACCACACATGGGGCTCCATGGCCTCCGGCGACCTCGCCCATGTGTCCAACCAGTACGCGGCCATGCCCTCGATGCACATCGGCTGGTCGCTGTGGTGCGGCATCACCGTGGCGATGCTGGCCCGGCACACCTGGGTCCGGGTGCTGGGGGTGCTCTACCCCGTCACGACGCTGCTGGTGATCGTCTCCACCGCCAACCACTTCTGGCTGGACGCGGCCGGCGGCACCGCCTGCCTCGCGGTCGGCTTCGCCGCCTCCTGGGCGGTCTACGGGGGGCTGGCCTACCGGCTCCCGCGCCACGTGCGGGTCGCCACGGCGTAGGACCGGTCGTCGCGGGGCGGGGCGGTCGCGCCGCCCCGCCCCGGCGTCTCAGGCGTCGTAGAAGAGCCGCTCGACCACCGCACGCGCGCGGCGGGTCGTGCGGCGGTAGTCCTCCACCATGTCCCCCACGTGCCCGGGTTCGTACCCGAGGTGGCGACCGACCGCGGCGAGTTCCCTGCCGTCGCCGGGGAAGGTGTCGCCGGGGCGGGCCCGGACGAGCATCACGGCGTTGCGGACCCGGCCGGCCAGGACCCAGGCGGCGTCCAGGACTTCGGCGTCCTCCGCGCCGAGCAGGCCCGCCTCCGCCGCCGCTGCGAGCGCGGGCCGGGTACGCGTGGTCCGCAGGCCCGGGATCCGCGCGCCGTGCTGGAGCTGGAAGAGCTGCACGGTCCACTCGACGTCGCTGAGCCCGCCCCGCCCCAGCTTGGCGTGGGTCGTCGGATCGGCGCCGCGCGGCAGGCGCTCGGACTCCATACGGGCCTTGAGACGGCGGATCTCCCGGACCGCCTCCTCCGTCAGGCCCCCGGCCGGGTAGCGCAGCGGGTCCGCGAGCGCCATGAAGCGCGCGCCCAGTTCCTCGTCCCCCGCGACGTGTTCGGCCCGTAGCAGGGCGTGGCTCTCCCAGGCCAGCGACCAGCGCCGGTAGTAGGCGGCGTACGAGGCCAGCGTGCGCACCAGGGGCCCGCTCTTGCCCTCCGGGCGCAGGTCGGCGTCGATGAGGAGCGGCGGATCGGTGGTCGGGATCTGCAGCAGCCGCCTCAGCTCGTTGGCGACCTTCACGGCCACGCGGGAGGCGTGGTGCTCCTCCACCCCCTCGTAGGGCTGGTGGACGAACAGGACGTCGGCGTCAGAGCCGTAGCCGAGCTCGTGACCGCCGAAGCGGCCCATGCCGATGACGGTGAAGCGGGTCGGCAGCGGCTCGCCGTCCGCCGCCTCGACGGCGTTGACGGCGGCCTGCAAGGCCCCTGCGACAGCGGCGGCGTTGACGTCGGTGAGGGCGGCGCCCACGGCGTCGGGCGCGTCCCGGTGGACCCCGATCACATCGGCCGCGGCGGTACGGAACAGCTCGCGGCGCCGGACGCCGCGCACGGCGGCCACGGCCTGCTCGGCGGAGCCGGCGCGATGGACCGCCGCCAGCACCTCCTGGTCGAGCGCGGCGCGTGAACGCGGCTGCAGGCCCTCGTCGTCCGCGAGGAGGGCGACCGCCTCGGGGGCGCGCATCAGCAGGTCGGGGGCGAGGCGCCCGGAGGAGAGCACCCGGGCGAGGTTCTCCGCGGCGGCGCCCTCGTCGCGCAGCAGCCGCAGGTACCAGGGGGTCCGGCCCAGCGCGTCGCTGACCTTGCGGAAGTTCAGCAGGCCCGCGTCCGGGTCGGCGGAGTCGGCGAACCAGCCCAGCAGCACCGGCAGCAGCGTGCGCTGGATGGCGGCCTTGCGGCTGACGCCGGAGGCCAGCGCCTCCAGGTGGCGCAGCGCGGCGGCGGGGTCGGCGTAGCCGAGCGCCTCCAGGCGCTGCTTGGCCGCGTCCGGGGTGAGGCCGACCTCGCCCGGCGCCAGCTGGGCCACGGCGTCCAGCAGCGGCCGGTAGAAGAGCTTCTCGTGCAGGCGGCGCACCTCCCGGGCGTGCCGCTTCCACTCGCGGTACAGCTCGGCGACGGAGTCGGCGCGGAAGCCCAGGGAGCGGCCGAGCCGGCGCAGGTCCGCCTCGTCCTCGGGCACGAGGTGGGTACGGCGCAGCTTCTGCAGCTGGATGCGGTGCTCCATCGTGCGCAGGAAGCGGTACGAGGCGTCGAGCGCCGCCGCGTCCGCGCGCCCCACGTAGCCGCCCGCGGCGAGCTGGGCGAGCGCGGTCAAGGTGGTGCCGCTGCGCAGCGCGGGGTCGGTGCGGCCGTGCACGAGCTGCAGCAGCTGCACGGCGAACTCCACGTCCCGCAGGCCGCCGGGGCCCAGCTTGAGCTCGCGGTCCACGTGCGCGACGGGGATGTTCTCCACGACCCGGCGCCGCATCTCCTGCACGTCGGGCACGAAGTGGTCGCGTTCCGCGGCCTGCCACACCATCGGCGACAGGGCCTCGACGTACTCCTGGCCGAGCGCCGGGTCGCCGGCGACCGGGCGGGCCTTGAGCAGCGCCTGGAACTCCCAGGTCTTCGCCCACCGCTTGTAGTACGCCACGTGGCTGGAGAGCGTCCGCACCAGGGGGCCGCGCCGGCCCTCGGGGCGCAGGTTGGCGTCGACCTGCCAGATGCTGCCCTCGGCGGTGGTGTCGGAGCAGATCCGCATCATGCGCGAGGCCAGCCGCGTGGCCGCCTGGACCGCCTTGGCCTCGTCCTCCAGGCCGTCGGTCTCGCCGCGGGCCTCGGCGACGAAGATGACGTCCACGTCGGAGATGTAGTTGAGCTCGTGGCCGCCGCACTTGCCCATGGCGATCACCGCGAGCCGGCACTGCGCGGCGTCACCGGGGGCCTCCGCCTCGGCCATGGCGAGCGCGACGCGCAGTGTGGCGGTCGCCAGGTCGGCCAGCTCGGCGGCGGTCTGCACGAGGTCGCTGGTGCCGCACACGTCCCGGGCGGCGATGCCCAGCAGGCAGCGCCGGTAGGCGGCCCGCAGCGCGTCCGGGTCGGCGGCGCTGCGCAGGCCGCGCTCGAAGTCCGTCGTCCCCGGGTGCAGATCCGCGTGCTCGTAGGTCACCAGGGCGTGCCAGTCGCGCGGGTGCCGGGTCAGGTGGTCGGCCAGCGCCTCGGAGGCGCCCAGCACCCCGAGCAGCCGGTCGCGCAGCGGCTTGGCGGCGGTGATCGTGTCGAGCAGGGTGCGGCGCTCGCCCGCGTCCAGGGCCTCCACCAGCCGCACCAGGCCGGTCAGCGCCTGGTCCGGGTCCGCGGTGGCGCCCAGGGCGTCCAGAAGCACCGGGTCGTTGCCGACGGACACCAGTTCCTCGCCGCCCAGCATGCTCTCGGCGGCCACGGCGTCGGCGAAGCCGCGTTTGAGCAGCCGCCCGAACCTGGTGTCCCGTCGCCCTTCCAGCACTCCGACCACCTTCCGCCGTCTCCCGGCGTCGCGGCGTCCGGGCCCTCGGCCGCGCCGCTCCGCACTTCAGAGGGTATCCGGCCCGTTCCGGCTCCGATAAGCAACGGTATGGGCGCTTTCCCGCGGACCCCGACCGCGGCGCGAGGGGCCAAAGGGCCGTCTGATAAAAAGCGTTGGTCATTTGAACGTACAACCAGCCGGTCGATCGGTCATCAGGGGCGGGGCAACGGAATGCCAAAGGGAAGCAGGAGATCCGCGGGGTCGCGACGACTGCCGGGACTACCGCGGCTGCGCGGACGCGCCTGGCTCGCGATCGGAGCGGTCGTGCTCGGCGGCGCGGGAGCGGTGACGGCCGTGACCGTCGCACAGGGACCGGAAGGCACCGCCGCGGCGGGGGCCGGAAAGCCCGTGCCCACCGTCGTCCGCTCGGTGAAGCTGGAGGGCCAGGGCGGCGAGCGCACCGTGCCGCAGCGCTCCACCGACACCTTCGGGCTGGTCGGGCTGACGTGGGACGATCCGCGCAGCGTGCTGGAAGGCACCGTGCAGGTCCGCACCCGGTCGGTGGCCACCGGCCAGTGGTCCGGCTGGAACACGGTCGACCCGCACAACGACGACGCGCCGGACCCGGGCGCCGAGCAGCACATGCGCGGCGGTTCCGCACCGCTGTACGTGGGGCCCTCCGACGGCGTGCAGCTGAAGGTCGTCTCCGCGAGCGGCGAGTCCGGCCGGCTGCCCGACGGCATGCGCCTGGAGCTCGTGGGCGACGCCTCGCACGGCGGCTCCGCAAGCGGCTCCGGCCTGGCGATGGCCCCCGCGGCCTTCGCGGAGGACGCCGCCGACGGCGAGGAGTCCCCCAGCACCACCCCCGGCGAGCCCACGGCGACGGACACCGCGACCGGCACCACGCCGGACCCCTCCGCCACCTCCGGCACCACCGAGAGCCCGTCCGCGCCGACCTCGGCACCGGCCTCGCAGACCACCACGCCGCCGGCCACCGCCACGACGTCCGCGAGCCCGACGCCGACGAAGGCCTCCCCGACGGCCACGCCGACCAAGAGCACCAGCCCCAGCCCCACCTCGACCCGGCCGGCCGCTCCGGCGTCCACCGTGGCGAAGCCCGCGATCGTCTCCCGGGCCGGCTGGGGCGCCGACGAGAAGATCCGTGAGGCCGGCGACCCGGACTACGCCACGGACGTCACCGCGGTCTTCGTCCACCACACCGACACCGCCGTCAGCTACGACTGCTCCGCCTCGGCGAGCATCGTGCGGTCGATCTACGCGTACCACGTGCAGGCCGAGGGCTGGCGCGACATCGGCTACAACGCCCTGGTCGACAAGTGCGGCACGATCTTCGAGGGCCGCTACGGCGGCATCGACCTGCCCGTCATCGGCGCGCACACCTACGGCTTCAACACCCGCAGCTTCGGCATCGCGGTGCTCGGCACGTACCAGGTCATCGACGGCAAGGCCGCCACGCCCATCACCTCGCAGATGCTGGGTTCGGTCGCGGCGCTCGCCGCGTGGAAGCTCGGCCAGTACAAGATCAACCCCAACCCGGGCAGCAAGACGCAGACCCTGACGGAGGGCGCGAGCGACAGCCCGCCCTTCAAGCTGGGCACCAAGTACACCTTCAACGCGATCTCCGGGCACCGTGACGGCTTCGCCACCGCCTGCCCGGGCCAGAACCTGTACGACAAGCTGCCCACGATCCGCTCCTACGCGGCCGGCCCCGTCGCGACGCCCACGCTCGGCACGCCGACCGGCGCCACCAAGTCCGGCTCCAGGTACTACACCAAGGGCGCCATGACGGTGACCTGGAAGACCACCACGCCGGCCGTGCTCGTCAAGCGCTTCGAGGTGCTGGTCGACGGCGTCGTGAAGGCCACGACCACCCACACGGCCACCTCGGCCGCGATCACGGTGCCGACCGGCAACCACACGGTGGCGGTTCGCGCGGTGCACATCAACAACAAGACGTCGGTGTCCGCCTCGCTCGCGGTGACCGGCGACACCACCAAGCCGACCTTCACCACCGCCCCCGCGGTGAGAATCCGCAACGCCACGGTGTCCAGCACCTCCGTGCCGGTCACCGTGACCTGGAAGGCCGCGGACAACACGGTCCTCAAGAGCTCCTCGGCGACCACGCCGTCCGCCGCCACCTTCGGTCCCACGACGACGAGTTGGAGCACCGCGGGCAAGGCCGGCAGCGCCGTCACGTACAACCTGCGGGCCACCGACCTCGCCGGCAACTACAGCACCGCCTCGGTCAGCCGCACCGCCGCGATCATCCAGGAGACCTCGGCGGTCAGGACCGGATCGTGGTCCACGAAGAGCTCCACCAGCTACCTCGGCGGCAAGTCGCTCACCTCCTCGTCCAAGAACGCCGGCCTCACCTGGACGTTCACCGGACGCTCGGTGGGCTGGGTGGTCTCGCGGGCCTCGACCTCCGGGCAGGCGTACGTCTACGTGGACGGCGTCAAGAAGGCCACCGTGGAGTTGAAGTCCTCCAGCACGCTGTACCGGCAGACCATCTGGTCCACGTCCTGGAGCACGAGCGCCAAGCACACCCTGAAGATCGTCGTGGTGGGCACCTCGGGCCGCCCGGCCATCACCACGGACGGCATCACCTACGTGAAGTGACCTGATGTGACGTGATGTGACGCATCGGCAGCGGGAGCCCGGGGGACGCGAGTTGCGCGTCCCCCGGGCTCTTTGCCTGCGCTTGACCTGACGTTCCCCGGTACCACGCAGCGTTCCACGTACCTTCACCTGAGGAGCGCTTCCGGCTTCCGCGGCCTCCTCCTAACCTGGCGCGGCGCCACTCCCTGTCCCCCGCCCCGGAGGTCCGTCGTGTCCGGCTGGTCCCTGTCCCGTCCCCGTCGCACTGTCACCGCTGTCGCATCCGCCTGCGGCCTCGCCGCCGCCTCGCTCGGCCTGTGGGCCGCGCTCGGCGGCTCCGAGACCGCCCACGCCGCGGGCAATGTGCCCAACCCCGACCACGTGGTCGTGGTCATGATGGAGAACCACGCCTACAGCCAGGTCATCGGCAGCTCCAGCGCCCCGTACCTCAACAACACGCTGAAGGCCGGCGGCGCCGGCCTCACGCAGTCGTACGGCGTCACGCACCCGAGCCAGCCCAACTACCTGCAGATCTTCTCGGGCGGCAACCAGGGCGTCACCGACGACAGCTGCTACACCCCGGGCTTCAGCTCGGCCGCCAACCTCGCCTCGGAGCTGATCGCCGCGGGCAAGAGCTGGGCCAGCTACAACGAGACGCTGCCGAGCCAGGGTTCGACCACCTGCAGCAGCGGCGACTACGCGCGCAAGCACAACCCGTGGTTCGCCTTCAAGAACGTCCCGACGTCGACGGCGAAGACCTTCGCGCAGTTCCCGACGGACTTCACCACGCTGCCGAAGGTCTCCTTCGTCACGCCCAACCTGTGCAGCGACATGCACGACTGCTCGGTCTCCACCGGCGACACCTGGCTGAAGAACAAGCTGGGCGCCTACGCCACCTGGGCCAAGACCCACAACAGCGTGCTCGTCGTCACCTTCGACGAGGACAACCGCCTGGCGGGCAACCGCATCCCGACGGTCCTGTACGGCCAGCCGGTCAAGGCCGGTTCGTCCTCGGCGACGACCTACAACCACTACAACGTGCTGCGCACGCTGGAGGACCTGGCCGGTCTCACCACGCACGCGGGCAACGCCGCCTCGGCCTCCGACATCACCGGTATCTGGGCGAGCTGAGCGTGTACGTCGCGGACAGCCGCGGCGCCGCCGGCGACGAGGCCCGGGACGCGAAACGTCCCGGGCCTCGGGTCGCGGCCGCCGTCGCCCCCACGGTCCTCGTCCTGGGCACGGTCAGCCTCATCACCGACGTCTCGTCGGAGATGGTCACCGCCGTCCTGCCGCTCTACCTGGTCGCCGGGCTCGGCCTCTCACCGCTCGGCTTCGGCCTGCTCGACGGCGTCTACAACGGCTTCAGCGCGCTGGTGCGGCTGGTCGGCGGCCACCTCGCCGACCGCGGCGGCGGCCGCCACAAGGCCGTCGCGGCCTTCGGATACGGGCTGTCGGCGGTGTGCAAGCCGGCCCTGCTGCTGGTCCACAGCCTGCCGCTGATCGGCGCGGTGCTGGCCGTCGACCGCACGGGCAAGGGCCTGCGCACGGCGCCGCGCGACGCGCTGATCTCGCTCTCCTCCGCGCCCGAGGCGCGCGGGCGGGCCTTCGGCGTGCACCGCGCCATGGACACGGCCGGGGCGCTGCTGGGCCCCCTGGTCGCCTTCCTCATCCTGCGGCAGGCGGCCGACGGCTACGACGCCGTCTTCACCGTCAGCTTCTGTGTGGCCGCGCTGGGCGTGCTCGTGCTGCTGCTCTTCGTCCCGGGCGGCCGGCCGCGGCCGGCGGCGGGCCCCGAGGATCCGCCGGTGCCCGCGGCCCCGGCGGCGCAGCCCTCGCTGCGCGCCTCGGTCGCGCTGCTGCGGCGCCCGGACGTGCGGCGCCTGACGATCTGCGCCACCCTGCTGGGGCTGTCGACCGTCAGCGACTCCTTCGTCTACCTGCTGCTGCAGCACCGCCTGGGGGTGCCCGACCGGTGGTTCGCGCTGATGCCGCTGGGCACCGCGGCCGCCTTCCTGCTGCTCGCGATCCCGCTGGGCCGGCTCGCCGACCGCCTGGGGCGCTGGCGGATGTTCCTCGCCGGGCACGCGGCGCTGCTCGGCGCGTACGCCCTGCTGCTCGCGCACGGGCCCGCCTACCTCGTCCTGCTGCTGCACGGCGCCTTCTACGCCGCCACGGACGGCGTCCTGATGGCCGCCGCCTCCACCGCGGTGCCCGCCGAGCTGCGCGGCGCCGGGCTCGCCCTCATCCAGACCGGGCAGGCCGCGGCCCGTTTCGCCGCGTCCCTGGCCTTCGGCGCCGCCTGGACCGCCTGGGGCGACCGTACGGCCCTGACCACCGCCACCGCGGCACTGGCGGTCTGCGCGGCCTGCGCGGTGTGGCTGCGCCCCGCACGACCGACACGACCGGGATCGGCCTCCTGACCCCGCAGAAAGGCTGCGCATGGACCGCATGGACACCGCCCCCCTCAGCCCCCGGAACCGCCTGCTCGTGCTGCTGGCCGCCGTGGCGGTCCTCGCCGCCGTCGCCGCGGCGGCGGTGCTGCACGCCGCGGACCGGGCCGCCGAGAAGGACCGCCCCCAGGCGGGCGGTCCTGCCGTCACCGAGGGCAGCGTCTCCCTCGCCCCGGACGCGCCCCGCATGGTCTTCCGGAACATGGCCTGGGGCCCGCACCGCGACGAGCTGGCGACCGTGCCCGCCGACCGTCCCGACGGGGCCCGCACCGCCTCCGGCATCAAGTGCCTGCGCTTCTACGCCGCCGCCGGCACCGGCATCTGCCTGCAGTCCGTGCACGGCACCGTCCAGGACACCTACCGTGCGGTCGTGCTCGACGCGCACCTGAAGGAGCTCCGCAGCTACCCGCTGGCCGGCATCCCCACCCGGGCCCGGGTCTCCCCCAGCGGCCGCATGGTCGCCTGGACGGTCTTCGTCGGCGGCGACTCGTACGCCGGCACCAACTTCTCCACCCGCACCTCCGTCCTCGACACGCGCACCTGGGACCTGCGGGGGAACCTCGAGGACTTCACGATCACCAAGGACGGCAGGCCCTACCACGCGGCCGACGTCAACTTCTGGGGCGTGACCTTCGCCGACGACGGGCACTTCTACGCCACCTTGGGCACCGCGGGCCGCACCTACCTCGTGCGCGGCGACGTCGCCGCAGCTTCGGTGCGGACCCTGCGCAGCAACGTCGAGTGCCCCTCGCTGTCCCCCGACGGCACCCGTCTGGTCTTCAAGAAGCGCGTGGCGGGCCTGTCCCCCGACGCCCCGTGGCGGCTGTACGTCCTGGACCTCGCCACGATGCGGGAGCGGCCGCTCGCGGAGGACCGCAGCGTCGACGACCAGGTCGTCTGGCGGGACGACCGCACGATCGTCTACGCCCTCGCGGGCGACTTCGGCGCCGACCTGTGGACGGTGCCGGCCGACGGCACCGGGAAGGCGCGGCGGATGGCGACGGCCGCGCTGGCACCGGCCTATCTCGGGCAGTGACCGGCGGGGCCGGCGGGGTTCAGGCGGCGGCCACCCGCACGGGGAGGTCGGCCCAGCGGGTGACTCCGTCACGGTCGGTGCGCATGCCGTAGCGGGCGGACAGGGCCTTGACGATGCCGAGCCCCCGGCCGTGCTCGTCGGGGTCGATGCCGCCGGGCGGCCCGCAGGGGTTGGCCGGCCCGGAGTCGGTCACCTCGATGTGCAGAGCGCTCAGGCCGTCCAGCGCGACCCACGACACCCGCAGGGTCGCGGGCCCCAGGGCGTGCACGATCGCGTTGGTGGTCAGCTCGGAGATCACCAGGAGCACGTCCTCGGTCAGCTCCGGGCAGAGGTTCCAGTCGGCCAGGACCGCGCGGACCCGCCGGCGGACGACGGACAGGGCGCCGGGGATGTGGGACAGCGGGGCGACGTGCACGTCCTCACGCTGCGGCATCGTGTTCGGCTCCGCCGTCATGTGTCCTCCCTCCGAGGAGCCCCGCCGGGCGGGCACCCGGACGTCCTGCGAACGCTATTGACAGACCGGGTGAAGGGCAATGAAACCGGGTCGGCATTACCGAACGCCGCATTCCCCCTGCCGGAGGGGCCCGGGGACCGCGTCCGCTGCCGAGCCGCAACAGCCGGGCTACGATCGATACATGGCCGGCCCGCTCCAGTCCATCGAACGGGCGGCGGCAATCCTGCGCCTGCTGGCCGGGGGCTCCCGCCGGCTGGGTCTCGGCGAGGTGGCGGCCTCGCTGGGTCTGGCGAAGGGCACCGCCCACGGAATTCTGCGCACCCTCCAGCACGTCGACTTCGTCGAGCAGGACCCGTCGACCGGGAAGTACCAGCTCGGCGCCGCCCTCCTGCACCTGGGCAGCAGCTACCTGGACGTCAACGACCTGCGCTCGCGCTCCATCAACTGGGCCGACGCCCTGGCCGCGCGCAGCGGCGAGACGGTACGGCTGGGCACCCCCCTGGAAGGCCAGGTGCTCATCGTCCACCACGTCTTCCGGCCAGACGACAGTCTGCAGACCCTCGACGTGGGGGCGCTGCTGCCGCTGCACGCCTCCGCCCTGGGCAAGGTGCTGCTGGCGTTCGGGGCCAGCCACGTGGACGCGGCGGTCGCCGCCGGGCTGGAGGCGTACACCCGGCACACCCTGACCGACCCCGAGGAGCTGGGCCGCGCCCTCGCCGAGGTCCGCGAGCAGGGCTGGGGCGCGGAGGTGCAGGAGATGTCGATGGGCGAGGCGGGCGTGGCCGCGCCCATCCGCGGCCACGGCGGGCTGGTCGTGGGCGCGATCGGCGTCGCCGGGCCCGTCGAGCGGATCTGCGACTCCAAGGGCCGGCCGCAACCGGCCATGGTCACCCTGCTCCGGGAGGCGGCCCGGGCGATCTCCAGAGACCTGGGAGCGGCCCGCTGGTAGCAGGTCCCGCAGCTGGCCCCGAACGCATCGGAAGGCAGGCCCCCGACATGGTTGAACGGTATGTGTTGTCCATCGACCAGGGCACCACCTCCACCCGATGCATCCTGTTCGACCACCGCGGGCGCCTGGTGTCGGTCGCACAGCGCGAGCACCAGCAGCACTTCCCCAAGCCGGGATGGGTGGAGCACGACGCCCTGGAGATCTGGCGCAACCTCCAGCGCATCGTGCCGCAGGCCCTGTCCGAGGCGGACATCACCCCCGAGGAGGTCGCCGCCATCGGGATCGCGAACCAGCGGGAGACCACCGTGCTGTGGGACCGCGCCACCGGCACCCCCCTGGGGCGGGCCATCGTCTGGCAGGACACCCGCACCGCGCGCCAGGTCGACGAGCTGTCGCTGGAGCCGGGCTCGGAGTTCTTCATGGAACGCTGCGGCCTGCCGCCCTCCACCTACTTCTCCGCGCCCCGCCTTCGCTGGAGCTTCGAGAACTCCCCGGGCCTGCGGGAACGCGCCGCGGACGGCGACGTGCTCTTCGGCACCATGGAGACCTGGCTGCTGTGGAACCTCACCGGCGGACCCGACGGCGGTCTGCACATCACCGACGTCACCAACGCCAGCCGCACCATGCTGATGAGCATCCGCTCGCTGGCCTGGGACGACGAGCTGCTGGACTTCTTCGGCGTGCCCCGCGCGATGCTCCCGGAGATCCGCGCCTCGGCCGAGGTCTACGGGGAGGCCAAGGTCGTGCTCCCCGGAGTCCGTCTCGCCGCCGCCCTCGGCGACCAGCAGGCCGCGCTGTTCGGGCAGACCTGCTTCTCCCCCGGCGAGGCGAAGTGCACCTACGGCACCGGCAGCTTCCTGCTGCTCAACACCGGCGACCGCCTCGTGCGCTCGACGCACGGGCTGATCACCACCATCGCGTACAAGATCGACGGGCAGCCCGCGGTGTACGCGCTGGAGGGCCCGATCGCCGTCACCGGCTCCCTCGTCCAGTGGTTCCGCGACCGGCTCGGCCTGATCAACAGCGCCCCGGAGATCGAGACCCTGGCGCGCACGGTCGAGGACAACGGCGGCTGCTACATCGTCCCCGCCTTCTCCGGGCTGTTCGCCCCGCACTGGCGCAGCGACGCCCGCGGGGTCATCGTCGGCCTCACCTCGTACATCACCAAGGGCCACCTGGCCCGCGCCGTCCTGGAGGCCACGGGCTGGCAGACCCGCGAGGTCGTCGACGCGATGAACGCCGACTCCTCGATCGCCCTGAAGGAGCTCAAGGTCGACGGCGGCATGACGGCCGACAACCTCCTCATGCAGTTCCTCGCCGACGTGCTCGACGTCCCCGTCGTCCGCCCCATGGTCGCCGAGACCGTCTCCCTCGGCGCCGCCTACGCCGCCGGCCTGGCCGCCGGTTACTGGCCGGACCTGAAGGTCCTGCGCCGCAACTGGCACCGCGCCGCCCAGTGGCTGCCCGCGATGGAGCCCGCGCGGCGGGAGACCGAGTACGACAGCTGGAAGCGCGCCGTCGAACGCTCCGTCGGCTGGATCCAGCCCCCGCGGGCCTCGTGACCCGGTCCGGTGGGAACACAGCCGTGCCAATGCGTGCTCGCGATGTGCTCGTGCCGGGCAGAATGGCGGGGCCGATCACCAGCCTGGGGGGCCGACGTGACACTGTTCCTGATCGAGACCGACGCGCGGTGGGCGCAGCACTCCGGTGAGGAGGGGCACTACGGCGCCCCGGAATGGGGCCCGGAGGACCTGGAGCGCGCCGCGGTGTTCCTGGCCGAACTCCCCGCACAGACCCTGCGGGTGTTCCAGTACCTGCTGCGCAACCCCGGGCGGAGCATCCACTGCACGGAATTGGTGGACGAGGTCATGGGCGGGCCGAACGAGGGCAACCCCGCGCACCACGTGGCGGGTGTGCTGTCCGGGATGAGCAAGGCACACGGCAACAGCGGGCGGCGCCTTCCCTTCCACTGGTGGCAGGCTCCGGAGGGCAGCATCGGCGCGACGTACGCGGTCCGCCCTTCGGTGGCGGCCGTGTTCCTGGCCGCCCAGCCGGGCGGGTGACTCCGCCATTCCGAAGCGGCAGAGCCTGGTCGCACCGGCCGGCTGCCAGGGTCACCGCCGAGATCGGGGTACGGGGGGCATGCCCCCGGGGTTGGTGGGGGGACCTGCTGTGCGGAGTCTGATGCGTTGTGCTGTCCTCGTGGCCGTCGCGGCGATGTGCGCCGGCTGCGGCAGCCGTCCGGGGGCGGCGAAGGCAACCGAAGACAGGTCGCTGGGCAAGGGAGAGCTGACGAGGGCCCTGCTCCGGGACTCGGACGTTCCGGGGCTCAGTGCCGACGTCGGGCCGGGGATGCCGCTGTTCGACCCGGACGATGTGGTGACCGCGTCGCCGCCCAGGTGCCAGCCGCTGGCCGACATGATGAGTGCGCGTCCGCGCCACGCGCGAAAGGCGCTGGTGTGGGAGACGCTGGACGGCGTGCGCGGCGCCGGCGGGACGACGTCGGGGAGCCTGGCGCTGAGCAGCCACACCGAGGCCGAGGCGCGGGCCTGGGTGGCGGAGCTCAAGGAGGCGGTGCCCGAGTGCGGCGGCTTCAGGGCCAGGTCCGCCGCGGGCTGGGAGTACGGTTTCACGGTCAAGGACGTGGCACCCGTCGAGGCCGGCGACGAGGCGGTGTCCTACCTGATCACGAACGCGTCCGCGCCCGGTGGCAAGGGCAATGTGGAGTCCGTCGTCCGCACCGGCGGCACCTTGTCGCAGTTCCTGCTGCCGCAGGGTGAGGGCGATCCGGTGGCGGTGCCCGAGGCCGTCGCGCGCCGCCAGCACGAGCGACTGCTGGACGTCCGAGGGTGACGCGTAGCCCCCTTCAGGTGCACGCCGTCAGGGCCCGTAGGTAACGCCGCCGGAAGAACCGCTGCGCCAGGAGCAGCACCGGGAACAGGACCCGCCACGGACCGTGCGGAGCGGCGCGGGTCAGGGAGCGGATCGTCAGTGAGACCGCGCCGTCCGGGGAGCGGTGGACCACGAAGGCCTCCTCGCCGGAGACGGGGTGCCCGGGCAGCGTCCCGTAGGCGAAGCCGCATCGCTCAGGTGCGTCCACCACCGCCACCACCCGCACGGGCTCCCGCACGGCGAACGGGCCGAGGCCCGCGGTGATCCAGTACTCGGCTCCCGCGGCGACCCGCTCACCGGCGCCGTCACAGCCCGTCACGGTGAAGCCGCTGCGCCGCTTGACGCCCCAGCGCAGCACGGCGTCCGCCGCGGCGCGCCAGTCCGCGTCCCCGTGGCCGATGACGACGGTGCGGGAAAAGGGGCGCAGGCCCGCGCCCTCCGGCGACCACGGCTCCTGCGCGGGGCGCGTCGCCCCGACAGCGGCGTAGGTGAGCGCACCGGTCGGGGAGCGGCTCGTACTGCGTCCGGCCATGAGACTCCTCTTCGGACGTGGCCACTCCAGCACGGTACGGCCCAGGGTGCGCGACGCGGCGCCGGGCCGGCGGCTTCACGCCGTCGGCCCGGACCGGACGGGCTAGAGGTTCGGGAGGTTCTTGCGGAGCTCGAACGCCGTGACCTCGGAGCGGTACTCCTCCCACTCCTGCTTCTTGTTGCGGAGGAAGAAGTCGAAGACGTGCTCGCCGAGCGTCTCGGCGACCAGTTCGCTGCGCTCCATGAGGTGGATGGCCTCGCCGAGGTTCTGCGGCAGGGGCTCGATGCCGAGAGCGCGGCGCTCGGCGTCGGACAGGGCCCAGACGTCGTCGTCGGCACCCGGGGGGAGCTCGGCGCCCTGCTCGATGCCCTTGAGGCCGGCCGCGAGGAGTACGGCGTAGGCGAGGTAGGGGTTGGCGCCTGAGTCGAGGGAGCGGACCTCGACGCGGGTGGAGCCGGTCTTGCCGGGCTTGTACATCGGGACGCGGATCAGCGCGGAGCGGTTGTTGTGGCCCCAGCAGATGTACGAGGGGGCCTCGCCGCCGGCGCCCGCGGGACGGTTGGCGCCGCCCCAGATGCGCTTGTAGGAGTTGACCCACTGGTTGGTGACCGCGGAGATCTCGCCGGCGTACTTCAGCAGCCCGGCGATGAAGGAGCGGCCGACCTTGGAGAGCTGGTACTCGGCGCCGGACTCGTGGAAGGCGTTGCGGTCGCCCTCGAAGAGGGACAGGTGGGTGTGCATGCCGGAGCCGGGGTGCTGGCTGAAGGGCTTGGGCATGAAGGTGGCGTTCACGCCCTGCTCCAGCGCGACCTGCTTCATGACCAGCCGGAAGGTCATGATGTTGTCGGCGGTGGACAGCGCGTCCGCGTAGCGCAGGTCGATCTCCTGCTGGCCGGGGGCGCCCTCGTGGTGGGAGAACTCCACCGAGATGCCCATCGACTCCAGCATCGTGATCGCCTGCCGGCGGAAGTCCTGGCCCACGTTCTGCGGCGTGTGGTCGAAGTAGCCGGAGTTGTCGGCCGGGACCGGGACGGTGCCGTCCAGCGGCAGGTTCCTCAGCAGGAAGAACTCGATCTCGGGGTGCGTGTAGAAGGTGAACCCCAGGTCGGAGGCCTTGGCCAGGGACCGCTTGAGGACGAAGCGCGGGTCCGCGTACGACGGGGAGCCGTCCGGCATGAGGATGTCGCAGAACATCCGGGCGGTGCCGGGCGCCTCGGCGCGCCAGGGCAGGATCTGGAAGCTGCCGGGGTCCGGCTTGGCGATCATGTCGGACTCGTACACCCGGGCGAAGCCCTCGATCGCCGAGCCGTCGAAGCCGATGCCCTCGTCGAAGGCCTGCTCCAGCTCGGCCGGCGCGACCGCCACGGACTTCAGATAGCCCAGCACGTCCGTGAACCAAAGCCGCACAAAGCGGATGTCCCGCTCCTCAAGGGTGCGGAGAACGAACTCCTGCTGCTTGTCCATAGCTACATCCTTGCAGGTCATACCACCTGTGCACCACAGCCAATAGGCATGGCGGGGCACGCCAGTATCACCCGCCGCGGTTTCGACCAGATTACGCATCCGTCGCGCCGCTCCGACAGTCGGAACGACAAGACGTGGGCCGCGCCACACAGCGCGCAGCCGGACATCGCGTCGGTCTGACGATTACACTGGGCGCCGTGCCTCAACTACGCCTCGCTCTGAATCAGATCGACTCCACCGTGGGCGACCTCGCCGGCAACGCGGAGTCGGTGGTGCGCTGGACCCGGCACGCCGCCGAACAGGGAGCCCACCTCGTGGCGTTCCCCGAGATGGTGCTGACCGGGTACCCCGTCGAGGATCTCGTGCTGCGCTCCTCCTTCGTCGAAGCCAGCCGGACCGCCCTGGAGCAGCTCGCGGCCCGCCTGGCCGCGGAGGGCTTCGGGGACCTGCCGGTGATCGTCGGCTACCTCGACCGCAGTGAGAAGGCCCAGCCGCGTTACGGCCAGCCGGCCGGCTCGCCCCGCAACGCGGGCGCCGTGCTGCACGGCGGGAAGGTCGTGCTGAAGTTCGCCAAGCACCACCTCCCCAACTACGGCGTCTTCGACGAGTTCCGCTACTTCGTGCCCGGTGACACCCTGCCGGTGATCCGGGTGCACGGGGTCGACGTCGCCCTCGCCATCTGCGAGGACCTCTGGCAGGACGGCGGCCGTGTGCCCGCCGCCCGCACCGCGGGGGCCGGTCTGCTGGTCGCGATCAACGCCTCCCCGTACGAGGTCGCCAAGGACGACACCCGGCTGGAGCTGGTGCGCAAGCGGGCCCAGGAGGCCGGCTGCACCCTCGCCTACGGCGCGATGATCGGCGGCCAGGACGAGCTGGTCTTCGACGGCGACTCGATCGTCGTCTCCGCCGAGGGCGACGTGATCGGGCGCGCCCCGCAGTTCGAGGAGGGCTGCGTCCTGCTCGACCTCGACCTGCCGGCCGCCGACCCCGCCAAGGTGCCGGGCGGCATCGCGGACGACGGTCTGGAGATCGAGCACGTCACGCTCTCCGCCGAGCCGCTCCCGGCCTACGAGCCGGAGGTCCGCGGCGAGGAGGCGCCCCGGCTCGGCGACGACGAGGAGATCTACACCGCGCTCGTGGTCGGCCTGCGTGCCTACGTCGCCAAGAACGGCTTCCGCTCGGTGCTCATCGGGCTGTCCGGCGGCATCGACTCGGCCCTCGTCGCGGCCATCGCCTGCGACGCGGTCGGGGCGGCCAACGTGTACGGCGTCTCCATGCCGTCGCGGTACTCCTCGGACCACTCCAAGGACGACGCCGCCGAGCTCGCCCGGCGCACCGGGCTCAACTTCCGCACCGTCCCCATCGCCCCGATGTTCGACGCCTACATGGGCGCCCTCGGGCTCACCGGCCTCGCCGAGGAGAACCTGCAGTCCCGGCTCCGCGGCACGATGCTCATGGCCATCTCCAACCAGGAGGGGCACATCGTCCTCGCCCCGGGCAACAAGAGCGAGCTCGCGGTGGGCTACTCCACCCTGTACGGCGACTCCGTCGGCGCGTACGGGCCGATCAAGGACGTCTACAAGACCACCGTCTTCCGCCTCGCACGCTGGCGGAACGAGGCGGCAGGCGAGCGCGGCCAGACCCCGCCGATCCCGGAGAACTCCCTCACCAAGCCGCCGAGCGCGGAACTGCGGCCCGGTCAGGTCGACACGGACTCCCTGCCGGACTACGACGTGCTGGACCGGATGCTGGCGATGTACGTCGACCAGGACCAGGGGCGCGACGCGATCGTCGCCGCCGGGTTCGACGCGGAGCTCGTCTCGAAGGTGCTGCGGATGGTGGACACGGCGGAGTACAAGCGGCGGCAGTATCCGCCGGGGACGAAGATCTCGGCGAAGGGGTTCGGGAAGGACCGGCGGCTTCCGATCACGAATCGCTGGCGCGAACACGCCTGACGCTTCGCGTCCGGACCGGGGAGGCTTGTTCCCCGCCCGCCCGCCCGTGTGCCCCGTGAAGTCTGGGCGCCCCGACGCGCGTACGGGGTGGGCCGGGTGCGGGGCCTCCGGGGCTGCACGTCCTGGACTGGGATATTTACGCGCGTTTCCAGCACCTGCTCATCCCGTCCCTGCCCGGATGGCGCGCACAAATATCCCGCACCGTCCAGAACATCCACCCCTCCGACCCCGCCCCCTCCGTCTCCATATGCGCCTGATCCCCGGTGGGGGTGTGGGGGCGGTTCGGGTGACCGCGGTTGCCTGACTCCGCCCCGGCGGCCTGCCGCGCGAGCGCTGGCCCCGCGGACCGCGCCGGAGGGGGTGGGGGCGGTCCGGGTGACCCCGGTCGCCTCACTCTGCCCCGGCGGCCTGCCGCGCGAGCGCTGGCCCCCTCGGACCGCGCCGGAGGGGGGTGGGGGCGGTCCGGGTGACCGCGGTTGCCTGACTCTGCCCCGGCGGCCTGCCGCGCGAGCGCTGGCCCCGCGGACCGCGCCGGAGGGGGGTGGGGGCGGTCCGGGTGATTGTGGTTGCCTGACTCCGCCCCTTCGGCTTGCCGCGAGAGGGCTGGCCCCCTCGGACGGCGCTGCGCCAACGGGCGGCCCCGGGCACGGTGCCGCCACTACCCCCCACCGGGGATCAGGCGCATGACGAAACGGAGGGGGCGGGGTCGTAGGGGTGGGCGTTCTGGACTGTGGAGCATATTTGGGTGCATGACCCGGGGTGATCAGTTGAGGGTGCCGGAGGCACCTAAATGTGCTGTCCAGAATGCCCAGCCCCGGAGGCCCCGCACCCGGCACCCCACAAAACGCGCGCCGGGGCGCCCAGACCTCACAGGGCACACGGGCGGGAGGGCGGGGAAAAAACCTACCCGGACAGCCCGGCGCTAGCCGACGCGCTCGGGCGCCCCCCGCACCGCCCCCGCCGCCACCACCCGCGACGCGGACCCCCCGGAACGGCGCTCGAGCAGCACCGCCGCCCCCGCTATCACGACTCCGCTCACCGCGAGCCCCGCGCCCGCGACCGCGGGCGCGACGTAGCCGAGCCCGCTCGCGATGACGAACCCGCCGAGCCACGCACCCCCCGCGTTGGCCAGGTTGAACGCCGCCTGGTTCGCGGCGGAGGCCAGCCCGGGGGCGTGCCGGGCCTTGTCCATGACGAGCATCATCAGGGGCGAGCCCGCGGCGAACGCGGCGATCCCGAGGAGGACGACGCTCAGCGCCGCGCTCCACCGCGCGTGCGAGGTGACCGTGAACAGCAGCAGGACCACCGCGAGCGCCGCGAGGCTGCCGAGCAGGGCGGGCCGCAGCGCCCGGTCGGCGAGGCGCCCGCCGAGCAGGTTGCCGATGGTGGCGCCGACGCCGAAGAGCGCCAGCACGATCGTGACGCTGCCGTCGCCGAACCCGGCGACCTCGGTGAGCAGCGGCGTGACGTAGCTGTAGACCGTGAAGACCGCGGCGAAGCCGAAGATCGTGGTGGCCAGCGCCAGCCAGACCTGTGCGTTGCGGAAGGCCGACAGTTCGTGCCGCAGTCCGCCGCCCGGCGCCACGGGCATGCGCGGGACGAGGAGCGCGATGCTGGCCATGGCGACGAGACCGATCACGCCGACGGTGAGGAAGGTGGCCCGCCATCCCAGGTGCTGGCCCATGAGCGTGGCCGCGGGGACGCCCACGATGTTGGCGACGGTGAGCCCGGCGATCATGAGCGAGACCGCGCGGGCCCTGCGCGCCGGGTCGACCATGCCGGCCGCCACGACCGCGCCGGCGCCGAAGAAGGCTCCGTGCGGCAGCCCGGCGAGGATGCGTCCGGCCAGCAGCCAGCCGAAGCCGGGGGCGAGCGCGGACAGGGTGTTGCCGACCGTGAACAGGCCCATGAGCATGATGAGCAGGGCCTTGCGCGGCATGCGCGTGGTGAGGGCGGCCAGCAGGGGCGCGCCGATGACGACACCGAGGGCATAGCCGGAGACGAGGTAGCCGGCGGTCGGGATGGAGGTGTGCAGGTCGTCGGCGACGTTGGGCAGCAGGCCCATCATCACGAACTCCGTCGTACCGATGCCGAATGCGCTGATCGCCAGTGCGAGCAGGGCGAGAGGCATGAGCGACCCTTCCGGGGAGGTGGGGGGCGGGGAGCCCTATAAGTTTATCTGCGGAACAAACTCTCCCCGACCATTCTTCCCGTGGTGTCACCCACAGACGAACGGCGTGTTAAGCCCTCTTGCTACGAAAGTGCCACTTTGGCGGCGACCGGCCGGTGGTCGCTGTCGGTCGGCGGCAGCACCCAGGAGTCGGTGGGCTCCGCGCCCCTCACGAGGATCTGGTCGATCCGCGCCATCGGGAAGTCGGCGGGCCAGCTGAAGCCGAACCCGTGGCCGGCGGCGCCCTGCGTGGAGCGCATCTGCGAGGTGATGTTGGCGAGGGCGCGGTCGTTCATGGTGCCGTTGAGGTCGCCCATGAGGATCACGTCGGGCACCTTCTCGCCGGCGATGGCCTCGCCGAGGTCGTCGGCGCTGTGGTCCCGCTCCCCCGCCGTGAAGCCCGCGTTGAACTTGACGCGCACCGAGGGCAGATGGGCGACGTAGACCGCGGCCTTCCCGTCCGGCGTGGTGATCGCGGCCCGCATGGCGCGGACCCAGCCGAGCCCGATGTCGACCGGGCGCACGCCGGTGAGCGGGTACTTGCTCCACAGCCCGACCGTGCCCTGCACGGAGTGATAGCGGTAAGTGCCCTTCAGTCCCTTCTCGTACGACGGTGCCTGGCCGGCCGCGATCTCCTCCAGGGCGATCACGTCGGCGCCGGAGGCGATGAGGTCGCGGGCGGTGCCGGCGGGGTCGGGGTTGTCGGCGTTGACGTTGTGCGTGAGCACGGTCAGATCGCCGCCACCGGTGTGCTTGTCGGACAGCAGACCGCCGAAGAAGTTGACCCAGACCAGCACCGGCAGCAGGAGCGCGATCAGCGCGGTCGCCGAGCGCCGGAGCAGAGCCACCACGAGCAGTACCGGGATCGCCAGCCCGACCCACGGAAGGAAGGTCTCCAGCAGGCTGCCCACGTTGCCGATCCGGTTGGGCAGCGCCCCGTGAAAGCCCATCACCACAGCTGTGAGGACGGCCAGTACGGCGGTGATGATGCCGCGCCGCCACATGCCGTCCCTGAACTTCTTGACCCAACGCCGGAATCGTCCCGCCGCGCCGGACCCGCGTCGCGGCTCCCCGCCGCCTTCGGTGGTCACATCCGCGTCGTACGCCTGCGCCATAAGGGAAGTCCTCACTGTCTTGCGAAGTGCTCAGTCGACCATAGGGGATCGACACGTGAAGGACGGGGCGCGCCGGGCGGCGGGTTCCCGCGAGGGGCGGCACGTGGGCGCCTGTGACACAACGGGCACATTCCGCCCGTTACGCCCCCCTTCAGCGCACCGCCCGCACGCCGCGCAGCACCGAGTCCACGATCTGCTCGGACAGTCCGTCCGGCAGCGACGCCTCGGGGCGCAGCATCACGCGCGAGAGCATAGGGCCGACGAAGAGGTCGCTGAGGAGTTCCAGGTCGATGTCGTCGCGGAGTTCGCCCTCGCGGATACCGCGGGCCAGGACCTCGGCGACCTGCCGGCGGCGGGTGACGATGACCGTGTCGTGGTAGGCCGCCCACAGCTCGGGAACGTTCTGGAACTGGGCGAGGACGTTGCGCATGAGCGCGGACGACCGCTTCACCAGGGCGCGGCGCCGTATGAACTCCACACAGGTCACCAGGTCGTCCCGGACCGAGACCCCGGCCAGCTCGGGCGCGGTCTCGTCCAGGGACCGCAGGACGTCGAGCATGAGGGCGTCCTTGCCGGGCCAGCGCCGGTAGACGGTGGACTTGCCGACGCCCGCGGCGCGGGCGATGCCCTCCATGGACAGCCCGCCGATGGTGGCGCCCTCCTCGATGAGCCGGAGCACGGCCTCGACGATCGCCGAGTCGGCCTCGGCGCTGCGCGGACGCCCGCGCGGGCACCGGGGCCGTCCGGCCTCGGAGTGCTCCCGCGCGGGCGTCGCAGGTACCGGCACCGGCACCGTCATCGGCCTACCTCGACCGGACGGGCCTCACGCTCCTCGCCGCCCGCGGGGCGCGTCCCCGCGTTCTTGCGCGGCAGGAAGAGCAGCACGACGACCATCCCGAGCAGGGCGACGGCGGTCGAGGCCCAGGCGGTGACGTGGATGGCGTGGATGAACGCGTCGGTGGCGGGGCCGATGAGCGCCTTGCCCGCGGGGCCCATGTGCTCGGCGACGGCACGGGTGGCCTCGATGGACTCGCCGGCCTGGTGCTGTACACCGGCGGGGAGGCCGGTCAGATGGTCCTTGATGCCGTCACGGTAGACCGTGGACATCACGGAGCCGAGGACTGCCACGCCGAGGGCGCCGCCGACCTGCCGGAAGGTGTTGTTGACGGCGGAGCCCGAGCCCGCCTTCTCGCGCGGCAGCGAGGACATGATCGCGACCGTGGCGGGCGGCATGACGTGCGCCATGGCCGTGCCCATCAGGAAGAACAGCAGCTCCAGGATCCAGATCGGGCTGTCCCCGTCCAGCAGCTGGAAGCCGAGGAAGGACAGCGCGATCAGCCCGAGGCCGGCGCCGCAGGTGGCCCGGGCGCCGATGCGGTCGACGACGAGCCGGGCCCGCGGCGCGAAGATCAGCTGGGCGACGGCCAGCGGGAGCAGCAGCAGCCCGGACTCCAGCGCGCTGTACCCGCGCACGCTCTGCATGTAGAAGACCATGAAGAACGTCACGCCCATGAGCGCGAAGAAGACCAGGCCGATCGCGGAGACCGAGGCCGAGAAGGTCGGGTTGCGGAAGTACGCCACGTCGAAGGCGGGGTGTGTGCTGCGCGCCTCGAACCAGACGAACGCGCCGAGGATCAGCAGACCGCCGACGATGGTCGTCCAGGCCTCCGGGGCGCCGAAGTCGGCCAGTTGGCCGCCCTTGATGATGCCGTACACCAGCAGCACGAGGCCGACGATGGACAGCAGCACGCCGATCGGGTCGAGCCGGCCCGGCCGCGGGTCGCGGGAGTCGGGGACGAGCAGCACCATCGCCACCAGCGCGACCAGGATGATCGGCACGTTGACCAGGAAGACCGAGCCCCACCAGAAGTGCTGCAGCAGCAGGCCGCCGGTGACCGGGCCGATCGCGATGGCCAGGCCGACGGCGCCGGTCCATATACCGATCGCCTTGGGCTGCTCCTCGCGTTCGAAGACGTTGATGATGATGGCGAGGGTGGCCGGCATGACGAAGGCGCCGCCGAAGCCCATGACGGCGCGGAAGCCGATCAGCTCCCCGGAGGAGCCGGCGAAGGCCGACAGCACCGATCCGATGCCGAACACGACCATGCCGAAGAGCAGCACCTTCTTGCGGCCGAGCCGGTCGCCGAGCAGGCCGGCGGTGAAGAGCAGGCCGGCGAAGACCAGGGTGTAGGAGTTGATCGCCCATTCCAGCTGGCTCTGGGTGGCACCCAGGCCGGTGGGGGCGGGCTCGGCGATCGTCTTCATCGCCACGTTGAGGATCGAGTTGTCCAGCACCACCACGAGGAGGCTGAGCAACAGGACGCTGAGGATGGCCCAGCGGCGGCGATGGACCGCCTCCGGGACGCTGAGGGGCCGGATCTGCGGCACGTCGGCGGACATGGTTCCACGCTAGACCTGAATTTCGATACGGGACCGTATCGTATTGTAAAAGGTCGGCAAAGCGAAGTGACCGGAGTCCCCATTACCTTGTTGATCAGCCCCGCAATGGGGTGCCCGGCCTCTGGGACGGCATGACTGTTCCCCCCTGTAGTCCGCATGATCTGGGGGGTGG